>JANNNC010000067.1:0-51579 GCA_031398335.1 Massilia sp.
GCCGCCGAACGGCTTAAAGGCGGGCAGGGCGGCGTAATAGGTAATGGTTTGCTGTGACTGGAGAAGCTCGCTCAGGTCGAGCGTGTCGGGCAGCTCGTCGGCGCCGGGCGCGTCGTACAGTTCACCGTCCTGAAACCGCAGCGACAGTTCGAGAATGCGCAGCGCATTGTTGGCCAGCGCGTCACGGTCCACTTGCAGCTGATTGACACCCCAGGCGTACGGATGGACCGCCTTGACGCTTTCGTTGAGGCGGTGCTCGTGATACTGGTCCTGCTGCTGGAAATGCTGGGGGCGCAAGAACAGTCCCTCACCCCACAGCAGTTTCGATGGCATGTTCACTGTTACCTCGCGAAGGAATGTTTTCGGGAAAAGAGTTGAGCTTGCTGGAAGGCAGGCGCGCATTTATTGACAGCGCGCAGAACCTGGCGCCTTGGCGCCGGAAACCTGCGGTTTCGCCCCCGCGCCGGCCGCCAGAGCGCAGGCCTGCAGGGCGACCGTCACGCCGGCGCTCTCGGCCTCGGCCGCGGCAAACGACATGCGCCAGCGCTGCGGCGCCGGCGCATGAAAAAGCGCCACGATGCCGATGTAAGCGGCGTCGCGCGCCAGCTTCTCGACGACTTCGTAGCGCTGGCCGGGTACCAGCGTCACGTCCTTGACCTCGACCAGGTCGGCGCCGAATGCTTCGCGGTCCAGGCCCGGCGTCAGGAACGTGGCGTAGGGCGCCGCTTCGAAAGCGGCGTTCTGACGCAGGGTGTACACGCGGGCCAGCAGCGCGAGCGGCCGTCCCTGGGCGTCGGCATTGAGTTTCGGCGCCGCGTGCAGGCGCAGCGCAATGCTGCGCGGCGCCTTGAGGGCCTCGGCCTGGGGCCCCTTGCGCATGCCCGTGGCCTCGAGCGCGCGGCCGGCCAGGCCGTCGCCGGCGCAGCCCGGCAGCGTGGCGGCGCACAGGAGCAGGCAGGATAAGGAAGGGAGTCGCATTCGATTCTTGCCTCTCGTAAACAATGCCAGCGCTCATTTAACAGCAAGGCCACGGACTTCATCTGCGCCCGCGCAAACCGGACTCCCATCGCACGCTGTCAAGCCGACCTGTTCCCTTGTTGATCAGCCGCAACTCTTTTGAAATCGCTTCCCGAATAATGGCGGCTGGTTCAACGTACTGGAGACCGAAATGATGTTCACACGACTGATGCCGGCCATGGCGTGCGTCGCCTTGTTGACCGCTTGCGGCACCACCGGCGAAGGGTCGGGCAGCGTTGCGAAGGGCGCGACGATGGAAGCTTCCATCGCCGCGGCCGACGCCGCGGTGGCCGCCGGCCATGGCGAAAAGGCCTATGCCGTCCTGAAGGGCGCTGGCCAGGCCTTCCCGGCCGATAAGACCCCCTGGGTGCGCATGGCGCAGATGCGCTTCGACAGCAAGAACTATGGCGAAGCGATCGTCGACGCACTCGCGGCGCTCGAACGCGACCCGGACGACACAATCGCCAACAGCATCGCCGCGGTCAGCGGCCTGCGCGTGTCGAGCAAGGCGCTGGCCGAGCTGACGCGCAAGAATAAATTGAGCGGCAACGTGAAATCCGAGGCGGAGGAACTGGCCAAGCTGCTGCGCACGAGCCTGGGCGAAGACGTGCTGGTGCCCAGCACGACGAAGCGGATCTCTCCGCCGAGGCAGAAGCCGGCGGGAACGACCACCACCGCGACCGCACCGAAGTCCGCTGCGGGTGCGAGCGACCCGTTCGGCGCGCTCAAATAAACCTCGCGGGCCGGCGCCCGCCGGCCTGTTACCCCTTTCGGAGCAGCCATGGCTAAAAGTGAAAGCGTGCAGAAGCGCTTGCAGAAGGTGCGCGCGCCGCGTGTGCAGATGACCTATGACGTCGAGATCGGCGACGCCATCGAAAACAAGGAGCTGCCGTTCGTGGTCGGCGTGCTTGGCGACTTCGGCAACGACCCGAACGCCGAGAAGAAGCGCCTCAAGGACCGCAAGTTCGTCAACGTCGACGCCTCGAATTTCGACGAAGTGCTGAGCGGCGTGGCGCCCGCCGTGCAGTTCAGCGTCGAGAACCATCTGTCGGAAGAGGGCGGCCAGTTCGGCGTGCAGCTGCAGTTTCGCGAGATGGCCGACTTCCGCCCCGAAGCCGTGGTGCAGCAGGTCGCGCCCCTGAAAGGCCTGCTGGAAGCGCGCACCAAGCTCGCCGACCTGCGCAACAAGCTGGCCGGGAACGACAAGCTCGACGACATCCTGAGCGAAGTCCTCGGCAATACCGAAAAGCTCGAAGGCCTGCGCAAGACGGAGGGTAAATAAATGGCGGCGATGCTCGAACAAGTTGTAAAAAATGCGCCGGCCCTTGAGCTGGACAACTCGCTGCTCGACCAGATCGTCGAGCAAAGCCGGGTGGCCGCCTCGCCCAGCGAGCATGAGCGCGCGCGCGACCTGATCTCGGAACTGGTCACCCAGGTGATGTCGGGCACGATGGTGGTGTCGAACAACCTGTCGGCGATGATCGATGCGCGCCTGGCGGAACTCGACCGCATGATCTCGACCCAGTTATCAAGCGTCATGCACGCGCCCGAATTCCAGAAGCTCGAGCGCAGCTGGACCGGCCTGCAATACCTGGTGAAGAATTCGTCGACCAGTTCCGGCCTGCAGATCCGCATGCTCAACGCCAGCAAGCGCGAGCTGGTGAAGGACTTCCAGGCCGCGCTCGAATTCGACCAGAGCTCGCTCTTCAAGAAAATCTACGAAGAGGAATTCGGCACTTTCGGCGGCGCGCCCTACGGCGCCCTGGTGGGCGACTTCGAAATGAGCCGCCAGCCCGAGGACATGTATTTTCTCGAGCAGATGTCGCACGTGGCCGCGGCCAGCCACGCGCCCTTCATCGCCTCGGCAGCGCCTGAACTGTTCGGCGTCGAAAGCTTTGGCGACCTGGGCAAGCCGCGCGACCTGGCGAAGGTCTTCGACACCGTCGAATACGCGAAGTGGAAAGCGTTCCGCGAATCGGAAGACTCGCGCTATGTCGGCCTGACGCTGCCGCGCTTCCTGGGCCGCCTGCCGTACAACCCGATCGACGGCATCACCACCGAAGGCTTCAATTATGTGGAGGACGTCGACGGCACCGACCACAGCAAATACCTGTGGTGTAACGCTTCGTATGCGTTCGCCTCGAAGCTGACGCGCGCCTTCGAAGCTGACGCGCGCCTTCGAAGACTACGGCTGGTGCGCGGCGATCCGCGGCGTCGAAGGGGGAGGCCTGGTGGAAAACCTGCCGACCCATACCTTCAAGACCGACGAAGGCGAGGTCGCGCTGAAATGCCCGACCGAGGTCGCCATCACCGACCGCCGTGAGAAAGAACTGTCGGACCTGGGCTTCATCTCGCTGGTGCACTGCAAGAACACCTCGTATGCGGCCTTTTTTGGCGCGCAGTCGGCGCAGAAGGCGAAGAAGTACGCCAACGAAGCGGCCAACGCCAACGCCATGCTGTCCTCGCAGCTGCAGTACATCTTCGCCGTCTCGCGCATCGCCCACTACATGAAGTCCATGATGCGCGACAAGATTGGCAGCTTCGCCGCCGCCTCGAACGTCGAGGATTACCTGAACCGCTGGCTGACCCAGTACGTCCTCCTCGACGACAACGCCAGCCAGGAACAAAAAGCGCAGTTCCCGCTGAGGGAAGCCAGCGTGCAGGTGGCGGAGATACCGGGCCGCCCCGGCTGCTACCGCGCCGTCTCCTTCCTGCGTCCGCATTTTCAGCTCGATGAATTATCCGTATCTCTCCGACTGGTCGCGGAGTTGCCGCAGTCGACCAAAAGCTAGATCACCTTTTTAACCTGGACTGGAGTAAGCAAACATGGCAATTGACGTATATCTGCAGATCGATGGCATCAAGGGCGAGTCGACGGATGACAAGCACAAGGACTGGATCGAGTGCACCTCGGTGAACTGGGGCGTGAGCCAGCCACGTTCGGCCACCGCCTCGACGGGCGGCGGCCACACCGCCGAACGCTGCGAGCACAAGGAAGTGTCGTTCACCAAGCTGGCCGACCTGGCCTCGCCAATCCTGCTGCAAACCTGCTCGGCCGGCAAGACTATCCCCAAAGCCAAGCTGGAATTCATGCGTGCCGACGGCCAGGGCGATCGCATCAAGTACTTCGAAATCGAGCTGGAAAACGTTCTGATCGGCGCCATCATGCCGGCGGTCCAGGAAGGCTCGATCATCCAGGAGAAAGTCGGCCTGAAGTTCTCGAAGATCAAATGGAAGTACACCCAGCAAAAGGTGACCGGCGGCGCCGGCGGCAATACCTCGGGCGGCTGGGACCTGGCGACCAACAAAGTCGCTTGAGTAGAGAAGAAGGAAAAAGCCCTGGCACTCCGCCTTGCCGGCGCTTTGCCAGGGCTGCCCAATCTGTTGCAGGAGACTTCATGAAAGGCTTCATCCCCGGCCTGCTCGACCGCCTGATGGACGAGCGCAGCCAGCCGGGCAGCGCTGATCCCGCAGCGGCGCAAGGCCTGAACCTCGACCAGATCAAGGACCACGTGGCGCGCGACCTCGAAGCCCTGCTCAACACCCGCGCCGCCTTGCCCGCCTCGGTATTCGACCGCTTTCCCCTGGCGCGCGCCTCGATCCTCAATTACGGGCTGGTCGATTTCGCCGGCTTCTGCCTGACCAGCGACGAAGACCGCGCCGCCATTTGCGCCAGCCTCAAAAGCGCCATCGAAACCCACGAGCCGCGCCTGAAGGACGTCAGCGCCAGCCTGGAACTGGTCGAGGGCAGCGTCAACCGGCTCGACTTCGTGATCCACGCCAGGCTCGAACTCGGGGCCGGTGGCGACACCGTCAAATTCAGCGCCGTGCTGCAGCCATCCTCGCTGCACTACGCGATCAGGAAAGTGGCCCGTCCGCGCAACGATGGCGGCCGGCGCTAGCCTTTACAAAAATCGACCCAAAGGACGCGACACGCATGGACATCAATCTCAAGACCCTGATCGGCAAACTGAGTGACGCGACGCGCACCGCCGCCACGCGCGCGGCCAACATCTGCGTCGGGCTGGGCCAGTACGAAGTCGACATCGAGCACCTGTTCCTGGCGCTGCTCGAGCAGCCCGATTGCGACCTGGTCGTCGCCGCGAGCGCCTGCGGCATCAGCCTCACGGGACTGGAGGCGGACCTGCGCCGCGAAGTGGCGCGCTTCGCCTCGGGCAGCGCGCGCACGCCGGTATTTTCAAAACACCTGCCGATGCTGCTCGAGCATGCGTGGCTGATCGCCTCGCTCGGGACCAACGGCACGAATACCATCCGCAGCGGGCACCTGCTGCTGGCACTGCTGACCGAGCCAAGCCTGGCGCAGCTGGCCCAGCGCGGCTCGCCCCTGTTTACCCTGTTCTCGCTCGAACGTCTGAAGCACGATTTCGACAAGCTGATGCGCGGATCGAGCGAGTCGGTCGCCCCTGCCTCCAGCGCTGCACAGGAACACCGGCAGGGGCAGGGGCAGGGTGGCGACCCGGTCGGCGAGCTCGAAGCGCAGGCGCCCGGCAAAACGCCGGCGCTGGACCAGTTCACCACCTGCCTGACGAAGCGCGCGCGCGAAGGCAAGGTCGATCCGGTGATCGGGCGCGACCCGGAAATCCGCCAGGCGATCGACATCCTGATGCGGCGCCGCCAGAACAACCCGATCCTGACCGGCGAAGCGGGCGTCGGCAAGACCGCCGTGGTCGAAGGGCTGGCGCTGCGCATCGTGCAGGGCGACGTGCCGGAAGTGCTGCGCGGGGTCGAGATCCACACGCTCGACATGGGCCTGCTGCAGGCTGGCGCCAGCGTGAAAGGCGAGTTCGAGAACCGCCTCAAGAAAGTGATCGAGGATGTCAAGAAAAGCCCGCACGCGATCATCCTCTTCATCGACGAGGCGCACACGATGATCGGCGCCGGCGGCGCGGCCGGCCAGAACGACGCGGCCAACCTCTTGAAGCCGGCCCTGGCGCGCGGCGAACTGCGCACCATCGCCGCCACCACCTGGAGCGAATACAAGAAGTATTTCGAGAAGGACGCTGCGCTGGCGCGGCGCTTCCAGGTGATCAAGGTCGAGGAACCGGACGAGGAAACCGCCTGCGCCATGCTGCGCGCGATGGCGCCGCTGATGGAAAAGCATTTCGGCGTGCGCGTCTACGACGAAGCCATCACCGAGGCGGTGCGCCTGTCGCACCGCTACATCAGCGGCCGCCAGCTGCCCGACAAGGCGATCAGCGTGCTCGACACCGCCTGCGCCAAGGTGGCGCTGGGCCAGAGCGCGACGCCCGCGCTGCTGGAAACCTGCATGCGCCGCATCGAACGCAACGACGCCCAGATCGCGGCGCTCGAACGCGAGCAAAGCGCCGGCGGCGAGCACACGGCGCGCCTGATCGTCCTGCGCGGCGAACGCATGGCGGCGCTGACCGAGCAGGAGCGTCTCACGGCCCGCTGGGAGCAGGAACGCGCGCTGACGCTTGAGGTCGGGCGCATGCGTGGCGAACTCGAAGCGGGCCGCGGCGACAGTCCCGGCTTGCGCGTCCTGGTCGAGGAACTGTGCGCCCTGCAGGGCGAGGCGCCGCTGGTGCCGGTGCAGGTCGACGGCCATACCGTGGCGGCCATCGTCGCCGCCTGGACCGGCATCCCGCTCGGGCGGATGGTCAAGGACGAGATCAAGACCGTGCTGCAGCTGCAGTCGCTGCTCGACGAACGCATCCTTGGCCAGTCGCATGCGACGTCCGCCGTGGCCCAGCGCGTGCGCACGGCGCGGGCCAACCTGGACGACCCGAACAAGCCGAAAGGCGTGTTCCTGTTCGTCGGCACCTCGGGCGTGGGCAAGACCGAGACCGCGCTGGCGCTGGCCGACTTGCTGTATGGCGGCGAGCGCAAGCTGGTGACCATCAACATGAGCGAATACCAGGAAGCGCACAGCGTCTCCGGCCTGAAAGGCTCGCCGCCGGGCTATGTCGGCTATGGCGAAGGCGGCGTGCTGACCGAAGCGGTAAGGAGGAATCCCTACAGCGTGGTGCTGCTCGACGAAGTCGAAAAGGCCCATCCCGACGTGCTCGAGCTGTTCTTCCAGGTCTTCGACAAGGGCGTGCTGGACGACGCCGAGGGACGCCAGATCGATTTCAGGAATACGATCATCATCCTCACTTCGAACACGGCGTCCGCCACCATGATGCAGGCCTGCCTGAACAGGACGCCGGCCGAGATGCCGAAGCCCGATGCGCTGCTCGATGCGATCCGTCCGCAGCTGATGAAGCAGTTCAAGCCAGCCTTCCTGGGACGCCTGGCGACGGTGCCCTTCTATCCGATCGCCGACGAAGTGCTGGCCAACATCATCCGCCTGAAACTGAATCGCATCGGCCAGCGCGTGCGCGACAACCACGGCGCCACGTTCGAATACGACGAGGCGCTGGTGGATGCCGTGCTGGCGCGCTGCACCGAGGTCGACTCCGGCGCGCGCAACGTCGACACCATCCTCAACGGCACGCTGCTGCCGGAAATCGCCGACAGCGTGCTGGCCCGGATGGCCGAAGGCGGGGCGATTGCGCGCATCAAGGTCGGGGCGACCAGGGCGGGCAAGTTCAAGTACGCGATCGAAGCAGCGTAAGGGGCGTGCCATGTTCAAGGTCGAACAACTACTCAACCCGGTCAGCAGCAGCGCGCCCTGCGGCGAAAACCTCGCGTTCTCGCCCGAGCTCGACACCATCGCCCAGGCGCGCAAGGCGGACGATCCGTCGATCGAGCAGGGCGCCTGGGTCACGACGCTGAAAGAAGCGGACTGGAAGTTCGTGACGAAACGCTGCGCGCTGTTGATCGAGACGCGCAGCAAGGACTTGCAGCTGGCGGTCTGGCTGGCCGAGGCGAGCGCGAAAACGGGCGGGCTGCGCAGCCTGGGCGACGCGTTGCTGGTCATTGGCGCGCTGTGCGAACGCTACTGGGAAGACCTGTATCCCCAGCGCGACGAAGACGGCTACGAAAGGCGCATCGGCAACCTGTGCTGGATCGCGGCGCGCGTGCCGCAGCTGGTGACCGGATGCCCGGTGACCGAAGGCGCCGCCATATCGATGCGCGACATCGAAACGGCGCGCGCCCGCGGCAGCGAAGCGATCGCCAACGTGGAAGCGGCGCGCGGCCGTACCTCGAAAGCCTTCCAGCAGGCCTTGCTGGACGACTGCAATCACTGCCTCGTCGCCCTCGGCGCGCTGGAAACGGCGGTTGACATGCACCTGGCCGCGGACGGTCCGAGTTTCAGCGCCGCGCGCACCGCGCTGCAGAACCTGGCCCATTTCGTCACGCCGGCCGCGAGTGGAAGCGCCGCCACGGCAGTGACGGTCCCGGCCCTGCCGCAGGCGGGCGCCGTCGTGCAGGCGGCGGGGCTGCCGGTGTTCGCCGGCGCCATCGCCAGCCGTGCGCAGGCGCTGGGCCAGCTGCGCGCGGTGGCCGACTTCTTCCGCCAGACCGAGCCCCACAGCCCGGTTGGCTACCTGGCCGACAAGGCGGCGAACTGGGGCGAGCAGCCGTTGCACCTGTGGCTGAAGACGGTCGTGAAGGATGCGGGCGCACTGGCCCATGTCGAGGAAATGCTGGGAATCGTGGGGGAAGCGTAGAGCGGGATGAAATATTCTTTCATCCAGGGGGTGAGGATGAAAGAATATTACAGGGCGGCGCGAGCCGCCCTGGTTGCGTTAAACGGCTGCCAGCCTCGCAGGCGGCCGCGAAGGCATGTTACTGCGCCGCCTTGTCGGCCTGCTAGCCGCCTGGCGCACCGGTTGCCGCCTTCTCGCCGCCGGGATTGACGAGCGAGGAAGCCTTGGCGATCTGCTCCTCGACATTCTTGACGGCGTCGCGCGTGGCTTGCGTTACCTGCTCGTAGCCCTTGAAGGCATTGTCGATCGCAGACTTGATGATCTCGACCGCGTTCGCCGAACCCGGCTTGACGTTTTGCGTCACGTCGTAGATCAGCGCGGAGAGCGTGCTTTTCGCCTCGGCCACGTGGACGTCGGCGGCGCGGCGGAATTCGCCTTGCATCTCCTCGATAATGACCTTCATCTGGTCGCGGTACTCGACGCTGCCGGACATGTCTGGCTTCATGCGCGCAGAGAGGGCATCGAAGGCGGCGCGGGCGTCCTGCGCCTGGGTCAGGTCGCGGCTGGCCGCGAGCGTCTTGTCCATGGTGCTGCGGGCAGTGGCCATATTCAGCGCCATCACCTGCTCCAGTCCTTTGACAGTCTTGTTGGCAAGCATGTCGAAGGTCTGCATTTGCAGGTCAAACAGGGTTTTGGTAGCGGATGCGAATTGTTCTGGACTCGTGAACATCAATGTCTCCTCGGTTCTGTAATTAAAGCGATGGGCGACCTGCGGGCTAACCAGACCTATTATTTAACACCGATGAGCTTTTCGCAACGGCTGTCCCGATACGGAGCGGGTACGTGCCAAAATTTCATCGTAGCCCGAGCATAGTCCGTTCGACAGCGCAGTCAAGGAGTTTGTCATGGACGCACCAACGCAAAACGCCGCAATCCTTTTGCAAAGATTGCGGCGTTTTGCGCCGGACTAACCGGGAAAAAACCTTTGGTGCCCACGGAGGGACTCGAACCCCCACACCTTGCGGCACACGGACCTGAACCGTGCGCGTCTACCAATTCCGCCACGTGGGCATCTTGCTGCACAAGCCAACATCGTTCCGGCGATGAGTCGTGCGCTCAAGAGCACACGCTACGTCGAAGCTGATACAATATCAGGCTTTCCTGTTTTTCGCTAGATCAACTTTCGCTGCCCTGGCGCAGAATTTCCTGTTATTGCTCCTGCTTTTCCTCCCTCGAACATTGCTGTCCTTGCGAAAGAGCCGAGATTATAGCGGAAGGTTTGCAAAAGTCAAAGACCCGCCCGCCGCTAGTGCAGAGCCGCACTGGCGCACGCTTCGTTAGGCGAATCCCCCGGTCCTCCGTTACACTACGCCTGCCAAGGTGTCAATCCAACCACGGTGACGCTCGCTCCCGAACCCATTAAGAAGAATTCAAGAAAACGATTTGAAGCAACCTACTCATACTATTCCTAGCCGAGAGGAAATCCTCGGTGTGTTCCGTGATGCCGGTACGTCGCTCGATGCGACCACGCTCGCACGTGCCCTCCAAGTCAATCCCGCCGCCCAGGAAGTATTAGGCCGGCGCCTGAACGCAATGGAACGCGACGGCCAGATCCGCAGCGAAGGCGAGGGCGCGTATGCGCTCGCCGACCAGGCTGGTTTTATCGCAGGTAAGGTCGCCGCGCACCGCGACGGCTTTGGCTTCGTCATTCCCGACGAGCCGGGCAACGACCTGTTCCTGAACGACAAAGAAATGCAGAAAGTGCTGCATGGCGACCGCGTGCTGGCGAAAGTCACCGGCACCGACCGCCGTGGCCGCCTGGAAGGCACCATCGTCGAAGTTGTCGCGCGCGCCAATACCCACATCATCGGGCGCCTGCTCAATGAAGGCGGGGTCTGGATCGTCTCGCCCGAAGACCAGCGCATGAACCAGGACGTCCTGATCGCCGGTTCGCCCGGCAAGGCCAAGGCCGGCCAGGTCGTCTCCGTCGAGCTGATCGAGCAACCGGCGCGCTTCCAGAAGCCCACCGGCCGCATCGTCGAAGTCCTCGGCGAACTCGACGACCCGGGCATGGAAATCGAAATCGCCGTGCGCAAGTTCGGCGTGCCGCACGTATTCGCGCCCGCCGCCCTGAAGCAAGCCAACCGGCTGCCGAACGAAGTGGTCGATGCCGACCTGGCGGACCGTGTCGACCTGCGCGACGTGCCCCTGGTGACGATCGACGGCGAAGACGCACGCGACTTCGACGATGCCGTGTACTGCGAACCGGTCAGGATCGGCGCCGACAACGGCTTCCGCCTCCTTGTCGCGATTGCCGACGTCAGCCATTATGTGAAGCCGAACGATGGCCTGGACGTCGACGCCATCGAGCGCAGCACCTCGGTCTACTTCCCGCGCCGCGTGATCCCGATGCTGCCGGAAAAACTGTCGAACGGCCTGTGCTCCCTGAACCCGGCGGTCGACCGCCTGAGCCTGGTGTGCGACATGGTCGTCAGCAGCGAGGGCGTGGTCGGGGCTTACCAGTTCTACCCGGCCGTGATCCACTCGGCCGCGCGCCTGACCTATAACCAGGTCGCCGACATCCTGCTCGACCCGAAAGGCGAGGAAGCGGGCCGCCGTCCGGCCATCGTGCCGCACCTGCAAAACCTGAATGGCGTGTTCCACGCGCTGCTCGGCGCCCGCCAGCTGCGCGGCGCGATCGATTTCGAGACGACCGAGACCTATATCGTCTGCAACCCGATGGGCAAGATCGAAAAGATCATCCCGCGCACGCGCAACGAAGCTCACCGCCTGATCGAGGAATGCATGCTGGCCGCGAACGTCTGCGCCGCCGACCTCCTGATCCGCCACAAGCACCCGGGCACCTTCCGCATCCACGCCACGCCCACCGAGGAAAAGCTGAACCAGCTGCGTACCTTCCTCAAGATGACCGGCCTGAACCTGGGCGGCGGCATCAAGCCGAGCGCGAGCGATTACGCCGCGCTGATGCGCGAAATCAAGGAGCGTCCGGATGCGTCCCTGCTGCAAACCATGCTGCTGCGCTCGATGCAGCAAGCGGTCTACAGCCCGGACAACGTCGGCCACTTCGGCCTGGCGTATGAGGCCTATGCCCACTTCACCAGCCCGATCCGCCGCTATCCCGACCTGCTGACCCACCGCGCGATCAAGGCGATCCTGGCAGGCAGGAAGTACGAGCCGAAGGGCATCGAGCTGGGCAAGCTGAACACGACGATGTCGAACGCCGGGCGCAAGCAGGCGGCAAAGGACAAGCTCGAGGGCAAGACCAAGAACGAGAAAGACCTGACGATCTGGGACGCCCTCGGCGTGCACTGCTCGGCCAACGAGCGCCGCGCCGACGAAGCCTCGCGCGACGTCGAGAACTGGCTCAAGTGCTACTTCATGCAGGACAAGCTGGGCGAGTCCTTCACCGGCATCGTCGCCGGCGTGACGACCTTCGGCATCTTCGTGCAGCTCGATGAGCTGTACGTCGAAGGCCTGGTCCACGTGACCGCCCTCGGCGAAGACTACTTCAAGTACGACGAAGCGGGCCATGTGCTGCGCGGCGAACGCACCGGCAAGACCTTCGGCCTGACCGACCGCGTCACCGTGCAGGTAGCCAAGGTCGACCTCGAAGCACGCAAGATCGACCTGGTACTGGCGCAGGATGCGAACGCGGTAGCGGCGCCGGCGCCGGCGCAAGAGCGTGGCCAGGGCCGTTCGGGCGGCGGCCGCCAGGGCGCCGGGCGCGACGAGAACAAGTCTGGCCGCAACCGCGGTGCGAACATGCAGCCTGCTGCGCAAGCGCAAACGCAAGCACCAGCACCGGCCCCGCGCCATGCTGGCAACGCCGGGCCGGAAGAAGGCAAGGGCAGCCGCTCGAAGCGTTCGCGGCGTGGCCGCAAGGAGCGTGCAATGGCGCGCGAACTGGCGGGCGACCTGCCGGTCGTGCAGCAGCCCCATGCCCACCCGCAAGCGCAGCCTCAGTTCAATGGCAGCGCGATCGAGGCTGCCGGCAACGGCGAATCGAAGCGTTCGCGCCGTTCGCGCAAGGAGCGTGCAGCCGCGCGTGAACTGGCGGACGAACTGCCGGTGATGGACGCCGCGCCGCAAGCGCCGGCGCAGCTGGCCGACATCGGCCAGGAAACCGGCGAATCGAAACGTGCCCGCCGTGCCCGCAAGGAGCAGGAAGCTGCTGGCCAAGCACGTGGACAGGCGAGCGCGCAGCCGGCCGTGGCCGAGCAGGTGCAGGCATCGCAGCCTGTCGCCGCAACGGTCGAAGCAAAGCCGGCGCGCCGTCCGCGCAAGGACAAGACCGCTGCCGAACCGCCGTCGCCAGCTGTCGAAGCGCGCAGCGAAGCACCGGCCGCTGCCGAAGCCAAGCGCCCACGCGCCGCACGCAAGACGGCCGCCGCAGCGCCGCAAGTTGCGGCTCCGGTAGCGCAGCCGGTCGCCGTTGCTGCCGAAGCAAGCGACACGGCCGCCCCCAAGCGTCCGCGCAAGGCCAAGGCAGCAGCGCAGGCTGAAGCTCCGGCACCGGTCGCGGTGGCAGCACCGGCAGTCCAGACCGAAGCCGCACCGGCGCCGAAGCGTGCCCGCGCCGTGAAAGCGCCGGCTGCGGTACCTGTCGCAGTGCCTGAGCCAGCCGCCGAGGCCCCGGCTAAAGCGCGCAAGCCCCGCGCCGTCAAGGCCGAGGCACCAGCCGTCGCCCCGGTCGAGGCAGCACCAGCGGCAAAAAAGAGCGCTGTCAAAAAGAGCGCCGCCAACAAGCCCGCCGCCAAGGCGGGCGCCGTCAAGACGAGCGCCGTCAAGACGGGTAGCACCACATCCAAAACGAGCAGCAAGAAGAAAAGTACCGCATGAAGAATAAAATGATTTTCGGCTTCCACGCCGTCACCTCGCGGCTGCGCCACGAAGCGCAGTCGGTCGAAGAAATTTTCGTCGACGCCGAGCGCAACGACGGCCGCATGAAAGACCTGATCGCGAATGCCAAGGCCGCCGGCGTGCGCGTCATGCCGGTCGAGGCGGGCCGTCTTGACAAGATCGTCGGCACCCGACGCCACCAGGGCGTGATCGCGTTTGCCAGCCAGCTGGCGCTGGCGCGCAACCTCGATGAGCTGCTGGACGCCATCGAAGGCCCGCCGCTGCTGCTGATCCTCGACGGCATCACCGACCCGCACAACCTGGGCGCCTGCCTGCGCGTGGCCGACGGTGTCGGCGCGCACGCGGTCATCGTGCCGAAAGACCGTGCGGTCGGCCTGAACGCCACTGCCGCCAAGGTGGCCAGCGGCGCCGCCGAGACCGTCCCGTACATCACGGTGACGAACCTGGCGCGCACCATGCGCGACCTGAAGGACCGCGGCATCTGGCTGATCGGCACCTCGGACGACGCCGAAAAAGGCTTGTACGAAGCCGACTTCACCGGCCCGACGGCGCTGGTGATGGGTTCCGAAGGCGAGGGCATGCGCCGCCTGACCCGCGAGACCTGCGACCTGCTGGTCAACATCCCGATGTTCGGTTCGGTCGAGAGCCTGAACGTCTCGGTTGCTTCGGGCGTCTGCCTGTACGAAGCGCGCCGCCAGCGCGGTATCAGTAAATAGTCAGCCTCGTTTCAAGCGTGATCTGAACGCGTGGGGAGGAAACCTGCCCACCCTGCGGGTCTAACCAAATGTATCTCGCATACTTGTAGGGTGGGCGGGTCTCCCGCCCACGCGTTCGACGCAGGTCTGAAAATCGACCACTCTCCCTGCGCCATGGCCTGGGCGCCTCGGGCAGTAAATCTCATCGACGCTCACCGCCGCCTGCGGCCCTGAATTGACCCCCTCCCAAGCAGCCTCGCCCCGGATAAGCTACCATTGCCGCCTGTTTTCCTTCTGTACTGATTATGTTTTCCTCGTTGCGCGAAGATATCAAGAGCATCATCGAACGCGACCCGGCCGCCCGTAACGGCTGGGAGGTGCTCACGTGCTATCCCGGCCTGCACGCCATTGTCATGCACAACTGGGCGCATGCCTGCTGGAAGCTGAACCTGAAGTGGCTCGGCCGCTTCATCTCGTATATTGCGCGCGTCATCACCGGCATCGAAATCCACCCCGGCGCCCTCATCGGCCGGCGCGTCTTCATCGACCACGGCTTTGGCGTCGTCATCGGCGAGACCGCGGTCGTCGGCGACGACTGCACCATCTACCAGGGCGTGACCCTCGGCGGCACCACGCTGGTGGCCGGCACCAAGCGCCACCCGACGCTCGAGCGCGGCGTCATCGTTGGCGCCGGTGCCCAGGTGCTGGGGGCGTTTACGGTGGGCGAATTCGCCAAGGTCGGCTCCAACGCCGTGGTCGTGAAACCGGTGCCCGCCGGCGCGACCGCGATCGGCAATCCGGCCCACATCATCCGCAAGGAAGACCAGTCGCGAAGCGCGCGCATGTTCGCGGCGTACGGCGTGGCGCCGAACGGCGACGACCCGATTTCGAAGGCCCTGCGCGGCCTGATCGACCATGTGGCGCGCCAGGACGAGCAGCTGGAGCGCCTGACGGCCACCATCAAGGCGGCCGGGATCGCCTGTCCGAACGTGCTCGAGGGTGATAAACTCGATTCGGTTGAACTGAACCGGCTGGTCGACTGAGGAATCCATGACAGAAGAAACAAGCAGCGCCACGGCCGCCAGCGCCGTGCTCGATCCGTTCGAGATCCGCGTCCTCGCCGTGCTCGCCGAGAAAGAAGCGCTTACGCCCGACAATTACCCGATGTCGCTGAACGCCATCGTCAATGGCTGCAACCAGCTCTCGAGCCGCGATCCGGTGATGCAGCTCTCGGAAGAGGCGGTCCAGGAGACGCTGCAGCGCCTGATCGAACGGCGCCTGGTGAGCGGCATCAGCGGCGCCGGCGCCCGCGTCACGAAATACGAGCACCGCATGCGCATCAAGTGGACGCTCGAGCAGGACAAGGTGGCGGTGCTGACGGTCCTGATGCTGCGCGGCCTGCAGACGGCAGGCGAGATCCGCACCCGCAGCGGGCGCCTGCACGAATTCAAGACGGTGGCCGATGCCGAGGCGCCGCTGCAGTTCCTGATCGACAAATACCCGCCGCTGGTGGCGCGCCTGGAACGCGCGCCCGGCACCAAGGAGCCGCGCTACGGCCAGCTGCTGGGCGGCGAGATCTCGACGGCGCGCGAGGACTCGGCCTTCGGCGCCGCCAGCGCGCCGGCCCCTTCCAGCCGTATCGGCCAGCTGGAAGAGGAGGTCGCGAACCTGCGTCTTGAAGTCGCCGACCTCAAGGCGCAGTTCGAGGCGTTCCGGCAGCAGTTCCAGTAGCAGTTCCCGTAGCAGGCGCGGCGGGTACGACAGCCTTCGGCGCGGCCTGGTCGAAGCGCAGTTCCACCAGGGCGTCGTCGCTCCAGTCCGCATCGCCCAGCCCGACGCTGAACTCATCGTTGTCGGTCTTGAGCGCCTTGCTGCGATTGCCTTCGCTGAGTATCGCCTCGACCAGCGGCGCGCCGGCCTTGAACGAGAAAGTGGCGCTCCTCTCCTTGTCCGAAAAGAAGCTGCACCAGTCGCGGGTCAGGAGGACGCCGTTGATGGTGAGTACCCAGAACAGCGGAATCTCTTCCTTCGCGATGCCGATCATGACCTTGCATTCCAGGCGCAGGTCGCCCAGGCGCCGGACGTTGTCCGGCAGTCCCGGCGTGCGCACCTCCGGCATGATCTGGTAGAGCCTGCGCTTCTGGTTCAATACCAGCTCGCCTTCGGCGTCCAGGGCCGCCTCGCTGCGCGGCACGGTGAAACGGTGGTGGGCGTCGAGGGCGAGCGGCAGGACGAAATCCCCATTGCCTTCGATGCGCACCTGCGGCTGTTCCGGCAAGCCGGCGCCGCGGCGCTGCTGGAGCCGGAAGCGCAGTTCCGCTACCTTCGGCGCCAGCGCGTGGTGCCTGTCGAACGTGTCGAGACCGGCAAGGATCGCCTTGTACTTGCGGATCTCCGGGTTGCGCAGCGCTTTGACGTGAATCGTGTCCGGCTCGTCCTTCCCCGGCACCGCGGCGGCCGGGCCGCCGAGGAGGAGAGAAGAGGCCAGCGCACAAACGATGGCTGTCCTCTTCATGATCAGCCCTCGTCGCGCCAGCGACGCAGGCGAATGGCTCCCAGGATCATCGCCACGCCGGCCACCACACCCGCCCACAGCGCAGGTTTGCCCAGCGTGGCCCACGAGTACTGCAGCAGCGTCATCATGTCGACGCCATTCCGGGTTGGCAGCGGCAGGTCGGGTGCGTTCATGAGCCAGGTGCCGGGAATCAGGCCGAGCAGGATGGTTTCCAGCACGTTGGCGATGACCCAGTCGGCATGGATGGTCGTGCCTCCCGTCATGGCCAGCAGGTAGTCCATCCACTTGAGCAGCACGGCGGCCATCAGCGGCACGCCCACGGCCCACAGGAAGACCTTCGACTTGGCCCAGCTCGACACCAGCAGCAGCCAGCCGGCGGTCGGCAGCGCCCACAGGATGTAGATCGGCAGCATGCCCAGCAGGTAGAACGGCGCCAGGTAGAAGTTGACGTTGGTGAGCACCGCGCCGAACAGGCTGACGCCGTGGTGGCTCGTCGCAATCCCGGCGAAGAACAGGATGGCGAGGGCCGCCGCGGTGGCCACGCCGATCGTGATCAGGGGCGCGACGACCAGCACGGTCAACAGTTTCGACAGCACCGTGTCGGTGTCGGAAATCGGCAGCGACTTCCAGAACAGGATGCTGCGGTCGCGCCGGTCGTCGTAGAGCGCGCCCAGGCAGTAAAAGAAGGCCACGATCGGCAGCACGAAGAAGATCGGCGCGCCCACCGCAATGTAGTTATTCGCCGCGACGCTGGCCATCTGCTCGCGCGATTCCATCGAGATGACCTTCGCCACCGAGGTGTTGTGCACGACTTCACCCTCGACCCGGATGCTGATGTTGTCGCTGGCCATCTTGCCGGACGCGATGCCGTAGGCGACGACGCCACCCACCAGCAGCACCATGATCGCGGCTGCGATCAGCGGCGCCCAGACGAAGCCTCCCTTGTTCTCCCAGAACTCGCGGCGGAGCAGCCATTTCATCGTATTCATGCGTAGGTTCCTTTCATCGTTGCCACGAACAGGTCGGCGACGCTTGGATTACGCGTTTCGCCGAGGGCCGACAGTTGGGCGCGCGAGACGCCCCCGGCCTTGGCCGAGTCGAACAGCATCACCGACTTGCCGAACACGGTGCGCTGGTCGAGCGGCTGCAGCGCGTTGGCGGCATTGACCTTGTCGGCGGCGACCATCACTTCCACGTAGCGCTCGCCGACTTCGTCCATCGACGCGGCCAGCACGATGCGCCCGTCGCGGATGAACAGCAGGTCGGTCAGGATGTGCTCCACTTCCTCTACCTGATGGGTGGTGATGATGATGGTCTTGTTCTCGTCAAAATAGTCTTCCAGCAGGTTCTGGTAGAACTGCTTGCGGTAGATGATGTCGAGGCCCAGGGTCGGCTCATCGAGCACGAGGAGCTTGGCGTCGATGGCCATCACCAGTGCCAGGTGCAGCTGGACGATCATGCCCTTCGACATTTCCTTGACCTTCATGGTCGGGCGCAGGCGGGTGTTGGCGATGTATTTTTCGGCACGCGAGCGGTCGAAGCGCGGGTGCACGCCGGCCACGAAATCGATGGCGTCCATCACGCGCAGCCAGCGCGGCAAAATGGCCACGTCGGCGATGAAGCACACGTCGCGAATCAGCTCGTCGCGCTGGGTGCGCGGGTTCTTGCCCATCACGGTCAGTTCGCCCTCGAAAGGAATCAGGCCGAGCGCCGCCTTGAGCGTGGTGGTCTTGCCCGAACCATTCGGGCCGATCAGGCCGACGATGCGCCCGGCCGGGATGTCGAAATCGATACCGTCGATGGCAATGTGCTTGCCATAGCGCTTGGTCAGGCCACGGGCGGAAATCACGGCGCTCATGCTGTGCCTCCCGGCTGCGAGGTGTGCAGCAACTGTTCGACGCTCAAGCCAAGCAGGCGGATCCGTTCGACCATGGCCGGCCATTCTTCGCGCAGGAAGCGCTCGCGTTCGCTTGCAAGCAGTTTCTCGCTCGCTCCTTCAGTGACGTACATGCCAATCCCCCTTCGTTTTTCTACTAGGTTTTCGTCCACCAGTTCCTGGTAAGCCTTGGAAACGGTGATCGGGTTCAGTTGGTACTCGGCCGCGATCTGGCGAACCGAGGGCAGGGCGTCGCCCGCTTTCAGGATGCCGTCGAGCATCATGTCGACGACCCGGTCCTTGAGCTGGCGGTAAATGGGTGCACTGTCGTTCCAGCCGATATTCATGGATGGCCTCCCTGTCGCTCGGATGCTGCAGCATGGTCGTGCATATATGGCTCCTGTGGATGAAATGTCGCTTGGTGTTGTAGTGAACTATAACAGTGACATTTTTTGAGGCAGGGCAAATGCGACGAACTGCTTGAAAACGGGCGTGAAGTGTAAAAAATTCACCCCAGCCATGCGCCAGTCCGATCTTTGATCCTTTCAGCCAAGCATCATAATCGAAAAGAAAGCTTACAAACTCACCAACTATTGCAGCCTGCGCACTGTGTTTCATCCTCCGTACCGATGAGCAGGAGGTGCGCACGTTACAATTGTAATAATTACATTTAAAAAATATTTATTTGGTATTATGTTTCCACGGAAATGGCGCCGTTCGCGCCGTCAGCGCTCAGGAGAGAAGAAATGAAATTGAAACAATTTGAATATGCAGTTGCCACGGCAATGATCGTACTGTTGGCCGGTTGCGGCGGTGGCGGTGGCGGCGGTGGGGGCGGTTCGACCACGCCGCCGCCGGTCGGCACGACTCCCCCCGTCGTCACGCCTCCTGGCACGACCGATTTCACGGTCGGCGGTACGGTTACCGGCCTGCGCACAGGCGCGACCCTTACCGTGGTCAACGGCGCGGAAACCCTGCCGGTCAGCGCGAACGGCGCATTCGCATTCCCTACCAAGCTCAAGGCGGGCGCCGCCTACGACATCAAGGTCACGCAGCCCGCCGGCTACACCTGCAAGGCCACCGCTAACGCCGGCACCATCGGCACCACCAACGTCGCCGCCGTTGTCGACTGCGCGCCGCAGGTGCTGGCAGGCGTCGTGGGCACCTTGCAGGAACCAGTGGCTGTTGCCAGCGACGGCAAGGGCAATGTGTATGTCCTCGACGGCGGCCTGCACGGCGCCCTCAAGATGGACGCGGCCGGCTCGGTCAGCACGCTCGCCGGCGGCACCGGTGTGCCTGGCCTGGTCGACGGCACCGGCAGCGCCGCGCGCTTCTGGCTCGACGGCAATGGCGCGACGGTCGATAGCCAGGGCAACCTGTTCATCACGGACGGTTGCAATGGCGCCATTCGCAAGCTCACTTCCGCCGGCGTGGTAACGACGCTGGCCGGCAGTGGCACGACCGCCTGCTACAACGTCGTCACGCCTGCCGTGAAAGCCGACGGCACCGGCAGCGCCGCGCGCTTCGAAAAACCGCTGTCCCTGGCGTCCGACGGCGCCGGCGGCGTGATCGTGATCGACACCAACGCCGGTCTCACGGTGCGCCGGGTGAACTCGGCCGGTGTGGTCGTCACGACGACCTACGCGAATCCGGATCCGACCCAGCTGGCGATCTCGCTGCGCACGATCACCCGCGCCGAGAATGGTACGGTGTATATCTCGGACGCCAACAACCGCATCTGGAAAGACGTCAACGGCGCGCTCGTGCTCCACGCCGGCAGCCTGGTCGGCAGCGCCGCCGCGGATGGTGCCGGCGCCAATGCGCGCTTCGTCGCCATCACCGGCATGACCACCACCCCGAATGGCGACCTGTATGTGACCGACTTCGCGTCGGTGCGCAAGGTCACCCCGGCCGGCGTCGTGACGACCCTCGCCGGCAGCGCGACGCGCGGCGACAAGGACGGACAGGGCGCTGCCGCCGAATTCGGTAACCTGCTCTCGATCGGCTTCGACGGTACCAGCCTGTTCGTGGTCGACAGCGGACAGGAAGTGCTGCGCAAGGTGACCCTGGACGGTGCGGTCACGACCGTGGCCGCGACCCCTGCGGTGCGCAAGACGGTCAACGGCGAGGCCACCGCCGCGCGCTTCGGCTCCTTCAGCTCGCTCGCCGCCGATGCCGACGGTAACCTGTACTTTGTCGATCCTGTCACCCACCTCCTGCGCAAATCGACGCCGGGCGGCACCGTGACGACGGTCGCCGGTGTCATCAACAGTGCCGGCTTCGACAACGGCGCGCTTGCGTCGGCAAAGTTTTCCGCGCCATCGCGTGTCGCAACCGGCCGTGACGGCAGCATCTGGATCGCGCAGACCCTGGGCCTGCGCCGGATCAAGGACGGTGTGGTCACGACCCCCGACCCGGCAGTGCGGGCAGTGGGCCTGACGGTCGATGCGGACGGCAACGCGATCGTCGTCACCGGCGCCGCAACGGGCGAAGTGCTGCGTATCACGCCGGCTGGCGTGGCCACGAAGCTGGTCCAGAAGCCGCAGGTGACGGCGCTGGTCGGTGCGACCGCCAATTTTGTTCCGCAATCGGTCGCCATTGATGCTGCAGGCAACATCTTTATCGGCGATACCGGCACCGTGGCAGTCTACAAGCTGACGCCCGCCGGTGCGCTGAGCGTGTTCGCCGGCACGCCGCTGAAAGAGACCGGCAACATCGATGGTGCGGTCAACGTCGCCACGCTCGGTTTCTACGAAGTCGATCACATGACGATCGACGAGGCAGGCAACCTGTACCTGAGCGGATCGGGCAATGTCCGCAAGATCAGCCCGGCGGGCGTGATTTCCACCCCGAGCTACGTCTGGGGCAACGCGCCGATCGGCGGCATTACCTACAACAAGGGTAAGCTGATCGGTATGACGCGCTACGCATTGGTGCAGCAGTACGTGAACTAAGAAGTCATCGCGCAAGTAGTGCCCTCGAGGGCGTGGCGCTTCACGGCGCCACGCCCTCGATTGCGTTCCAGCCGCCAGGCGGCTGCAGTCATTCAGGAGACGGAGCCGTCGATGGCGTGGCGCGCGATGGCGCCATCTTCGTCGACGGCGATCCAGCCGCCACGTGGGGACCCGGCATCGAGTTCCCAGTCGGGCAGGACGTAGCGCCGCTTGTCCCCATGCAGGTGCAGGGCAGGGCGGTGGGTGTGGCCGTGGATCAGCACGTCGGCGCCGGTGGCGTCGAACACGGCGTCGATTGCGCCTGGCGTGACGTCCATGATCTCGCAGGATTTGGTGGTGTGCGCCTCGCGGCTGCCTTCGCGCAGGCCGGCGATGATGGCCTTGCGCCGGGCCAGCGGCATGGCAAGAAACTGGTTCTGCCAGGCGGTATCGCGGACCATCTTGCGAAACTCCATATACTTGATATCGAGCGTGCATTCGGCGTCGCCGTGCACCAGGGCAATGCGCCGGCCGCCGATGGTGGCCACGTGCGGCTCGCCCAGCAGCGTCAAGCCGGCAGCTTCGGCAAAGCCGGCGCCAACCAGAAAGTCGCGGTTGCCCGCCATCCAGAAAATCGTGAGGCCGGCATCGGCCAGGCTGCGCAGGGCATGGATGACGCGCGCATGAAACGCAGAACCGAGGTCGTCGTCGCCCGCCCAGTATTCGAAGATGTCGCCGAGGAGATAAAGCTGGTCCGCATGCGCCGCACGGTCATCGAGGAAGCGGAAGAAGGCCTCGGCCGTGCGCGGATGGGATTCCTGCAGGTGCAGGTCGGAAATGAAGAGCGCAAGCATGCGCGCGGGAGTGGACGTGGAAATACTGTTCTCCCGCGCGAGGTACTAAATAACTGAGGTGAATTACTGAACGACTTCGGCTTTTTCGATGATGATCGGCTCGACCGGCACGTCGGAATGCATGCCCGCGCGCGAGGTCTTCACGTTGTTGAGCTCATCGACCAGTTCGGTGCCGGCGGTGACCTTGCCGAACACGGCATAGCCCCAGCCGTCTTGGCCCGGGTAGTTCAGGAAATCGTTGTTCTTGGTGTTGATGAAGAACTGGGCCGACGCCGAGTGCGGCGACGAGGTGCGGGCCATGGCGACGGTGTACTTGTCGTTCTTCAGGCCATTCTTGCCTTCGTTCTCGACGGTCACGCTGGTGTCCTTCTGCTTCATGCCCGGCTCGAAACCGCCGCCCTGGATCATGAAGTCCTTGATCACGCGGTGGAAGATGGTGTTGGTAAAGTGACCCTTGTTCACGTAGTCCAGGAAGTTGGCAACGGTCTTCGGCGCTTTTTCGGCGTCGAGTTCGAGGGTGATGTTGCCCTTGTTGGTGGTCAGCAGTACGGAGGTCATGGGTAATCCTGTTCTATTTGTTGATCAAACGTGCAAGGCGGTTATTTTACAACTTATTTGATTAGCTTCTCGCCGGTGAGCACCGTTGTCGAGCGGATCACGATCGGCGTTACCGGCACGTTCTGCATGCCGCGCATGTCGTCGACCACCACCGCCTTGATCTTGTCGACCGTTTCCTGGCCCTGCACCACGCGTCCGAAGACCGTATAGCCGTGGCCGTCCTGCCCCGGATAATCGAGGCCCTTATTGTCGTTGAGGTTGATAAAGAATTGCGAGGTGGCCGAATTCGGATCGCCCGTGCGCGCCATGGCCAGCGTGTAGGGCTTGTTCGAGAGGCCGTTTTTCGACTCGCCAGGAATCGGCTTGCGCACGCCAGGCTTGTCGACCAGTTTCTCGGTATAGCCGCCGGTCTGGATCATGAAGCCGTCGATCACGCGGTGAAACACGGTGCCTTTATAAAAGCCGGATTTCACGTACTGCATGAAGTTCGCCGTGCTCTTAGGTGCGTTCCCGGCGTCGAGCTCGACGACGATCTCGCCCATGGTGGTCTTGATCGATACTTGCGGATTGTCTGCGGCAAATGCGCTGCCGGCAAGGCTGAGCGCGAGCGCGGCGCCGGCCAGGCGGGCAAAGAGGGTGCGGCGGGATTGTTTTTGTACGGTCATGGAGCGGCTCCTCGGTGGACGTGGCGCAAAGCCCTGTCAAGTCTTTTGCAGAAAAATAAACCTGAGCCGCAGGCGGCCAGTCGGGATTTTATCAATGCTATACTTTGTGCAGAACGTCCCATTCTATCAAATAAGAACAACGCAGAGGGCTTGACGGTCTCGACGCAAAGATGATCCCGGCACGCGCCACGCGGCGAACGTGTCCGGGATTCGTATTGCTCAGGGCTTCCTATCCCCTCTCGAATCATCACACCCAATGAGCCAATTAAAGATCTACAACACGCTGGCGCGCGAAAAACAGAAGTTCGTCCCGATGGAGGCCGGCAAGGTCGGCATGTATGTCTGCGGCATGACCGTCTACGACTACTGCCACGTCGGGCACGCGCGCATGATGATGGCCTTCGACGTCATCTATCGCTGGCTCTTGGAATCGGGGTATGAGGTCAAGTACGTGCGCAACATCACGGACATCGACGACAAGATCATCAAGCGGGCGGTGGACAACGGCGAAACGCTGTCTTCGCTGGTCACGCGTTTCACCAGCTACATGGACGAAGACACGGCCGCGCTGGGCATCCTGCCGGCCAGCTTTGTCCCGCGCGCCACCGAGCATGTGCCGGGCATGCTGTCGATCATCGAGCAGCTCGAAGCCAAGGGCCTGGCTTACAAGAGCGATGACGGCGACGTCAACTACGCCGTGCGCAGCTTCCCCAACTACGGCAAGCTGTCGGGCAAGTCGCTCGACGACCTGCGCGCCGGCGAACGCGTCGACGTCAACACCGGCAAACGCGATCCGCTCGACTTCGTGCTCTGGAAGGCGGCCAAGGAATCCGAGCCGCTTGAGGCGAAATGGGATTCGAAATGGGGCCGCGGGCGCCCGGGCTGGCATATCGAGTGCTCGGCCATGGCTTGCTCGCTGCTGGGCGAACACTTCGACATCCATGGCGGCGGCCAGGACCTGCAGTTCCCGCACCACGAAAACGAGATCGCCCAGAGCGAAGGCGCGTTCGGCGTGCCGATGGTCAACTACTGGATCCACAACGGTTTCGTGCGCGTCGATAACGAGAAGATGTCCAAGTCCCTGGGCAATTTCTTCACGATCCGCGACGTGCTGAAAAAATACGATGCCGAAGTGATCCGCTTCTTCATCGCCCGCGCCCACTACCGCAGCCCGCTGAATTACTCGGACGTGCACATCGACGACGCCAAGGGTGCGCTCACGCGCCTGTACACGGCGCTGGCCGACATCGAGCCGGGTACGGAAAGCGTTGCGGTCGACTGGGACGAGGCGCATGCGCAGCGTTTCCGCGAGGCGATGGACGACGATTTCAACACGCCGCTGGCCGTGGCCGAGCTGTTCGACCTGGCAAGCGAAGTCAACCGCACCAAGTCGGTGGCAACCGCGCGCCAGCTGAAAGCCCTGGCCGGTGTGCTCGGCCTGCTTCAGCGTGCGCCGCAGGAATTCCTGCGCGCCGGAGGTGGTCAGGAGGGGCAGGGCGGTCTCGGCGAGGCCGAGATCGGTGACCTGATCGCCGCCCGCGCCGCCGCCAAGAAGGCGCGCAATTTCGCTGAAGCAGACGGCATCCGCGCCGAGCTGGTTGCCGCCGGTATCATCCTGGAAGACAAACCGGACGGGACGACGAACTGGCGTCGCGCATGATGGCAGCGGAAAAGGACAACGGCGCCGCCAGCGCGCCGGAACTCGAGGTGCCCGCCTACTGGGCCGAGGCGAAGGCCGAGCTGATGAAGCGCGACCGCATCATGAAGCGCCTCATTCCGCAATTTGGCGACATGCACCTGAAGGGCCATCCGGACCCGTTCACGACGCTGGCGCGCTCGATCGTCGGCCAGCAGGTCACGCCGAAAGCGGCCGACGCCGCCTGGGCCAAGCTCAACGGGTGCTGCCCGAAGCTGACCCCGGCCCAGATCCTCAAGCTCGGCGCCGAGCAGCTGTCCGCCTGCGGCCTGTCCAAGCGCAAGACCGAATACATCCTCGACCTGGCCGACCATTTCAAGGCCAAGCGCGTGCACGCCAACCTCTGGTCCGAAATGGACGACGAGGCGGTCATTGCCGAGCTGGTGCAGATTCGCGGCATCAGCCGCTGGACGGCAGAGATGTTCCTCATCTTCAACCTGCTGCGCCCGAACGTCCTGCCGCTCGACGATCCCGGCCTGATCCAGGGCATCAGCCAGAACTATTTCTCCGGCGAACCTGTCTCGCGCAGCGATGCGCGCGAAGTCGCGGCCAACTGGGAGCCTTGGCGCACCGTCGCCACCTGGTATTTATGGCGCAGCCTGGACCCCGCATCGGTCCCGGCTTCGGCATCCGCTTCGGCATCCGCTTTGGCGTCCGCAGCGGCGTCCGGTACGGTAGAATAACGCCAAATCGCCGTGTGGCTGCTCCACGCGCCCGGCCACAGAACAACCCCGGAGGTACAATGACTAAAACAACTTTCCTCAGTTTCGAGCAGCCAATTGCCGAGCTCGATTCCAAAATCGAAGAGCTGCGCTTCGTCCAGGACGATTCCGCCGTCGACATTTCGGAAGAGATCGATCGCCTGGACAAGAAGAGCCAGCAACTGACCAAAGACATCTACGCCAAGCTCACGCCCTGGCAAGTCGCCCAGATCGCGCGCCATCCGCAGCGTCCGTACACGATGGATTACGTGAACGATATCTTCACCGACTTCCACGAACTGCGCGGCGACCGCAGCTTCGCCGACGACCAGTCGATCGTCGGCGGCCTGGCGCGCTTCAATGGCCAGGCCTGCATGGTCATCGGCCACCAGAAGGGCCGCGACACCAAAGAACGTGCGATGCGCAACTTCGGCATGCCGAAACCGGAAGGCTACCGCAAGGCGATGCGCCTGATGAAGGTCGCCGAGAAGTTCAACCTGCCGATCTTCACCTTTGTCGACACCCCGGGCGCTTTCCCCGGCATCGACGCCGAAGAGCGCGGCCAGTCCGAAGCCATCGGCCACAACCTGTACGTCATGGCCGAGCTGAAAGTGCCGCTGATCGCCACCATCATCGGTGAAGGCGGCTCCGGCGGCGCGCTGGCGATTGCCGTCGGCGATGCCGTGCTGATGCTGCAGTACGCGACCTATTCCGTCATCTCGCCGGAAGGCTGTGCCTCGATCCTGTGGAAGACCTCGGAGCGCGCGGCCGACGCCGCCGACGCCCTGGGCCTGACCGCGCACCGCCTGAAAGCCATGGGCGTGATCGACAAGATCGTCACCGAGCCGCTCGGCGGCGCCCACCGCGACCCGAAGAACATGGCGCAGATGCTCAAACGCGCGCTGGCCGATACCCTGCGCCAGTTCCAGGGCATGAAGACCAAGGACCTGCTCGAAGCCCGTCACGCGAAACTGATGGCTTACGGTAAGTTCAAGGAAACGACCCCGACCGAAGAGTGAGCCCCACCCAGTGAGCAGCGCAGGTAGCAGAGTCGCCGCCGGGTCTGTCCCGGCAACTTTCACGCGCGCACTCGATGCCTTGCGCGCGCAATTTTCCCCCACCACGATCGCGATCGCCTGCAGCGGCGGCCTCGATTCGATGGCCTTGCTGCAGCTGGCATCGACCTGGTGCCACGCGCACGGGCACACGCTCCTCGTCTTCCACGTCCACCACGGCCTGAGCACCAACGCCGACGCATGGCAGCGCCATGTCGAAGCCTGTGCGGCCGCGCTCGGCGTGCGCGCCGACCACCGGTACGTGCAGATCGATACCGGCGGCTCGGGCACGGAAGCGGCGGCGCGCAAGTTGCGTTACCGCGCGCTCGGCGACATGTGCCGCGAGCACCGCGCTACGGTGCTGCTGACCGCCCATCACCTCGACGACCAGGCCGAAACCGTGCTGCTGCAGTTGTTGCGCGGCTCGGGCCCGGCCGGGCTGTCGGGCATGGATGCCGCCAACAGCGCGCCCGAGCTGCTGGGCAATCCGGAGCTCGTGATGGCGCGCCCGCTCTTGCCGCTGTCGCGCGCCGAGCTGGAAGCCTATGCGCGCGATGCCGGGCTGGATTGGGTCGAGGACGAATCGAACAGCGACACCCGCTACGCCAGGAATGCCTTGCGCCACCGCGTGATGCCGGCCCTGGCCCAGGCCTTTCCCGGCTTCCAGCAGCGCTTTGCGCGCAGCGCGGCGCACGCCCAGTCGGCCCAGCGCCTGCTCACCGAACTGGCCGAGTGCGACCTCGCCACGGCCCTGGCCGACGGCGCGATCGACGTCGCCCGCCTGCGGACGATGAGCCTGGACCGGGTCCACAACCTGCTGCGCCACTGGTTCGCGGTGCAGAACCTGGCGATGCCCTCGACCGCCTGGCTGACCGAGATGGTGGCGCAATTGATCGAGGCGCGCCACGACGCCCAGCTGCTCGTCACGCACCCGGCCTGCCATATCCGGCGCCACCGCGACCGCTTGTACATCACCCCGAAGCTGGCCGACCTGCCCGGCATGCGCGACCCCGACGACGAAGGCGTCATCGACAAGCCGGGGCAAGCCTTCCGCTGGCAGGGCGAAGCGCAGCTTGCCTTTCCCGACTATGGCGGCGTGCTGCACATCGAGCCGGCCGCGAACGGCATCGGCTTCGACCCGGCCTGGCTGCGTGCGCAAGCCCTGGTCATCGATTTCCGCAAGGGCGGCGAGCGCCTGAAACTGGCCCCGAACCGTCCGACGCGCGGCCTCAAGGCGCACTACCAGACGGCCGACATTCCGGCCTGGGAACGGGCTCGCTTGCCGGTCGTCAGCAGCGGGCGTGCGCTGCTGTTCGCCGCCGGCCTCGGCATGGACTGCCACCACTTCACTGTTGATGCGGCTGAGCCCGTTGCCCTGCGCTGGGAGTCCAGGCCCGAATAGTTTCTATGCGAAAAGCGTATTACTTTATTTTCTTTTCGTATAGCTTTTCGGACTTCCCTTCTTGTGACCGTGCACTGCAACATGCTAGAGTCGGGTTTCCATTTTCACCCTCACCACGCTGGGAAGCTTCCTGTTATGGCTTTAATTGTCCACAAATACGGTGGTACGTCGATGGGCTCGACGGACCGCATCAAAAACGTCGCAGCCCGCGTCGCCAAGTGGCACGACGCCGGCTACAAGATCGTCGTGGTGCCTTCGGCCATGTCGGGCGAGACCAACCGCCTGATCGGCCTGGCCAAAGAAATCATGGCGCAGCCCGATCCGCGCGAACTGGACATGATCGCCTCGACCGGCGAGCAGGTGTCGGTTGGCCTGCTGGCGATGGCATTGCTGGCCATCGGCAAGGATGCGGTCTCGTACACCGGCTGGCAAGTCGGCATCCGCACCGATTCCTCGTTCACGAAGGCGCGCATCCAGTCGATCGACGACACGCGCGTGCGTGCCGACCTCGACGCAAGCAAGATCGTCATCATCACCGGCTTCCAGGGCGTGGACGAGCAGGGCAATATCTCGACGCTGGGCCGCGGCGGTTCGGACACCTCGGCCGTGGCAATCGCCGCCGCGCTGAAGGCCGACGAATGCCTGATCTTCACCGACGTCGACGGCGTCTACACGACCGACCCGCGTGTCGTCGATGAAGCGCGCCGCCTGGAAAAGATTACTTTTGAAGAAATGCTGGAACTGGCCTCGCTCGGCTCGAAAGTGCTGCAAACGCGCTCGGTCGAATTCGCAGGCAATTACCAGGTGCCGACACGCGTGCTGTCGTCGCTGACCGATCCCCACATGCCCCTGGCTGAAGAAGCCAGCTCCGGCACCCTGATTTCGTTCGAGGAAGAAACCAACATGGAACAAGCCGTCATCTCCGGTATCGCATTCACCCGTGATGAAGCCAAGATTACCGTCATCGGCGTGCCCGACAAGCCGGGCGTCGCTTACCACATCCTGGGCCCGGTGTCGGACGCCAACATCGAAGTCGACATGATCATCCAGAACCAGTCGGTCGACGGCAAGACCGACTTCACCTTCACCGTCTCGCGCGGCGACTACCAGCGCGCGATGGCGGTGCTCGAAGCCCGGCGCGACGAACTCGGCTATATCCGCATCGTCGGCGACGCCAAGGTCTCGAAGGTGTCGGCGGTCGGCGTCGGCATGCGCAGCCACGTGGGCGTCGCATCGCAGATGTTCCGCACCCTGGCCGAAGAAGGCATCAACATCATGATGATCTCGACCTCCGAGATCAAGATTTCGGTGTTGATCGACGAGAATTACATGGAGCTGGCCGTTCGTGCCCTGCACAAAGCTTTTGACTTGGAGAAAGCTTAACTTTTTCCATATTTTTGGCCGCGCCGCCTTGACCAATCGGGCACCGGCCATTAAGATGCTTGCACTCAGCGCTAGCGGAATCTGCTGGAGTTGATTGGAGACGTGGCCGAGTGGCCGAAGGCACATCCCTGCTAAGGATGCATACGGCTTATACCTGTATCGTGGGTTCGAATCCCACCGTCTCCGCCAGATTCAAGAAAAACGCCACCGCAAGGTGGCTTTTTTCGTTGGCAAGGCGGACAAGCACCTCGCCTGCGCGCCGTGTGTCCGGTGCTCTTATCCTTGGCTGGAGCTGAAAGCAGGGTGGGCATTCCGTGCCCACCCTGTAAGTCGAGTTTGTCGCTTACATGACCGGTAGTAACACCGTCATGGTTTTTTCCGCTAACAGCGCGCATGATCCGGAGCCGCTCTCAAGGCTTGCGCCTGCGTCCCGGGAGCGTCCTTGACATCCGGCACCCCTGGGCGTGATTCGGCGTCGTGACGACCGGCCGCGCCAGGACCAGCGCCAGGTCGGTCGTCAGCCGATGCAGCGAGAGCAGGTCGGTGGCGGCGGCCAGGGCGGTGCGCCCGAGCGCGGCGTCGCCCGTTTCGACATGGGTGACGATCCGGTGCAGCGACGCCAGCAGCAGCGCATTTTCCGCAAGGCGCTCGTGCAGGCCGTCGAAGGCCAGCGTTTCCATGACGATGTCCTCGTGCGCCAGGTCGGCTTCGATTGCGGCCACGACGGCCTCGAACCCGGCGCAAAATTCGCTGTCGGCCAGCGCGGCCAGTGCATGAATGCGGACAAAAAGGAGCTTGCGCGCGCGGCGCAGTGCGGCAGCGGCGGTATGGGGTGCGGAAGAGGGAAGCGGAGCCATCGGAAACTGCGTCGACGCAGGTGATCCCGCCATTATCGACCGACCACCGACATGATCTTTGCGTTTCCGCAATGCGAAGTCAAGTAAGACTGTACTTGCTGCATTCGTCCCATCCAGCAACGCTGTCTTGCTAGCCGGAATCGTTCTTATCGCCAGTCAAAGCCGCACTGCTGACGCGATGGGAGCATAGATGGTTTCCAGCAACCGAAGACGGCGTATGGACGAGCTATTGCGGTATTTCGAGGAAGAGCTGGGACTGTTCGGCACCTATGCGCGCGAGTTCCGCAACCGCTTTCCCAAGCCCGCCGGCGACTTGCACATCGCGGGCGACAGTTACGAAGACCCCAGCGTCGCGCGGCTGATCGAGTCGGTAGCGCTGCTGAGCGCGCGGATCCACAAGCGCCTGGACGACGACTACCCGAAGTTCACCGAGGCCCTGCTCGAGAGCCTGTATCCGCATTACCTGCGCCCGCTGCCCTCGTATTCGGTGGCCCGGATCGCGCAGGCGGGCCGCGATGCGGGGGAATTCGCCAGCATCGCCCGCGGCACGATGCTGCGCAGCAGCCCGGTGGCCGGCACGGTCTGCCAGTTTCGCACCGTGTATCCGGTGCTGGCCGGCCCGCTGCAGATCGCCCATGCGGCGTTTTTGATTCCCATCCATGCGCCGCGCAGCACTGTCTTGCCGCGCGGCGTCACGGCCGGCGTGGCGATCGGCGTGGACCTGGCAGGGTCGCTCTCCGGCCTGTGCGAACAGGGATTGGGCCGGGTACGGATATTCGTCGATGGCGAGCCGGCACTGCGCGCCGCCCTGGTCGACGCGCTCTTCATGCGCGCGCGCGCCGCCTGGGTCCAGGCCGGGGACAGCGAAGCGTGGCGGCCCCTCGAAGCGGTACCGCTGGGTCTGGCCGGTTTCGAGGACGAAGAGGCGCTGCTGCCGGCGCCGGCACGCGCGCACCCGGCGTTCCGCCTGCTGACCGAGTATTTCACCTACCCGGAAAAATTCAACTTCATCGACATCGACCTGCGCGAGGCCGCGCGCCAGCTGCCGCCGGACTGCCGGCGCTTCACGCTGCACCTGGGATTGACGGGAGTCGCCGCCGACGGCGACTGCGCGCGCATGCTCGCGCCCTTGTCGGCGCGCCACCTGCTGACCGGCTGCACGCCGGTGGTCAACCTGTTTCGCAAGGCCGGCGACCCGATCCAGCTGACCCACACCCAGGCCGATTACCGGCTTGCGGCCGATGGCGCCCATGCGGCGGCCTTCGACATCCACAGCATCGACCGGGTCTGCGTCGTGCGCGAGGCGCGCGGCACTGCCAGCGTGACCGAATTCGGCCCGCTCTACGCGGTGCGCCACGAAGGCAATGGCGCACCGGGGCATTTCTGGGTGGCGCGCCGCGACGAGACGCTGGCGCGCATCAGTCCCGGGCACGAGCTCAGGCTGGCGCTGATCGATCCGGACTTCACGCCGGACGAAGCGGCCAGCGCCACGATTTCCACGGAACTGACCTGTTCCAACCGCGACCTGCCGGTGCAGCTGCGCATCGGCCAGACGGCGGGCGACCTGCTGGCCGAATCCGCGATGGGCCCGATGCCCTTCAGCCTGCTGCGCAAACCGACGCCGGGCTGGCGCTTCGCCGGCGGCGAGGGCGCCCACTGGCGCCTAGTCTCGCACCTGGCCCTGAACTACGCCGGGCTGACGACCGCCGGCTTGCCCGACCTGCAGAAAATGCTCGCCTTGTACGACCTGCCGCGCTCGCCGACCGCGCGGCGCCAGATCGCCGGTATTGTCGGCCTCGAACACGGCACCGTGCGCGCCTGGCTGCGCACCCGGCCCGTGTCCTCGCTGATGCCGGGCGTGGGCATCCGCATGACGGTCGACGAGGACGCCTTTGTCGGCAGCTCGCTGTACGTATTCGCGCAGGTGATGGACCGCTATTTTGCGCTGAACAGCCAGCTCAACTGCTTCACGCGGCTCGAGATCGTGTCGCACCAGACCGGAGAGGAGATCCTCGCATGCGCCCCACGCACCGCCGAGAAATTGCGAGCGTCATCGACCGGCTGCTAGCGGCGCCGCAGGAATTCAGCTTCGTGCAGGCGGTGTCGATCCTGCTGGCCTGGCTCGCCGCTCGCGGCGTGCCGCCCGAACAGGGTTTGAAGGACTGCCTGCGTTTCGAGAACAGCCTGCTGCTGGGCTTTCCCGCCGCCGAAATCGAAGCCATCGCACAAGACGGCGCATCCGCCGGCGACGCGGAAACCGGAGACGGCGTTCCGGGCGCAAGCCACCGCTTCACGCTCACGCCCAGCTTCATGGGGCTGCTGGGAACCCACGGCGCGCTGCCGCTGCACGTCACCGAACGCATCGCCGCCTGGCAGGGCGAGCGCGACGACGACGCGCCGCGCGCCTTTCTCGACCTGCTGTCGAACCGCATGCTGGCGCTGTTCTACCGCGCCTGGCTGAAATACCGGGTCGGACAGATGCCGGCCGCCGCGGCAGGGGGCGCGGACTGGCTCGCGCCGCTGCTGCTGGCGCTGGCCGGGCGCCCGCCTGGACGGCATCCGGAAGCGCCGCCCGCGCCGCCGGCAAGCCTGGTCGCCCATTTCGCAGGCATGCTGCAACAACGGCCGCGCTCGGGTGTGGTGCTCGAGCGCATGCTGTCCGATTTTTTCGCGGTCCCCGTCCAGCTCGAGGAAGCGGTCGGGCATTGGGACCTCTTGCGGCCCGGCGAGCGATCCGCGCTGGGCATCAACGCCGGGCTCGGCGAAAACGTCCTGCTGGGGGAACGCAGCTGGCGCCCCGACCTGCGCGCGCGCCTGCGTATCGGTCCGCTCGATGCCGCCGCCTTCGCGCGCTTCCTGCCCAGCGGCGAAGCGAGCGCCGCGCTGCGCGCCATCCTGCGCAACTTCGCCGAGCCGACGGTGGGCTTCGAAGTGCAGCTGGTCTTGCGCGCGTGCGAGGTGCGGCCGGCCTGCCTGGCCGGGCGCGACACCGCAGCTGCACGGCTCGGGCGCGACGGCTTTCTCGCCGGCGCCGGGGACCCGGCCGACCGCGCCGACATGTGCTACCTGGTCCTGCCGATGGCGCCGCTCGGCCCACGCGCGGCGCCGTGACCTCCGCGGCGCCCCGGTCTCCCTGGTTCAGCGTGAGGTTCGAAAAGTCGATCGTCTTGCTGTTGAAGGCGGCCGCACAGCCGGTGTTCGGATAGTCATAATCGAACGCGACCCGGCCATCCTTGTCGAGGTCCAGCAGCTTGGTGCGCGGACGGGCCGCCGTCGCCGAGCAGGTCCCATTCCCTGGTCACCTCGCCGGTCGGGGAAATTTCGGCCAGGATGGATTCGAGCTTGAAGACCCCGGAACAGGTCCGCCGTGGCCGGAACTGCCGACGAAGACGGCATCGCCGTCGAACAGCGGCGAGACCGAGCTGGTGAGGCCCCCGCCCACCCAGCGCAGGTTGCCGTCGGTATCGAGCACGGCCGGGGTGGTCAGCTTATTTTGCAGCACCATGTAGTCGAATCCGGGCGAGACGCCCGCAGTGCGCGCGGCGAGTACCTGCGGCGTGTCTGGCGCGGCGATGCTCAGGCCCCCGGCGCCTGCTCCACGACGGCGATATCGGCGGCTTCGGCCCCGGTGTCGAATTCCTCGGCCAGGCGGTTGCAGCGCGCGGCCAGCAGGCAGGCAAGTAACACCATACAATTATGGATTGAAATTTTCATGCATGCTCGAGATGACGGGAAACGGACGAGTTAAGCCTTCGATATGTGACCCGGCAGTAAGTTCGCATACCGTGGCCCGCTCAACGACGGGATCAAGGAGCCACAAGAAGAGGACCCATGGACAACACCATCGAACAGCTTGCCGCTCCCGCAGCGGCCAGCTTTGATATTTCCGGCATGACATGCGCCTCCTGTGTCGCGCGTGTCGAGAAAGCCATGCGCGCGGTGCCTGGCGTGCTCGATGCCAGCGTCAACCTGGCAACCGAACGGGCGAGCGTGCGTGGCACGGCCGCGCCCGGCGCTGTGGCCGCGGCCGTGCGGGCTGCCGGCTACGAGGCCAGCATCACGGTAGCCGCCAGGCCCGCGGCGCGCCCGGCTTCCGCTGCCGCGTCCTGGCGGCCGGCGATGCTGGCAGCCCTGTTCACGGCGCCGCTGGCCGCACCCATGTTCGGCCAGTTGCTTGGTGCCGACTGGTCGCTGCCGGGCTGGCTGCAATGGCTGCTGGCCACGCCGGTGCAGTTCTGGCTGGGCGCGCGCTTCTACCGCGCCGGCTGGAAGGCGCTGCGCGCCGGCAGCGGCAACATGGACTTGCTGGTGGCGCTCGGCACCAGCGCCGCCTATGCGCTGTCGGTCTATTTATTGGTGCAGGGCGGGCCGCACGGCGCCGCGCACCTGTACTTCGAATCGTCGGCGGTCGTCATTACCCTGGTCTTGCTCGGCAAGTGGCTGGAAGCACGCGCCAAGGGCCAGACGGTGGAGGCCATCCGCGCGCTCGAAGCGCTGCGCGCAACCGATGCGCTGGTGCGCCGCGGCGGCGTCGACACGGTGATCGCACTCGAGGCGCTGCGCGTCGGCGACCAGCTGATCGTGCGTCCAGGTGCGCGCATCGCCGCCGATGGGCGCGTGCTGGAAGGCCGCAGCCACGTCGACGAGGCCTTGCTCACCGGCGAAAGCCTGCCGCTGCCGAAGGAACCCGGCGCGCGCGTGACCGGCGGCGCCGTGAATGGCGAAGGCCTGCTGCTGGTCGGGGTGACGGCGGTCGGCGCCGAGACCATGCTCTCGAAAATCATCCGCCAGGTCGAGGACGCGCAGGCGGTCAAGGCGCCGGTCCAGCGCCTGGTCGACCGCGTCAGCGCGCTGTTCGTGCCGGTGGTGCTGCTGGTGTCCCTCGTGACCCTGCTCGGCTGGGGCCTGGCCACCGGCGACTGGCAGATGGCGCTGCTGAACGCGGTCGCGGTGCAGGTGATCGCCTGCCCCTGCGCGCTGGGCCTGGCCACGCCGACCGCCATCATGGTGGGCACCGGCGCGGCCGCGCGCCACGGCATCCTGATCCGCGACGCCGAGGCGCTCGAGCGCACCCACGCGGTCGATACCGTCATGTTCGACAAGACCGGCACCCTGACCGAAGGCCGGCCGCGCGTGGTGGCGGTGGAAGGCAGCGACGCGGCCCTGGTCGCGACCCTGGCCGGGGCCGTGCAGCAGCACAGCGAACACCCGCTGGCGCATGCCGTGGCCGCGTATGCGCGCGAGCACGCCCTGGTCTTGCCGGCGGCCGTCGACGCCCAGGCCTTGCCCGGGCGCGGCGTGCGGGCCGAGGTCGGGGGCGTGCCGGTTTACCTCGGCAATGCGGCGCTGATCGCCGAATTACAAGGCGACCTGGCGCCCCTGGGCGCCGCCGCCAGCCGCCACGAGGCTGACGGCCGCACGGTATCGATACTCGCGCGCGGCGTGCCGGGCGGGCTCGAGGTGCTCGGCCTGATCGCCTTTGGCGACCGCATCAAGGAAGGCGCTGTCGACGCCGTCGCGCGCCTGAAGGCCATTGGTGTGACCCCGATGCTGCTGACGGGCGATAATGGCGGGGCAGCGCGGGTGGTGGCCGGGGCGCTCGGCATCGACGACTACCGCGCCCAGGTACTGCCCGCGGACAAGGCGGCTGCCGTGCGCGCGGCCATGGCGCAGGGCCGCACGGTGGCGATGGTCGGCGACGGTATCAACGATGCGCCGGCGCTGGCCGCGGCCGATGTCGGCATCGCCATGGCGGGCGGCACCGACGTGGCGATGCACACGGCCGGCATCACCCTGATGCGCGGCGACCCGCGCCTGGTGATCGACGCGATCGACATCTCGCAGCGAACCTGGCGCAAGATCCGCCAGAACCTGGGCTGGGCCTTCGTCTACAACCTGGTCGGCATTCCGCTGGCGGCTTTTGGATTGCTCAACCCGATGCTGGCCGGGGCGGCGATGGCCCTCAGCTCGGTGAGCGTGGTCGCCAACGCGCTGCTGCTGCGCGGGTGGAAGCCCGCGGCAACGGCAGTGTCGGCCGGCATGGTGCCGGCACTTGAATCAACAGGAGAAAACACGATGCTTGAATTGACTGTGGAAGGCATGAGCTGCGGCCACTGCGTGGGGCGCGTGACCAGGACCGTACAGGGGCTGGACCAGAACGCGAAGGTGGAGATCGACCTGGCGACCAAGAAGGTGCGCATCGACAGCACCGCGACGCTGGAGCGTATCGCCGCGGCGATCGATGAAGCGGGCTATCCGGTGACGGCCCGTTCAGCGACATGATGAACGGCATTGCGCTTTTGTAGGGTCGGCACGCCGTGCCCACGCAGTACCGACATATCCATACTTGTTAAGCCTGGCACGTCATTCCGTGACGCTTGCAATCGCCTGCAACGTTGGAAAGTACTTTTTTGCGATTGCGGGCGCAGTTTTCCTGCCGCGGAATAAAGGATACCTGCGTTACGCGTGGGCACGGAGTGCCCGGTGAACCCGTCATTGAGGCCATTGGCCTCAATGACCCCTACGGTGCACAGCCGACGCCTTAGTGTTTATGCGTCGTCGGCTTGCGCACCGTGGCCGGCCGGCCGGCGGCGGCGGGAGCGCCCGGTGCCTGCGCCGGCGCCGGCACCTCTCCCGTCCACGCGCGCGCCACGGTTCCTGGCGGATGCTTGTACCAGCCCGGATCGCGGTAGTCGCCGCGCTTGAGGCCTTCACGCACCTTCAGCACCGTAAACATCCCGCCCATCTCGAGGTTGCCGAAGGGGCCGCGGCCGTCCATCATCGGCAGGGTGTTTTCCGGCAGCGCCATCTTCATGTCGCCCATCGAACCGCCCTTGTCGCCCATGACCATGTAGCCGGGGATCAGGTCGTTGATCTTCTTCGCCACGCCGCGATGGTCGACGCCGATGAGGTTCGGCACCTCGTGGCCCATCGCGTTCATCGTGTGGTGCGACTTGTGGCAGTGGAAGGCCCAGTCGCCCGGATTGTCGGCCACGAATTCGATGGCGCGCATCTGGCCCACCGCGATGTCGACGCTGACCTCGGGCCAGCGCGCCTCCGGACGCACCCAGCCGCCGTCGGTGCCGGCTACCTCGAAGCGGTGTCCGTGCAGGTGGATCGGGTGGTTCGTCATGGTCAGGTTGCCGACCCGGATCCGCACCCGGTCCCCGAGTCGCGCCACCATCGGGTCGATGCCGGGGAAGACGCGGCTGTTGAAGGTCCACAGGTTAAAGTCGAGCATCGTGTTGGTGCGCGGGGTGTAGCTGCCCGGTTCGATGTCGTAGGCGCCCAGCAGCATCACGTAGTCGCGCTCGACCGCATGCTGGCGAATGTCCTTCGGGTGGGTCACCCAGAAGCCCATCATCCCCATCGCCATCTGCTGCATCTCGTCGGCGTGCGGGTGGTACATGAAGGTGCCGGCATGGCGCGCGACGAATTCGTAGACGAAGGTTTTACCAGGCGCGATGCCGGGCTGGGTCAGGCCGGTGACGCCATCCATCCCGCAGGGCAGGATCTGGCCGTGCCAGTGGATGCTGGTATGTTCGGGCAGCTTGTTGGTGACGAAAATGCGCACGCGGTCGCCCTCGACGACCTCGATCGTCGGCCCCGGGCTCTGGCCGTTATAGCCCCATAAATTCGCCTGCATGCCGGGCGCGAGCTCGCGCACGACCGGCTCGGCCACCAGGTGGAATTCCTTGACGCCGTCCTTCATGCGCCAGGGCAGGGTCCAGCCGTTGAGGGTGACGACCGGGTTGTAGGGCCTGCCATTCGGCGGCGCCAAAGGCGCGGCGGTCGCCGTGGCCGATTGCACCGGGGCTTCCGGCAGCGAAGCGGCGCCGGCCTTGCTGACCAGCGAGGCGCCGACCATGGCGACGCCGGTCTTGCTTAAAAATGTGCGACGCGAAGTCATTGTGCGTGTTCCTTGTGGATGGACGGAGCCGTCGGCACGGGTGCCCGGTGGGCAACCGCGCCGCCTACAGCCTCTTCGAGATCGGTATGCAGGCGCCAGAATTCCTTGAGCGCTTCGATGGTGGCGTTGACGGCGCCGGCCTGCTCGCGCGCGTCGCTCAAGAGGTCGAAGGGACTGGCCAGCATGCCGTTGTAGCGCAGCAGGAGCTCGCTCGAGATTTGCCGGCGCAGCGGGATCACCTCGTCGCGGTAGTGGCGCGCCAGGTCCCAGGCCGCGCGGTAGCCCAGGTAGCGCTCGCGCGCTTGGCTGCGGGCGTCGACTGCCGTCTCGGCCACGCGCCGCAGCGACTGCATGTAGAGCCCTTCGGCGCGCGCGCTGCGGGCGCCGCCCCAGTCGAACAGCGGCAGTTCGAGCGAGATTTCGTAGCCGCGCCGCCGGCATTCCGGTCTCGCTCTTGCGGTCGACGCCCAGTTCGAGCACGTTGATGAAGCGCGTGGTGCGCGTCAGGCCCAGGCTGGCGGCAAGGGCGGCGGCATCCTGGCGCGCCGCGGCCACGTCGAGGCGATGATCCAGCGCACGCCGTTCGAGGTCGGGCACTTCCACGGGCGCACCCGGCAGCTCGGGCAGGCGCTCGGGCAGCACGAAGGCAGTGTTTGCGCCCCACAGGCCGAGCAGGCGCGTGAGGCGTTCGCGGGTGGCGCTTGCCTGCTGGCCGGCGCGGGTGACGGCGGCGGCGGCTTCCGCGTAAAAGGCCTGTTCGCGCGCCAGGTCGAGCTTGCTGGCGTTGCCGGAACGGGCCATGCGTCCCATCAGTTCGGCGCTCGCTTCGGCGGCCGCATTCACGCGGCGCGCGTAGTCCAGGCCCTGGCGCGCGGCCACCGCTTCGATCCAGGCGCGCCGCGTCTCGTAGGCGTGGCGTTCGATGCCGGCGCCCACCGCCAGTTTCACCTGTTCGAAGCGTCCGCTTTCCACGCGCTGCGCCAGCGGCAGGGTCAGCGCCTGCACCAGGCTGAAGGTGAGCGAACGCTCGATCTCGACTTCGCCGCCGCCGGCCGTGCGCTTGAAACCGAAGGCGGGATTCTGCAGGCGCGCGGCCTGCGCCAGGTCGGCCTGGGCGATGCCGACGTCCCAGTAGCTCGCCTGCAGGCCGGGATGGTTCAGGAGGGCGACGCGTACCGCCGCATCCATATCGAGCGGCGTGGCCAGGAGCGCGCGTGTGGTCTCGGCGACCGCGCGCGCGTCATCGTCGTTCAGGACGATGCGCGGCGCCAGGCCGGCGCGTTCGCCGGCGCGCCGGGCCACGGCATCGAAGCCGCCGTCGGGCGTGAGGCCGGCGCAACCGGACAGCAGCGCGAGCGCGAGGAGGGCGCCGCCACGCGTGGAAAAGGGGACTGGCCTCACGAATGTCCTCCATGCTGGTGCGCGCCGGCGGGTGCGGCGCCTGGCGCCGGCAGGGCCGGGGCGCAGGACTGGGGCGCATTCGCGCCTGCCTTGCCGCAGCAGCCGCCCATGGCGGCGCCGGACATGGCGCCGGCAGAGCCCTTGCAGCAGCAGGCGTCCTTGCCGCAGGCGCCGCTCGCGCAGCACGAGCCGGCATCGCTTGCGCCGGTGTGGCCGTCATGTGCGCCGCCATGCATATCGTGGCCCGCGTGCGGATCGGTGGCAGGTGCCGCATGCCCGGCGTGCTGGCCGGCGCCATGCGCGCCCATGGTCAGCATCATCGAATCGTAGGCGGCAACGACGCGGTTCTGCGCGACCCAGGCGCGGTTCGGGCTGGACGCCTCGGGGCTGGCGGGCCGCCAGGCGGCGGCCGGGGTGTAGACGGTGGCGGGAACCGCGATGCTGCCGTCGGCAGCCGGTACGGGAGATGCGTGGGCGACGCCGGCCAGCAGGCACAGCGCGGCCACGCGGGAAAGCGTGATGGCGCGAGTCATGGAAATCCTCGAATGAAGTCGTTCGTCTGGACCGCGCGACAAAGGCGCGGCAAAGGGCGATTCAGGCGAGGCGGGGGCGGGGCGGGCGTTCCGGCTGGGCGAGGTGGACCGACGCCAGGCAGCTGTCGGCAAACACGGCCGAGGCAACCGGGGGCGCCTGGGCCGCGAGCGGCGGGAAGCTGGCGGGGAGGACCGCGACGCCGATGCCGCAGGCCGCGCAGGTTCCGCAGCTGTCGCCATCGGCATGCGCCGGCTGCGCGTCAGGCGCGGGGACGTGCGCCACCGCGGCCGCTTCGTGGCAAGGCGCAAGCTGCGCGTCGCGCACCTGGTGCTCAAGCTGAACTTGCGCCGGCTTCGCATGACCCGGCGCGCAGGCGAACATGGCCGCGGCCGCCATGCCCTGGTAGGGCAGGGCCAGCAGCAGCAGCCAGACGATCAGCGAGCGCAGGAGGGTATTCACCAGAATATTCTAGCATGCGGTTCCGGTGACGCGTCAGGAAGCGCCCTGAGCGCCGGCTGTTCGGTGCGCTCCGCGAAACGTTCCGGCTGTATCCTTCGACAAGGCCCGCCAGGCCCCGGGCGCGATCTTTCTCGAACGCCCCGTTGCCGGCATGCACGTTGCCATTTCAGGCTCATCGTAGAAGGTGGAGGTCAGATTGCCGTCCCGTCCAGTTCATTCGCGGTTCATCACCGGCACGTCCGGCGAGGCGGGGCGATGAGCGTCCGCAATCTCGGCAAGCTGTTCGCGCCGCGTTCGGTCGCGCTGATCGGCGCTTCGGACCGTCCCGGCAGCCTGGGCGCGACGCTCCTGCGTAACCTGATGGCGGGCGGCTTTCGCGGCGCCATTTACCCGGTCAATCCCGGCTACACCGAACTGGCAGGTTTACCCGCCGTCGCCAGCGTGGCCGACCTTTCCGCGGCGCCCGACCTGGCCGTGATCTGCACCCCGCCGGCGACGGTGCCGGCGATCATCCGCCAGCTCGGCGAAAAGGGCACGCGCGCCGCGGTCGTGCTCAGCGCCGGCCTGGCGGACGCCCGCGACGAGCGCGGCCGCTCCTTGAAACAGGCGATGCTCGACGCCGCCCATCCGTATTTGCTGCGCATTCTCGGGCCGAACAGCGCCGGCCTGTTGGCCCCCGGCCTGGGCCTGAACGCCAGCGTCGCCCACAGCGGCGCGCTGCCCGGGCGGATCGCCTTCGTCTCGCAATCGGGCGCGCTGATGACCGGGGTGCTGGACCGGGCGCGTTCGCGCGGCATCGGCTTTTCGCATTTCATCGCGCTGGGGGATTCGGCCGACGTCGACCTGGGCGACGTCCTCGACTACCTCGCCAGCGACGGGGCCACCGGTTCGATCCTGCTCTACGTCGAACACCTGCGCCATGCACGCAAGTTCATGTCGGCCGCGCGCGCGGCGGCGCGCAGCAAACCGACCCTGGTACTGAAGGCCGGACGCGTGGCCAGTGGCGTGCGCGCCGCCGCCAGCGAGAGCGGGGCGCTGGCCGGCATGGACGACGTGTTCGACGCCGCCATCCGCCGCGCCGGCATGCTGCGCGTGTTCACCACCGAGCAGCTGTTCGCGGCGGTCGAAACACTGGCCCACGCCAGGCCGCTGCATGGCGAACGCCTCGCGATCGTCGCCAACGGGGCCGGTCCCGGCGTGCTGGCGTATGACGCGCTGGTGTGCGGCGGCGGCCGCGCGGCGCAACTGTCGCCCGAGACGGTCGAACGCCTCGGCGCCGTGCTGGCGCCTGGCGCCGCGCTTTCCAATCCGCTCAACCTGCAGGGCGACGCCGCGCCCGAACGCTACGCCGAGGTGCTCGACATTTTGCTGCAGGATGGCGGCACCGACGCGGTGCTGGTCGTGCATGCGCCGACCGCCACCGTCGACAGCGCCGACATCGCGCGCGCGATTGCGCCCGTGGCAAAGGGTGCCTCGCGCAACGTGCTCTCGTGCTGGCTCGGTGGCGATTCGGTCGTGGCCGCGCGTGAGATCGCGTCAGGCGCCGGCATGCCGACCTTCGACACGCCCGAAGACGCGGTCGCCGGCTTTCTCCAGATCGTGCACTACCGCCAGAACCAGAACCTGCTGATGCAGGTGCCGCCGTCGGTGTCGGGCATCCCCGCCAGCGAACGCGGCATGGCGCGCGCGCTGGTGCGCGAAGCGCTGGCCGCCGGGCGCCACCTGCTGTCCGATCCCGAGACCAAGGCGATCCTGCGCGCCTACGGCATGGACCTGGTCGACACGCGCGCCGCCGCCAGCGTCGACGAGGCAGTGGTGGCCGCGCGCGGCATCGGCTTTCCGGTGGCCGTCAAGATCCTGTCGCCGGACGTGATGCACAAGTCGGACGTGGGCGGCGTCGCGCTCGACCTCGACTCGGAACAGGCGGTGCGCTCCGCGGCCCAGCGCGTGCGCAAGCGCCTGGGCGAGCTGCGCCCGGACGCGCGTTTCGAGGGCTTCTCGGTGCAGGCGATGGCGCGCCGCCCGGACGGGCATGAGCTGATCCTGGGCGCGGTGACCGACCCGGTGTTCGGGCCGGTGATCCTGTTCGGCCAGGGCGGCATCGCGGTGCAGGTGGCGAACGACCACGCGGTGGCCTTGCCGCCGCTGAACGCGGTGCTGGCGCGCGACATGATAGACCGCACCCGCGTCGCGCGCCTGCTGGCCGGCTACCGCAACCGCCCGCCGGCCGACATGGACGCCATCGTCGCGGCCCTGGTGCAGGTGTCGCGCCTGGTCTCGGACACCCCGGAAATCGTCGAACTCGACATCAACCCGCTGCTGGCCGACGCCAACGGCGCCATCGTCCTCGACGCGCGCATGCGCCTGGCGCTGGCCGACCATTCCGGCAGCACTCTCGACCGCCTCGCGATCCGGCCCTATCCGCGCGAGCTGGAAGAAACCATTGGCTTCGGCGGCGCGCCGCTGTTGCTGCGCCCGGTGCGCCCCGAGGACGGCCCGGCCCACCTGCGCTTCTTCGACGCGCTCACGCCGGACGACGTGCGCTACCGCATGTTCGTGCGCATCCGCGAGCTGCAGCCCTCGCAGCTGGCGCGTTTCACCCAGATCGACTACGACCGCGAGATGGCTTTCATCGCCACCCGCCCCGGGCCGGACGGGCTGCCCGAGACGCTCGGGGTCGGACGTGTGGTGGCGGACCCGGACAATGTCAGCGCCGAGTTCGCGGTGACCGTGCGCTCGGACTTGAAGGGCATGGGGCTGGGCAGGATCCTCATGCAAAAGCTGATCGACTACTGCCGCAGCCGTGGCACGCGCGAGATCGTCGGCGAAGCGCTGCCGCAGAATAACCGGATCATCGGGTTGGTGAAGAAGCTGGGTTTTACGGTGGAGCCGACCGGGGAGGAGGGCGTGCGCAAGTTCAAGCTGACCTTGTGATGAAGCCAAAACAGTGTCTTGCATACCCGTAGAGTGGACGGCTCCACCCGGCAATGAGCACTCACGCGGCGTGCGCGCCGCCCACGCTTGCGTTACGCGGCGGCCCGGGTGGAGCCGCCCACTCCACGTCGACGGCGATTATCCATCAACGCCGGAAACGCACGTCCTCGCTCACCACCTTCGCATCGCCCTTCGGCTTCTTCGGCTTCTTCGGTTTTTTGACGATCTCGCCGCTGGCATTCGTTTCCGGCACGCGGTGTTCCGGTACGAAGCCGGGCTCCTCGACGCGCCTGAGGTTCTGGCCGGTCAGCTGCTCGATCGCCGCCAGCTGCGTCACTTCGTCGGCGCACACCAGCGAGACCGCTTCGCCGGAGGCGCCCGCGCGGCCGGTGCGGCCGGTGCGGTGGACGTAATCTTCGGCCACGATCGGCAAATCGACATTCACCACCACCGGCAAATCGTCGATATCCAGGCCGCGCGCGGCGACATCGGTCGCCACCAGGATCTTCACTTCGCCGGCCTTGAAGCGCTCGAGCGCACGCAGGCGCGCCGGTTGCGGCTTGTCGCCGTGGATCGAATCGGCGCCGATGCGCTGCGCGTGCAGCAGTGCGACCAGCTCGTCGACCCCGCGCCGGGTTTTGACGAAGGCCAGCACCTGGCTCCAGCCGTGCTGCTTCAGGAGGTGCATGAACAATTCCGGTTTGCGCTTCTTGTCGACCGTGACCGCCCATTGCTTGATCGCCGTGACCGTCGTATTGCGCGGCGCGGTCTCGATGCTGACCGGGTCGACCAGCAGTTTGCCGGCCATGGCCCGGATCGCATCCGAGAAGGTGGCCGAGAACAGCAGGGTCTGGCGCAGCCTGGGCAGGGCGGCGAATACCTGGTCCAGTTCGCGCGAAAAGCCGAGGTCGAGCATGCGGTCGGCTTCGTCGAGCACCAGCATCTGCACGCCATTCAGCTTGAGCGCGTTCTGGCGCTGCAGGTCCAGCAGGCGGCCTGGCGTGGCCACCAGCAGGTCGAGGCCTTTGCGCAGGCGCATCATCTGCGGATTGATGCTGACGCCGCCGTAGGCCACCATCGTGCGCAGCGGCAGGCCGGCGCCGTAGGCCTTGAAGCTGGCGTGCACCTGTTCGGCCAGTTCGCGCGTGGGAACCAGCACCAGCGCGCGTACGGAATTGCTCGCCAGCGGGCCGCCTGTCATGGTCAGGCGCTGCAGCACCGGCAGCGCGAAGCCGGCGGTCTTGCCGGTGCCGGTCTGGGCCGCCGCCATGACGTCGCGCCCGGCCAGCACGGCGGGAATCGCCTGGGTCTGGACCGGGGTCGGCGCCGTGTAGGCGAGGGCGTCGAGGGTGCGCGTGATCGGATCGATCAGGCCAAGCGAGGAAAACGACATGGACAACCTTGGGGCAAAATGAACAGCCGACAGTTTAGCCTGCGCAGCCTGCGCGGGTGAAGATTTCGAGGCGCCTCGCAAGCGCGCCGGTACCGCCTGCAGCCGGTGTCGGCTACAAACGGCAAGGCCCGCTAGAAGTCGATGCAGCAGACGATGGGCGTCGCCGCGATCGGCTTGACCGGATCCGGGCGGTCCTTGCAGGCGGTCGCCAGCAGGCAGGCAAGGGCAAGGACGCCGTAGCGCAGGGCAAGCATTTTCATGGCGATTCCTCCTTCGCAGCCATGATAACGAGGTTTGGTGGAGGCGCGCGCCAGCAAGGCGCTGCGCACGATCCGTGCGATTCCCGAAGACAAGTTGTAATTATGTGTTGCAACGAACTAAGTTTCCGGGGCGCACCTGCTACAGTCGGCACAACATCACAATCAGAGGACCCATCATGAAATCCCCGCTTCGTTCCCTGCTCTTCGGCGCCGCCTTGCTGGCCGCAGCCGTCCCCGCATTGGCCCAGACCAATGTCAGCATCAACATCGGTCAGCCAGGCTTCTATGGACGCATCGAGCTCGGCGACTTTCGCCAGGCACCGGTGGTGTATGCCCAGCAGCCGATCATCGTGCGCGAAGTGCGTCATGTGCGCAGCGAGCCGGTCTACCTGCGCGTACCGTCCGGCCACCGCAAGAACTGGTCGCGTTATTGCGGCCGCTACGATGCCTGCGGCCGTCCGGTGATGTTCGTGCGCGACGACTGGTACACCAACACCTATGCGCCGCGCTACCGCGAGCGTCACTATGCGCCGCGCCCCGTCGTACGCGAAGTGCGCGAGGTGCGTCACGTCGTGCACCATGTCGATGACGACGACCGCCGCGATCGCCACGACAAGCACGATAAACACGACAAGCATGACAAGCGCGACAAGCATGACAAGCATGACAAGCACGGCAAGGGTCATGGCAATGGCCACGGCAACGGGCACGGCCGCGGTCACTGAGCCTGAAGCACAGTCCGTCTCGCACGCAGATTCCCCTCCGGGTGTACACTTGTCAGGTAGCCAATAACCGGCCTGGCCGGCGGCGCAACGAACGGAGGGTGGCTTGCAAAGCGAAATCGTGATCGTTGGTGGTGGGGCGGGCGGACTGGAACTGGCCTGCAAACTGGGACGCAAGCTCGGTCCCTCGAAGGTGTTGCTGGTCGACTCGCGCCTGTACCACATCTGGAAACCCTCGCTGCACGAGGTGGCTGCCGGCACGCTCGACATCCACCAGGAGGGCCTGTCCTACCAGATGCTGGCCCACGATAACGGTTTCACCTTCGTCTACGGACCGATGACGGCCCTCGACCATGGCGCGCGCCGCCTGACGGTGGGTGCCGTGAACACGCCCGACGGCGAAGAAGTCCTGCACGAACGGCGCGTCGATTACGGCTCGCTCGTCATCGCCGTCGGCAGCACCTCCAATTATTTCGGCGTGCCCGGCGCGCGCGAACACACCATTTCCCTGAACGCCACCGAAGACGCCGAGCGCTTCCGCCTGCGCCTGTTGCGGCTGATGGCCGTGGCCGAGCAGGCGCGCGAAGAGCGCAAGGATGTCGATGCGGCGCTCGACGTCGTCATCATCGGCGGCGGGGCCACCGGGGTCGAACTGGCGGCCGAGCTGCGCGAAGCCTCGGGCGTGTACGCCACCTACGGTTTTTCGCGGCTGCAGGTCAAGCGCGACGTGCGCATCACGCTGCTCGAAGGCGCGCCGCGCATCCTGGCGCCGCTGCCTGAGCGGGTCGCGAACGCGGCCCTCAAATTGCTGGGCGAGCGCGGCATCCGCGTCGTCAGCAATTGCCGCGTCACGAAGATCGAGGCGGACCGGATTCTCGACAACGACGGCAACGTCTATCCGGCCAGCCTGTGCGTCTGGGCCGCGGGCATTCGCGCGCCGGAATTCTTGAGCGCACTGGGCCTGCCGGTCAACAAGGGCGGCCAGATCGAGGTCGACGGACAATTGCGCGTCAAGGGCGTGCCCGGCGTGTACGCGCTGGGCGACTGCGCCGCCTGCATCGACGCCTCCGGCCAGCCGGTCCCGCCGCGCGCCCAGGCCGCGCACCAGCAGGCCGAGTATCTATTGAAAGAGTTCGTGCGCCGCGCCGCCGGCAAGCCGGTCGACGACAAGCCGTATCGCTACCGCGACTATGGTTCGCTGGTCTCGCTCGGCAAGACGACCAGCGTCGGCAGCCTGATGGGCTCGCTAAGCGGCGCCAGCTGGTTCGTCGAGGGCATGATGGGGCGCATGATGTACACCAGTTTGCACCTGATGCACCACCAGGCCGTGCTCGGTTCGGTGCGCACCGGCGTGCTGGCGGTCGCGCGCTTCCTGATTCGCAGGACGACGCCGTTGGTGAAGTTGCATTGAACCGGGGCGGTGGGGTGTTTTACGTGCGTTCGCTTACCCGACCGTCACTCGCCGCGACTGCGCGGTAACACCATGGTCAAGGCCGTCCCGCCCGCATCTACCCGCGCCAGCCTTACCGTCCCGCCCAAGGCCCGCGCCCGTTCGCGCAGCAGCCGCAAGCCGTGGCACTGCAGCGATTCCGGCGACGCCTGGCGCGCCAGGCCCACGCCGTCGTCGCGCACCGTCAGCATCAACTGCTCGCCGTCGTCATCGAGAATCACTTCGACCGTGCCGGCCCTGCCGTGGTTGAACGCATTGCGCAGTCCTTCCTCGGCGCAGCGCAGCAGCGCCACGTTTTGGGCGCGCGGGTAGGCGTCGTCGTCGTCCGGCAGGCTGACGCGCGCCGTGATGCCATGTTCCTGGCCGAACTCGGCCACCAGTTCAGACAGCGCTGCCTTGATCCCCAAAAACTCCAGCTTGTCGTTCCAGAGCGTCAGCTGCACCTTGCGGTTGGTTTCGATGATTCCGTTGAGCAGGGTCTTCATCTGGCCCGCGCGCTCGATCGACTTCGGATCGACCAGACCCTTCGACAGCAGCCCCAAATGCATGGTCAGCGCCGTCATCGACGAACCGAGGCTGTCGTGGAGTTGGCGTGCGAGCAGGCGCCGCTCGTCGTCCCAGCCGCTCATCAGGTGGGCGACCAGCTCGGTCAGTGCGGCGGTGCGTTCGGCAACCTGCCGTTCCAGTTCCGGGTCGAGGTGGTGCGGGTCCGGTGCGGTCATCGTGGGCTCGGTTAAATGTTTCCCAAATCATACAACAGCTTCGCTGCGGAAGTGCGCACACTGGTCCCGCTCCGTGCGCTGCCGAACAGTACCGCGCGTCGTTCTGGACGATGCTGGAGTCCTGGATATCTTGTTAAATCAATAAACACCTCAGGGAGTTCCCATGCCTAAAGCCAACCAAAAAATCGACGCCATCGAACTGCTGACGCAGCAGCACCGCGAAGTGAAGGAAATGTTCGACCGCTTCGAAAACATGACCGACCGCGCCAAGGTGAGCAAGAAGAAGCTGGCCGACGAGATCTGCAACGCGCTGATCATGCACACCACGATCGAGGAAGAGATCTACTACCCGGCCACCCGCGAAGCGAGCGAGGAAACCGAAGACATGGTCGACGAGGCCGTGGTCGAGCACGCATCGGCGAAAGACCTGATTGCACAGATCATGGAAATGGACCCGGGCGACGACCTGTACGACGCCAAGGTGAAGGTGCTGGGCGAGCTGGTCGAGCACCACGTCCAGGAAGAAGAAGAGGAAATGTTCCCGAAGACGCGCGAACTGAAGCTGGACCTGGTGGCGCTGGGCCAGGAAATGAAGGCGCGCCAGCAGGAAATTGAAGCGGCGCAGTAAGCCGGCAACGGCGCCGCAGGGCGCCAGGGTCGTAAAAAAAGCCGCACGGCATTGCCGGGCGGCTTTTTTACGATAGTCGCAGTCAGCCCGCTGCGGCTGGCAGCGGGGCCGGTTCGCCCAAAGCGCCGAGCAGCTGGGCAATATCCACTGGTTTCACCAGGTGCATGTCGAAGCCCGCCTCCAGCACGCGGCGCTGGTCTTCGGCCAGGCCGTAGCCGGTCAGGGCGATCAGGCGCATGGCGCCGGTGGCCGGATTGGCGCGCAGGCGGCGTGCCACTTCGTAGCCGTCGATGCCGGGCAGGCCGATGTCGACCAGGGCCACGTTCGGCAGGTGCGCCGTGGCCAGCGCCACGCCGTCCAGGCCGTCGGCCGACTGCAGGACCGGGTAGCCGTAGACGTCGAGCATGGTCGCCATCATTTCGCGGCCGTCTTCGTTGTCTTCGATGAGCAGGACGGCCGGCTTGCTGGCGACCGCTGCGGCCGTCGCCGCATGCGGGGCGACTGGGGCCTGGATGGCGTCGGCGCGCGGCAGGCGGATCGTGAAGGCGCTGCCTTCGCCGGCGCCGCTGCTGGTGGCGTTGACGCTGCCGCCATGCAGTTCGACCAGGCGCCGCACCAGCGACAGGCCGATACCGAGCCCGCCTTGTGCGCGGTCCAGGCTGATCGAGCCCTGCACGAAGACGTCGAACACGTGCGGCAGCAGGTCGGGCGCGATGCCCACGCCGGTGTCGCGCACGCAAAGGAGGACGTCGTCGCTCTCGGCGCCGATCGTGATGTCGATCGTGCCGCCGGCCGGCGTGTACTTCAGTGCGTTGTCGATCAGGTTGGTGGCGATCTGTTCCAGGCGCGTCGGGTCGCCATCGACCCAGTTCGGGGCCAGGTCGACGTTGATGCGGTAGCCGCCGGTGCGGCCGGTGGCGCGGAAGGTGTCGAGGCAGGCGCCGACCAGGCTGGCCATGTCGACGGGTTTGCGGGCCAGCAGGATCTTGCCCGACATCGCGCGCGACAGGTCGAGCAGGTCGTCGACGATGCGCGACAAGTGCTGGGTCTGGCGCTGGATGATCTGGCGTGCCCTGGAGGCCATCTCGGCGTGCGCGCCCGGCATGTCGATCAGGGCGGCGGCGCTGCTGATCGCCGACAGCGGGTTGCGCAGTTCGTGGCCGAGCATGGCGAGGAACTCGTCCTTCGCATGGCTCTTGGCTTCGGCCGCCTGGCGTTCCTCGATTTCGCGCATCAGGCGCTCGTTGGTGCCGGTCAGCTCCAGCGTGCGTTGCGACAGCTTTTCGGTCTGGCGCCGCAACTGCTCGTTCTTGTTGGCCAGGGCCACGAACACCGAGACCTTGGCATGCAGGATCTGCGGGATCACCGGGGTGAACAGGAAGTCGGCCGCGCCGCGCTGGTAAGCCTTCAGGCGGTCGATTTCGTCGGCCAGGAAGGCGGTCACGAAAATGATCGGGATGTCGGCCGAGCGGGCGCGCTGGTGGATCGCCTCGGCCGTCTCAAAGCCGTCCATGCCGGGCATGTTGACGTCAAGGATGATGACGGCGAAGTCGTGCAGCAGCACCTGGCGCAGCGCTTCCTGGCCGGAGCGCGCCGACATGACCGTATAACCGGTCTCGTCGGCCCATTGGTCGAGCAGGCTGGAGAGGGCCAGCAGGCTGGCAGCATCGTCGTTCACGACCAGAATTTTTGGTTTATCGATAGTTGGCACGTCGTTCCTGCTGCGTTCGTCGTAGGGGGCCAAAATTCTGCGGGAATGAAAGGATAGCAGAGAGCGTTTATTTTCCAAAGTAAAGACGCGAATCGGGCGCGTGCGAATGATATCACGGCAATTTCTCGTGTTTAAGGGCAATCGTGCGCCTTGTTGCGTGTTCGCCAGCGCACATACTTCACTGGCGTCCCATGCGATAGTGGAACCGTGCCCAGTTCAACTGTGTCGAAGGTTGGGGCAGGCTGCTTACTTAAGAGGACAAATATGAATATCAATACAGTTGTTACCGAGCAGTTTCATGGCAAATCGCTGCGGGAACTGGTGGATTGTCCGCTGACGGCCCTGTGCGGCATCGGCGAAAGCCAGGCGAAGGCCTTGCAGGAAGCGTTCAATATCAAGACGATCGGCCAGCTGGCCCAGCTCAAGGTCATCAGCTACGCCGTCGCCATCGAAATGATGGCCAGCGCCGAACATCCTTCGAGCTCGGAAACGGCCAAGGAAACCCTGCTCGACGACGCGGTCGAGATGACCTTCCCGGCCAGCGACCCGATCTCGGTCGATGCCGGCATCACCCGCATCGAGGTCGCCCCTGAAAAGGTGGAAGCGGCGCGTGATCACCAGAACGCGTCGGCAATCGCCGCGCACAATGAAGAAGCCTGCGGGCATACGAATGTCGGCGCCGCGCACACCGGGTCGAAAGACGTCGGGACGGCTTGATGTAATCAACAAGCGGGCGCCGCACGGCGTTCGCTGAGGACGGCGCACGTATCCGCATTCAGGCGGGTCCGCGCGCC
>JANNNC010000089.1:0-5701 GCA_031398335.1 Massilia sp.
TGGTCCCGAAGATAAGCTGTCAGTAGGCGCTTTCATCCTCGACATTGCTATATATTTCGTCATATTCCTGTTAGCCTTCCGGGTCGTCTTGGATCGTCGGGCGAAGCGTTAGCGGACGCTAGCTGTAGGTCCACTATCGGCCAGGAGCCGTCATTCGCCCTCGCCGCCTGCAAGCCGAGCTGATATTGGTGCGCCCCCCGTGTCTGAGCGGACAATAACCGTGCACATGGGCTTTTCCACCTCCATCTCAAAGCAAGGTGAATAGTATATGAAAGCATTTCGGTATTTGGGCGCAAGCACCTTGGTCATTTTGCTGTCGATCGCGCCCGGCGTGTCTACGGCGGCCCTTGCGAAGCTGGTAATGAAGGCGTCTGCTCCGGCGCACCCGGCCCAGCGCCAGTTGGTACAGCTCATGGATGACTATTACATGACCTCTGCGCAATTCGATCCATTGGCTGCCACTATCTTCGGCGATAACCGTTTCGACGACCAGCTTGGCATGAACATCGGCCCAAAACAGCGTGCAGCCTACTTTGCCCAACTTCGCCACTACAGTGAGCGACTGAAGGGTATTGACCCGGCACTACTGCACCCCAGCGAGCGCATCAGTTACGACATCCTCGAATACAACTTGGCCGGGACCCTTGCCCGCGAGCCATTCCCCACGAGCCTCATGCCGGTTGGTGTGTCAGGCGGTGCTCCGGCAAGTGTGGCCAATTACGCCAGTGGTGACGGGGCCCAGCCAATTAACACTGTCAAGGAGTACCGTGCCTACCTGAGCCGGGTGCGACAGTTGTCGGACTGGATTGATCAGGCCATTGTAAACATGCGTATCGGTATTAAGACTGGCGTGGTGCAACCCAAGTCACTCACCGTGGCGGCAATTCCAAAGTACACCAAGATGATCTCTGAAACGCCAGAGGCGAGCCTGTTCTACACACCAATCAAGAATCTTCGTGCGGTTTTCACAGACGAGGAGAAAAAAGACCTCACCAAAGCGTATCGGGAGGAGATCGGCAGCCGGCTCAATCCTGCACTAGTTCGGATGAGCGCGTTCCTCAGAGACGAATACCTTCCTGCAGGGCGCGAAACTTCAGGACTAAGTGCGCTGCCCAACGGCCGAGCCTGGTACGCTGAGCGCGTTGCCTTCCATACAACGTCGGCGATGACGCCGGAACAAGTGCACCAACTCGGCCTTCAGGAAGTAATGCGCATCCAGCAACAGTTCGCGGTGGTAGGGCCGAAGATGGGGTACACCGGGGCGCCGAGCGGCCTGCCGAAGTGGGTCGAGCAACAGCCACAGTATCGGCCGTTTAAGAAGCACGAAGAGATTATCGCCTTCTATCGCGACCTCGACAAGCGTATGGCTCCCAAGCTGGCCGCCATGTTTACCTTGCAGCCAAAGGCACTGCTTGAGCATCGACTCGAACCTGAGTTAACGCGCGCGACGGCCTCGGACCACTATTCCGCACCTAGTCCAGATGGCAGTCGACCTGGCATATTCTGGTCAGTGGTGAACGATCCGACCCAGTACCAAAGCACAAAGATGACTACATTGCTGCTACACGAGGGCAGTCCTGGCCACCATTTTCAGCTGGCCCTGCAGCAAGAAATGGCACTGCCGGACTTCCGTAGGTTTGGCTGGCTTACCGCATTCGGCGAAGGCTGGGCGCTATACGCCGAAAGCTTGGGGAAGGAAATGGGCATGTTCGACGCGCCAGACCAGTACTTTGGGCACCTCAACGACGAACTGCTGCGTGCAGCTCGCTTGGTGGTCGATACTGGCCTGCACGACAGGGGCTGGACTCGTGAACAAGCCATTGCGTACATGCGCGAAACACTGGGGCACAGCGAGGTGAACGCCAAGATTGCAGCCGAGCGTTACATGGCGCAGCCCGGACAGGCGCTGGGCTACAAGGTTGGGCAGTTGAAAATTTCCGCGCTACGCCAGAAAGCCGCGTCGGCGCTCGGACCGAAGTTCGTGCTGTCAGAGTTCCACCGGGTCGTGCTCGAGGATGGTGCTATGCCGCTTGAGGTGCTTGAGAAGAAAGTTAATCGGTGGATTAACGCAAGCAAATAGTCCTACACACGGCATGGCTCCAGGCGGTAGGCGGAAAAATGAAAAACTGCATGTGGGAATGAACGTCGGTTATGGGTCGAAACCAGCCGGTTGCGACAGGCATGAATCGGCCAATAGCGGACATCAGGTAGTGAAATACCTGGATCCGTCGAAAATGGTCTGGCCGGTAGTCCGCGACGCCGAAACATAGCTACCAAAGATGAAGGAACCGGGCTTTGGCGAGCCGGTGCTGATCGGGAAATAAATGCGGGCAGGGCGGCCTTGAACCGCCATCCCCTCTGAGTCGCGCCCCGGCAGCATCGGCGCTTGCATGTCACCACAGACCAAATACGCGGGTGTAGCCCTTCGAGGACGATCCCATCACAGTGTGGCCGCTGTCGGCATCGATTGGACGTATTTCCAGGTTGCGCGACAGGATAAACAGCAGCTTGTCGGACTGCGCATACAGCGGTTCCCACTGGCCCGGACGCAGGGCGATCATTAACTGGCCGTCGCGTTCGGCGACATGGAAGTCGCCCAGGCCCGAGATTTTATACTGGCCGACCAGGGCCTTGCGGGCCTCGGGCGTGAGGGTCACCGTTGGACGTACCACGGTCTGGTTTCCCGCCCACTTGTATTCATGGGCGATGGCGCGTAGCAGCCCGGCAGCCAGCTCGCCGCCATTATCGCCATTTGTCAGGATCACCGCGCCGTCACCCTTCTCAACGAACGCGACCAGCGCGGACTTGAAGCCCATATTGCTGCCGCCATGGCCGAATGCCTTGCCCTTGTCCTGTAGTTGCAGGCCCAGCGCATAGTCGTTTAACAGCGGCGTGAGCATGGTGCGCGTCATCGTCGGCGACAACACGCCGGTGTCGTGTCCCGCTGCCCCTTGCTGGATGGCGATCGCGAACTTTGCCAGGTCAAGCGGGGTCGACCACAAGCCGGCGGGAGCCTGCTCGGGATAGGTAAAGGCACCGCCGGGGAAGGCGTTGCCTTGCCGGTCGTGCGGGAGCGCCGCCTTGGCCGCCAAGGCGGCAGGTAGCGGTTGCGCAAAGGTACTGGCGGTCATGCCGAGGGGGGACAGCACCAAGTCGCGCATCAGCGCATCGAAGGGCTGGTCGGCCCGGTCGGTCATCGCTTGCTGGAGCACTACATAGCCCCCGCCCGAATAGCGCCAGGCCGAACCCGGCGAGGCGTCGACCCGGATCGGCGCGGTGTTGGTGGGGCCTTTGCCATCGAGTAGCTGGACCAGTGAAGGTACCGGCTTCCCGGCGGCATATCCGGGAAAGCCGGAAACGCTCATGCCGCCGGTGTGCGACAGCAATTGACGCACGCTCGGCCTGCCCTCACCAGCGGGCAGCTTCCACCCGGTGAGGGCGGTGTCGACAGGCGCATCGAGACCGAGCTTGCCTTGCTCCACCATGCGCAGTGCCGCCATGGCAGCAACTGGCTTGCTGACCGAGGCAGCCTGGAACAGGGTTTCCGGCGTGACAGCCGGTCCGCCAACCCAGGCGACGCCATAGCCTTGCGTCCACGCTACTTTGCCACCCCGAATCACGGCGACGCTCACGCCCGGCACCTTCAGCCGCGCCATCTCGTCCTGCAGCCTTTCCGTCTTGACCGGCGCATCGGCCAGCGCGACCAGCGGACGCAGGCCAGCCTCGATGCGGGCCATGGCCTCACGCTCGCCCGCAGGCGAGGAAGACGCGACCAAGCGGCCGTCCTCCGCTGCGAATGCAGACAGCGACAATAAGGTACTCACTACGACGACTGAAGCGCACTTCTTTTTGCTTGACATACCTGCCTCCAAGTTGGACTACTGATCGTTTGATAGCTGTGTGAAAAGTTCGGCTGCCGGCCCGTCGTCACGCTGGGCCGGCAAGTTTGCGTCGCGGATGCGCGCGCCGAAGGGGCGTTTCTCGAGCGCGGCGATCGCCTGGTCAAGGCAGGTAGACAGCGGAAACGCCAGGTCTGCGTCGAGGCTGTCGGCGGCGGCCTTGGTCGCCTGCCAGCACACCCGCAGGCGCGGCAGCAAGGCTTTACCGCCGGCGCTGAGACCGACCATGCGCTGCCTGCCGTCCTCGCTGCTTGCGGCGATCGTCAACAGGCCCTTCCTCACCATTAAGGCCACGGTCTGGGTGGCGGCGGGCTGCGTGAGGCCGCCCAGCGCTGCCAACTCTCCAATCGTCGCACTCTCCTGCTCGGCGAGAACGCGCATCACCGGCGTATAGCGCGGCCGATAATCCAGCCCCGCTTCCACGTAAGCCTGCTCAACTGCTCCGTCAAGCAGTTCAATAAGATGCCGTAACTGCGTGCCAAGTCCTTTTTTCATGAAAGAAGTATAGCACTTATTACATAAGCGCTTATATATATATAATTGCTGATTGTACATGTTGGTGTTTGATTGGTTTGCTGGCTAACCACGACCTCTACAATGGGCGGACGAAGACGCTAAGAGAAGGGCCAAAAGACAGGCGAGCGGAAATATTCGGAGGCTACTGAATTCTGAGATAGCTCGTCACATCCGCTCTGGGTCGGAAGCAGACCTGTTCGAAACGGTACAACCACGTTGCAGCTGTCAACGGCTGGCTTGACGAATCTTCAGCGTGCATTGCCCGCAGCAGTCGGGGCGGCATCGTAGTCAAACGAGCCTATTTCGGCGGCAATTGCTGCCCAAAATTGCGCGCGTTCTGCCGAGCTAGGAGGAAGGTATGCGTACGCGATCAGTGAGAGAGGATGCACACCGATTACTTTCGCAATTTCTTCAATTTTTGTAATCGTCGGCGCTTTGATCCCGCGTTCTAAGCTGCTGAGATAGGTTCTGCTCGACACGACCGAGAAGTCTTCTTGAGTCAATTTCCGACTCTTCCGTGCTCTCTGCAACCCTATTCCGAACCGTTTGAGCAACACCACAAGTACCTCCGCACAAAAGCTACGATGTACTTACGGCGAACACTATAGGGCTACAATCTATAGTGTTCATTGTCCAATTTTGAGGAAGCAGATGATTACGACCTATGCGGCGGATGAGGCAACGATGTTCTCCATTGGCCCTGGATTTTCGACTTGGCGTACCGCAACCCTCACTTTGGGAATGTTGTATGGCTTCGTCAACTACGGCCAGAAGGAGGGCCGTAGCTGGATTTACCAGACTTCGATCCTCTGGGATAGCCGTGATGTACTGGATTTTTGCCTCCGTTTCAAAAATAACCAAACCGCAAAAATCGTCGACATCTTCCTACTAGAACCTTTCCGCAGGGATAAGGTTTCTACATGGCGTTGGACAAAAGTTTTGGAGATTCGCTCATACCAAGAGGATTCTGTAGAGCATCCTGTCTACATCACCGATGCTGGTGAAACAGCAGGGCTAACTCCAGAAGAGCCAAAGCAAAAAATGAAGCTGATATACAAGGCCGGACGTATCGGACCTAAAGCCCCGTGAGCCGCGAACCGAGTCGTGGTGCATTGCGAACCATTGTAGCGTCCGCTACCGACCCAAAGCGGACCACACCTACATTTACAATTCGTAGCGGTTCCTCTTTGGATGCATGCGCTTAAATTCCATAAAGCTGAATATTGCGGTCATACCGAGGCCAACGCTGACGACGATACGGTCCATCACGTTAAAATGCATACCGG
>JANNNC010000098.1:0-50520 GCA_031398335.1 Massilia sp.
GTCAAGCGCATGTCCGAACATACCCAATTCCTTTTCATCTCGCACAATAAAATTGCGATGGAAATGGCCAATCAACTGATCGGTGTGACGATGCAGGAGCAGGGCGTATCGCGCATCGTGGCGGTGGACATGGAGTCCGCCACCCATTTCGCACAAGAGGCACAAGCAGCATGACAGACCTTCAAATGAGCCTGATCGCGGCGGGCGGCGTCTTCGTCGTCGGCGTCATCTCCTATAACAAGTGGCAGGAGCACAAGGCGCGCAAAAGCGTCGAACGCGCCTTCGCCTCCGACCACGACGACGTCCTGATGCGCCCCGACGGCACCCCGGCCGAGCGCAGCGAACCGGTGCTCGACCTCGGCGCGACGCCATCCATGGGGCCGGTCGAACCGGGCTTCGGCGCCGGTGCGCCGGCCGCGCAAGCGCCGGCCGCCACGCCGTCGACCGGCGCTTCCGGCGCATTCGATGCGCCGGCCTCGCTCGAGCCGGCCGCCACGCTGCCCGGCACCACCTTGGCAACGCCGCCCGCCGAACTGGCCGAGAACCTGGTCGACCCGCTGATCGACTGCATGATCCCGCTCGCCCTCGACGGCGCGGCGCGCGGCGACAAGATCCTGCCGGCGCTCCTGAAACTGCGCCGCGTCGGCAACAAGCCGATCCACTACATCGGCCTGGCCGTGAACGGCGACTGGGAGCCGATCGTGCATGGCGGCGTCTACACCAAGCTGCAGGCGGGCGTCCAGATGGCCACCCGCACCACGGCCCTGAACGAACTCGAATACTCGGAACTGGTCATACGCCTGCGCGCGGTGGCCGACGACATCGGCGCCGAACCGGAAGTGCCGGACATGATCGAGGTGATGAGCGAAGCACGCACCCTGCACAAGTTCGTGGCCGGCCACGACGCCCAGCTGGGCGTGAACCTGAAATCGAACGGCACGCCGTGGGCGATGTCCACGCTCATCGGTGCGCTCGAAAAAGCCGGCTTCGACGTGCGCCCGGACGGCCGCTTCGCGATGCCCGATGGCGCTGGCGGCGTGCTGTTTACCCTGTCGACCAACGTGACGCTGGGCGCCGACACCACCGACCGCCTGACCCTGCTGCTCGACGTGCCTTGCGTGGCCCCGGAGCGCGACGGCTTCGGCGCGATGGTCAAGTGCGCAAAAGACCTGGTGCTGCGCCTGGACGCGACCATGGTCGATGACTTCGAGCAGCCGCTGGAGGATTCCACGCTCGACGACATCGCCGGCCAGGTGAAGGATTTCTATACCGAGATGGAAGCGGCCGACATTCCGGCCGGCTCGACCCGCGCGCTGCGCCTGTTCAGCTGAGGTGTCGATGAGCGAGCAACCGGCCCCGATCCCGGACCACCTGGCGCGCATGGCGGCGCTGGTGCAGGAACTCAATCGCCACCTGTATGACTACCACGTGCTCGACGCGCCGACGATTCCGGACGCCGAGTACGACCGCATGTTCGTCGAGCTGCAGACGCTCGAGATCGAACACCCGGAAGCCGTCCCGCCCGACACGCCGACCTCGCGCGTGGGCGCGGCGCCGATCCCCGAGTTCAGGCAGGTGACCCACGCGGTGCCGATGCTCTCGCTGAACAACGGCTTCGCCGATGAAGACGTGGATAACTTCGACCGCCGCGTGCGCGATGGGCTCGATGTCAGTCTTAGCGCCGGTGAAGTCGCGTACGCCGCCGAGCTGAAGTTCGACGGCCTGGCAATGAGCCTGCGCTACGAGAACGGCGTCTTCGTGCAGGCCGCCACCCGCGGCGACGGCTATACCGGCGAAGACGTCACCGCCAACATCCGCACCGTGCGCGTGATTCCACTGCGCCTGCACGGGGACGACATTCCGGCCGTGCTGGAAGTGCGCGGCGAAGTCCTGATGTTCAAGGACGATTTCGCACGCCTGAACGCGCGCCAGCGCGAGGCCGGTCAGAAGGAGTTCGCCAATCCGAGGAATGCCGCCGCCGGCAGCCTGCGCCAGCTCGACGCCCGCATCACCGCCAGCCGCAAACTGCGCTTCTTCGCCTACGGTATCGGCCTGCTGGAAGGCGCCGAGATGCCGGAATCGCATTCGAAGGTGCTCGACTGGTTCGACCGCCTCGGCCTGCCGGTGTCGAAAGAGCGCGCCCTCGTCCTGGGCCGCGATGGCCTGCTCGGCTACTACCGCAGGATTGGGGAGAAACGCGGCTCACTGCCGTACGAAATCGACGGCGTCGTCTACAAGGTCGACCGCCTGGCCGACCAGCGCGCCCTGGGCTTCGTCTCGCGCGCGCCGCGTTTCGCGCTGGCCCATAAATTCCCGGCCGAGGAGGCGCTGACCGTGGTCTCGGCGATCGACGTGCAGGTGGGCCGCACCGGCGCGATCACGCCGGTGGCGCGCCTGGTGCCGGTGTCGGTGGGCGGCGTGACCGTCACCAACGCCACCCTGCACAACGAGGACGAAGTGCGCCGCAAGGACGTGCGCGTGGGCGACACGGTGGTCGTGCGGCGCGCCGGCGACGTCATTCCCGAGGTGTTGTCGGTCGTGCTCGAGCGCCGGCCGGTGCCGGAACCGATGGTCTACACGCTCCCCGACGTATGCCCGGTCTGCGGCTCGCACGTGGTGCGCGAAGAAGGCGAAGCCATCGCACGCTGCTCCGGCGGCTTGAGCTGCGCGGCCCAGCGCAAGGAAGCGATCCGCCACTTCGCCGGGCGCCGCATGATGGACATTGAGGGTCTCGGCGACCGCTATATCGACAGCCTGGTCGAGTGCAGCCTGATCCACGGCGTGGCCGACCTGTACACCCTGAACCAGGACGACCTGCTGCGCATGAAACGGCTGGCCGACGAGCGCGACGCCGGCACGCCGGAGACGGTCAAGCAGGGAAAGGTGCCGACCAGGTGGGCCGACAACCTGCTCGATGCGATCGCCGCCAGCAAACGTCCGCCGCTCGAGCGCCTGCTGTTCGCGCTCGGCATCCGCCACGTCGGCGAATCCACCGCCAGGACCCTGGCCGAGTGGCTCGGCAGCCTGGCGCTGGTGCGCCGCGCCCCGGCCGCCTTGCTGCGCGTGCTGCCGGACATCGGCGGCACCGTGGCCGAGTCGATCGCCGACTTCTTCGTCGAAGAAAAGAACCAGATCGCGCTCGACGCGTTGCTGGAAACGGGCGTCGCGCCACAGGGCGAACATGCGCCGAAAGCGGCGCTGCGCGAGCGCCTGGACGAGGTGGCGCTGCTGGCCGCGCTCGGCATCCCGAAACTGACCGAGCCGCGCGCGCGCCAGCTGCTGGCCGGGCGCACGCTCGAGGACCTGGCGCACCTGAAGGTGTTCGGTGTCTTCGGCTTGCCCGACGCGGTCGTCGCCGCGCTCGATGCCTGGATGGCGGTGCCGGCCAATCGCGACACCTTGACGGCCCTGTCGAACCTGCGCCGCGAACTGCTGGAACAGCTGCCGCAGGAAGCCGAGGGTGAAGAGGGCGCGCTGAGCGGCCAGACCTTCGTGCTGACCGGGACGCTGCCGACGATGTCGCGCGACGACGCCGGCGCTTTGATCGAAGCGGCCGGGGGCAAGGTGTCGGGCTCGGTCTCGAAGAAGACCTCCTACGTGGTCGCCGGGGCGGACGCCGGCAGCAAGCTGGCCAAGGCGGAGTCGCTCGGCGTGACCGTGCTCGACGAGGCCGGCCTGCTGGCGCTGCTGGCCGCGGCGGCGAAATAAACAAGATCAAGGATGAGAGAAAACTGAAATGAACAAGATTCGCAAAGCTGTCTTTCCTGTCGCCGGCCTGGGCAGCCGCTTTCTTCCCGCCACCAAGGCGCAGCCGAAGGAGATGCTGCCGATCGTCGACAAGCCGCTGATCCAGTATGCGGTCGAGGAGGCGGTCGCGGCCGGCATCACCGAGATGATCTTCATCACCGGCCGCAACAAGCGCGCCATCGAGGACCATTTCGACAAGGCCTACGAGCTCGAGGCCGAGCTGGAAGCGGCCAACAAGCAGGCCCTGCTCGAGCTGGTGCGCGGGGTGATCCCGAAGAACGTCACCTGCATCTACATCCGCCAGTCGGCGCCGCTGGGCCTGGGCCACGCGGTGCTGTGCGCGCGCCCCGTGGTCGGCAACGAGCCGTTCGCGGTGCTGCTGGCCGACGATTTCATGGACACCGATCCCGGCACCACGCCGGTGCTGGCCCAGATGGCCGAGGTCTTCGGCTACGAGAAATGCAGCGTGCTGGCGGTGCAGGAGGTGGCGCGCGAGCATACGCGCCAGTACGGCATCGTCAAGGCCGAGGCTTACCGCGACAAGCTCGAACTTGTGTCGAACATCGTCGAGAAACCGCTGCCGGAAGAGGCGCCGTCGACCTCGGCCGTCGTTGGACGCTACATCCTGACCGGAGCGATTTTCGACCACCTGGAAAACCTCGGCGCCGGCCTCGGCGGCGAAATCCAGCTCACCGACGGTATCGCCGCGCTGATGAAGGCCGAACGCGTGCTCGCCTACCGCTATGCCGGACAGCGGTATGATTGCGGTTCGAAACTGGGTTACCTGCAGGCGACCGCCGCGATGGGCTTGAAGCATCCTGAAACCGCCGCCGGTTTCAAGACCTTCCTGGCCCAGCTGGCGAAGGAGAATGGTTATGGCGGTTCATGAGATCCTGAAAATGGGCGACCCGCGCCTGTTGCGCGTGGCCGAACCCGTGCGCGAATTCGGCACGCCGGCGCTGGACGCATTGGTGAAGGACATGTTCGAGACCATGCATGCAGCCAATGGCGCCGGCCTGGCCGCGCCCCAGATCGGCGTCAACCTGCAACTGGTGATCTTCGGCTTCCAGCGCAACCCGCGCTACCCGGACGCGCCCCAGGTGCCGGAAACGGTACTGCTCAATCCGGTGCTGACGCCCTTGTCGGACCAGATGGAAGAGGGCTTCGAGGGCTGCCTGTCGGTGCCCGGCCTGCGCGGCAGCGTGCCGCGCTTCACGCGTCTGCGCTACGAGGGCGTCGATCAGTTCGGGGCGCCGATCCGGCGTGAAGTCGACGGCTTTCACGCGCGCGTGGTGCAGCACGAGGTCGACCATTTGCTCGGCATCCTGTACCCGATGCGGATCACCGATTTCTCGCGCTTCGGGTTTACGGACGTGATGTTTCCGGATCTCGATCCGGTTGCTGACGATTGATGTACCGCGTGGGCAAGATCGATGCCGACCCATCCGCATGCACGATACGGCGGTTTAACTTTCGTTCGGATACGGACTCTTCCCACCTTCCGCAATGAACCTGTCGATCCGCGCCCCCAGCACCGGCAGCGGCATCGACCCCAGCTGCAGCACCGTGTCATGAAACGCCCTGATATCGAACCTGCTGCCGAGCGCCTTCTCCGCCTTGGCGCGTGCCTCCATGATCGCCATCTGGCCGAGGTAATACGACAGCGCCTGGCCCGGCCAGGAGATGTAGCGGTCCACTTCGGTCGTCACTTCGTGCTCGGACAGCGCCGTGTTCTCGCGCAGGTAGGCTTGCGCCTGGGCGCGGGTCCAGCCCTTCGCGTGGATGCCGGTGTCGACCACCAGGCGCGAGGCGCGCCAGGCCTGGTAGCTGAGCATGCCGAAGACCTCGTAGGGCGTCTCGTAGATGCCCATCTCGGTGCCAAGGCGCTCGGTGTACAGCGCCCAGCCCTCGCCGAAGGCTGAAATGTAGGCGCGGCGGAAGGGCGGCACACCCGTCTGTTCGAGCGCGATCGGCATCTGGAAGGCGTGCCCCGGGGCCGACTCGTGCAAGGTCAATGCCGGCAGGCTGTAGAGCGCGCGCGAAGGCAGGTTGTAGGTGTTGACCAGGTAGATCCCGGGGCCGCCGCGCCCGGCCGTGTAGTAGGGCGCCTGGTCCGGCGGCACCGGGCGGATCGCGAAGCGCTGGCGCGGCAGGTAGCCGAAGTACTGGCCGGCCTTGGCGTCGAATTTTTTTGAAATCCAGGCCGCGCGCATCAGGAGTTCGTCGGCGTTCCTGGCATAGAACTGCGGGTCGGTGCGCAAGAACTGCAGGAAGGCGGGCAGGTCGCCCTTGAAGCCGGACTTGGCGATCGTCTCGATCATCTCGGCGCGGATCTTCGCCATTTCCGCCAATCCGATGCGGTGGATCTCGTCCGCATTCATAGTGGTCGTCGTGAATTCGACGATCTTCGACTGGTAATAGGCCGCGCCGTCGGGCAGGCTGGCGGCGGCCAGCGCTGCGCGCGCGCCCGGGATGTACTGCTGGCGCACGAAGGCGAGTGTGGCCGCGTAAGCCGGCTGCACCCGGGTTTCGATCGCGGCGATCGCCTGCGCGCGCAAGGCGGCTTGTTCGGCCGCGGGAATCGCCGCCGGCATGGTCTTGAACGGCGTGAAGAAGACGGTGTCCTCGGGCCTGGCGTCGACCACCGACGCGATGGCCGCGTCGCGCCCGGTCAGCGTGACGCGCGGTGGCGTGAAGCCGCGCGCGAGGCCCGCGCGCATGTTCTCTACCTGTTCGGCGAAATAACGCGGCAGATTGCCAAGGCGGCGCACGTAATTGCGGTAGTCCTCGACCTTCGCGAACGGCTGGCGCGCGCCATAAGTCACGTCGGTCCAGAAAGCACTGTCGGCGTTGACCGGCTGCTCGTACTCGCGAAAGCGCAGTGCTTCGACAAAGGCCGCGATCTGGGCGCGGTATACCTGGTAGTCAATGCGGGCCAGCGCCGTCAGGGCAGCCGGGTCGATGCCGCCGAGCTGGCGTAGAACGCCTTGCCAGTGCGTCAAACGCGCCGCCTGCGAGGCGGCGTCGACGCGCGCGAAATCCGGGTCGACCCGGCCGCCCTCGGAGTCCTCATTCGCCAGGCCCTGTTTGATGCGCCATTGCCATTCGGCGCGGTGCAGCGCTGCGAAGCGCGCGTCCGCCGAAGTCACGGCGCGCGCCGCGGCGGCGCCGGTTGCGGCGGGCGCCGCCGGCGCCTGGCCGCCCATCAGGATTCCAGCCGCGCACAGGGCGCCGGCTACCGTCTTTTTCATCATTTTTGCCGTCATCTCATCGAATTTGATCGTCGGTAGTATCACCGAATGGAAGCGTCAGCGTAGGACTTTGCCCCGTCTACGTGTGAGATGGTCAAAATTGTCGAATCAGCCTTTATAATTATGCTTCAGCCAGCCAGACGGCGAATCAAACCTATAACAAACAATAGTCCAACGGAACGCATGGATCACAACGGGGGGCAGCAGCCCCGGTCGCCTCACGAGGCGGGCACGAGCTTTGAGGGAGGCGCCGCCGCCTTGGTGCAGCCTTGGTTGCGCCTGAGCGATCAGCTCATGCCCCTGGTTGGGGAGAGTGGTTTCTGCGCCCTGTTCGGACGCGCACTGCGCCTGTCGACGCCGCGCTTCGAGCGCCTGTCCACTTGCCACAGCGCTCGGCCGGTGGCTGATCTGTTTCTGTCCTTGACTAGAACCCTGAACGAGATGGGACCCGAGCATGCGGGCGCCGCAAACGGCGCCTTGCTCGAGACATTCACTACGCTGCTGGGCACCTTGATCGGCGAAGCGCTAACGAAACAGCTGTTGTACGTCGCACAGGTGGGCGGGAACGGGCAGACGCATGGACAGGAGCAGAAGTAAATGAACGATAGAGTAGCCCTCGGGCTCTTGCATACCGGAGTGCCGGGACTGGACACCCTGCTAGGCGGCGGACTTCCCGAGTTTTCGTTCAACCTCGTGGCCGGCCCACCCGGCAGCGGCAAGACCACGATGGCCCACCAGATCATGTTCGCGCTCGCCAGCACCGAGCGGCGCGCGCTGTTCTTCACCGTGCTGGGCGAGCCGCCGCTGAAAATGCTGCGCTACCAGCAGCAGTTTTCGTTCTTCGACATGAGCAAGGTCGGCCCCGCGATCCGCTATGTGAACCTGAGCGAGAGCCTGCGCACCGGCGACTTCAGCGGCGTGCTTGAGCGCATCATGATGGAAGTCGAAACGTTTTCGCCTTCGCTGGTATTCGTCGATTCCTTCCGCTCGGTGGTGCAGACCGCCAAGTCCGGCAACGAAGGCGTCGCCGACCTCCAGTATTTCATCCAGGAACTCGGTACGCGCATGACGAGCTGGCAGGCCACGACCTTCCTGATTGGCGAATACGTCAGTTCCGACCCGGAAGCCAATCCCATCATGACGGTGGCCGACGGCGTGCTTTCGCTGACCCAGGTGCACGAACACAGCACCGTGGTGCGCAAGATGCGGGTCGTCAAGATGCGCGGGCGCGCCCATCTGTCCGGATCGCACAATTTCCGCATCACCGGCGAGGGCCTGCGCACTTATCCGCGCATCCTGCCGCCGCTGGCCGACGACCGCAAGCAGGGCGTCGTGGTCGACCGCGACCCGTGCCGCATCTCGACCGGCGTGCCCGGTCTCGATCAACTCCTGCACGGCGGCATGCCGCAGGGCCACACCATGCTGGTGTCCGGTCCCACCGGTTCCGGCAAGACCATCATCGCCACGCGCTTTCTGCAGGCAGGTATGCGTGAAGGCGAGAAGGGCGTCGCCATGTATTTCGAGAAGGGCACGCCGCGCCTGCGCAACGCCGAGCTGGCCGAGCTGGTGCGGAGCGGCGACGTTGCCGTGCTCGAAAGCCGCCTGCTCGACCTGACCGTGGACGAACTCATCGACGAACTCGAACAGATCCTGCAGCGTACCGGCGCCAAGCGCCTGGTGATCGATTCGCTCTCCGAATTCGATCTGTACATGGCGCCTGAATACCACGCCGAGCTGCGCCTGGCCGTGTTCCGGCTGCTGACGGCCGTGGCCAAGCAGGGCGTGAGCGCCATCGTCACGATCGGCTTGAACGACGTCTTCGACGAACTGAAGTTCGGCGAAGCGAACATCCCCTTCCTGACCGACGCCATCGTGGCCCTGCGCTATGCCGAGGTGGACGGCAAGCTGCAGAAATTCATGTCTGTGGTGAAGGTGCGCGGCTGTGGCCACAGCAACGATCTGCGCGCCTACCGCATCACCGACGAAGGCCTGGAGGTCGATGAACTTCCCACCGAAGTGGCCGGCGTCTTCGGCGGCGCAGCGGCGCGCAGCCTGGCGCCGACATGAAGGGGACAGGGAATGGTTCACGACAACAAGAGCAGTTCGATGCAACGTTCACTTGATCCCGCGGACGGCGCCGTCCAGAGCGACGCCTACAGCGGCGCGCTGCTGCGCCATATCGGTTGTCTGGAAGCGGAAGTAGCGCGCCTGCGCGCCGAAGTGAAAGGCAAACAGGAACTCGAGACCAGCGTGGCGCGCCTGCGCGAAGCGAACGAGCACCTGGTAGTGGCCGCGATCAGCGCCCAGGGCCTGCGCGACGACGCGGAAGCTGCGAACCGGCGCCAGAACGAATTCCTGGCCATGCTGGCCCATGAGCTGCGCAATCCTCTGGTGCCGATCAGCATGTCGTCGATGCTGCTGGAGCGTTCCACCAGCGCCAATCCGCAACTGCTTAATTTCACCAGGGTCATCCGGCGCCAGGTCGAGCACATGGCCTGCCTGCTCGACGACCTGCTCGACGCCGCCCGCATCAGCAGCGGCAAGATCACCCTGCACCTGGAACCGCTGTCGGTGGCTGGCACGCTCGACCAGGCGCTCGAGTCGGTGCTGCCGCGCATCGGCGAGCGCGGCCAGCAACTTGACATCGACCTGGCGCCGCAAGCGCTCGGCATCCGCGGCGACCGCGTGCGCCTGACCCAGGTGCTGTCCAACCTGATCGGCAACGCGTCCAAGTACACCGGCGACGGCGGCCGCATCGCGCTCAAGGTGGCGCGCGAGGGCGACGAGATCGTCGCCACCATCAGCGACAATGGCAGTGGCATCGCGCCCGAAGTGCTGCCGCATATTTTCGACCTGTTCACCCAGGGACCGCGTTCGCTGGCCCGTTCCGAAGGCGGCCTCGGGGTCGGCCTGAACGTGGTGCGCAACCTGGTCAGCATGCATGGCGGCACCATCACGGCAGAGAGCGCCGGCATTGGCCTGGGCAGCCGCTTCATCCTGCGCCTGCCTGCCTGCGAACTGCCAGACGCCGCCGCGCCGCAGCCTGAAACCCATTCCGGCGCCGCCAGCTGCTGCCGCGTCCTGATCATCGAAGACAATGCCGACGCCTGCGAAACGCTGAAGGCCTTCCTCGACATGGAAGGGCACGAGGTCAGCATGGCGCACGACGGCCAGGCCGGGCTCGACGCCTTGCTTGAGCGCCGCTTCGACGTGGTGGTCTGCGATATCGGTTTGCCTGGCATGGACGGACTGGAAGTGATGACGCGCCTGCGCGCGTCAAGCCACGGCGCGCGCCCGGTGTCGATCGGGCTGTCGGGCTATGGCCAGGCCGCAGACCGCGCCCGCGCCGCGCAAGCGGGCTTCGATCATTACCTGGTCAAGCCGGTCAACCCGGATTCGCTGCTTGCGCTGGTCGCGGCGCGCACTTAAGTCTTCTTGCGCGCGTTCCAGTCGGCACGCGTCATTTCCCAGGCCGCGTGCGGCCGGCCGTACCAGTCTTCCAGGCCCCGGTAGCGCAGACCCAGGCGTTCCATCACGCGCTGCGAGGCGCCGTTCTCCGGCACACAGACCGCCGTCAGGGTCGGAACGTTTAACGTATTGAAGGCGAAGGCGGCCATCGCCCGCGCCGCTTCCGAGGCCAGGCCCCGGCCCCAGCGCTGCGACGTCAGGCGCCAGCCGATCTCGAGCGGGTTGGCCGGATCGCGGCCCAGGTACTGGATGCAGCCGGCGCCGACGAGTAGATTCGTCTCGCGCTCGATGAAGGCCCACCAGGAAAAGCCGTACTGCGCCCAGCGCGTTTTCACGACGGCGATCATCTCGCGCGTGCGCTCTGGCGTTTCGGCTTCGCCGCTGATGAAGCGCATGACCTCGATCTGGCGGTTCATGGCGTGCAAGCCGTCGAAGTGCTGCTCGTCGATGGGTTCGAGGCGCAGGCGTTCGGTCGTGAGGATGGTCATACATCGTTCCGGGACATGAAAAAGGGCCGGCGAACCGGCCCTTCGTGAGCTAAGCGCGCTTACTGGTGGGCGTGGTGCGTCGCCGTGAGTTTGCGCATCAGCGGCAGCACCGCCAGGGCGATCAGGGTACAAATCACCGCGGCGATGCCGAGCTTGTTGAACAGGCTCGTATAAATCGGCAGGGTCTGCAGCGGATCGGTCATGCCTTGCGGGACGCTGGCATAGTTCGCCACCACGCCGCCCAGGTATTGCGAGATACCGGAGGCGACGAAGTAGGCGCCCATCATGAAGCCGCCCATGCGCGCCGGCACATAGCGCGCCACCATCGCAAGACCGAGGCCCGAGACCAGCAGTTCGCCCAGCGAGTACAAGCCGTAGCCGGCGATCATGATCCAGGAGGAGGTCAGGCCGTTGACGGCGAAGGCTTCGGCGAAGCCGTAGGTGAAGAAGCCGGCGGCCACCACCGCGAAGCCGAGCGCAAATTTGCCGGCGATCGACAAGTCCGAACCGGTACGGCCGGCGCGCGTATAGACCCAGGCCAGCACCGGCGAGAGCAGCATGATCCAGATCGCGTTCAGCGCCTGGAACTGCGCCGGCGACCAGGTCCACAGGTGGGCGCCCAGCACATTGAATTCGAGGTCGACGTTACGCAGCGCGAACAGCGACAGCGAGGTGCTCATCTGCTGGTAGAAAATGAAGAAGAACACGGTCTGCAGGGTCAGCACCAGGGCCGCGATCAGGCCGGCGCGCTCGCTCGGCTCGCTCTTGCGGATCAGATGCACGAAGATGCCCAGCACCACGATACCGGCCACGTACACGAACAGGCGCGCCAGGCTCTGGTACTGCAGGATCACCGCCGACAAGCCGACCGCGACCACGCCGCCGGCCAGCACCAACGCCAGTTTGCCCTTGTCGAGCGGCAGTTCGTCAGGCAGCGAGCCGATGTGGCGAATGGTGGCGCGCATCATCGTTACCGTCAGCAGGCCGACGATCAGGCCGACGCTGCAGAAAGCGAAGGCCGCGTGCCAGCCGAGTTCGTTGCCATAACTGGCGTTGACGTAATCCTTGATCGCGGGCGTGGCCAGCATCGAGAAGGTCGAGCCGACGTTCACCGCCATGTAGTAGATGGTAAAGGCGCTGTCGATTTTCGAATCGTCACCTTCATAGATCTTGCGCACCAGGTTGGCGGTGTTCGGCTTGAACAGGCCGTTGCCGACCACGATCACGCCCAGCGCCGAGAACAGGAACCAGGTGTTAACGCTCGGGATGGCCATCAGCGCGTAGCCGAAGGTCAGGATCATGGCGCCGAGCATCATGCAGCGGCGCGTGCCGAGGACTTTATCGCCGATCCAGCCGCCAATGGCCGGTGCAACATAGATCAGGGCCGCCGCGGCGCCCCAGACCAGGTTGGCGCGGCTGTCGTCGAAGCCCATGCGCTGGACCATGAAATAGACGATCAGCGCCTGCATACCGTAATAGCCGAAGCGCTCCCAGAGTTCGATCAGTGCGATCGTCATGAACGACCGGGTCTGGCTGACCGGCAGGATTTCCGTTTTCAAATTTTCTCCCTTGTTGGATGATTCATTACCGCCAGCTCATGACCAGCGGCAAGCCGTTGCATGCTACGTCAGGTCAACGGAAGATGCAATCCTGGCAGGGAGGGGGAGGGGTGTTCCGTATGAAGTCACGTGCGCGCAGAGGCTAGCTGTTTCCAGCGAATGTCGTGTGCTTCAACAAAATCGTGATCGCCTGATTTGCTTGCGTCCGAATCGAGATGCCAAGCCCTCATGACAGGCCAGGATCTCGTCGCCCTTGAAGTAGCCGCGGTCGGCAATTGCTGTCAATGTCGTCGTGCCGATAGCAGCACGGGCTTTCTCGGCAGTTATCGGCTGGCAACTTCGTTCCCGGACTACGATGGTAAGCGTCCGTTGCCCTTGCCCTGCAAAGCGACTGGCAATGCGAACCTAGCGCCTATGGTCTGGTCAGGAAGATACAATGTCGAGAAGCTCAAACTGAGCGGCCCGCGATAATCCGCCGAATGTCAGGATCCAGGACACGGCCAACACTTCTGAAGAGCGTACTCTTGCTTGGGAAAAACATCCCCTTTTTACTTGCCGCTGGAACTTTTGCTTTATCTATCGCCGCGACATTTGCGGCTTGGAATGTTGCCAATCAGGAAGCGGTGCGGCTCAGCGAGACAGAGTTCCGGTTTGAAGTTCGGCAGGCCATTCGACGCATTGAACAAAGAATGACGACCTATGAAGGGGCTGCGCGAAGTGCGCAAGCCTACTTGCTGGGCTCCGTGAAGGCGGAACGCGAGGACTTCAGTCTGTTCGTTGCATCGCTGCGCTTGCAGCAAAAATTTCCAGGAATTCAGGGCGTTGCGCTGGTCGAACTCGTTCCTCCGCGACGAATGGCCGAGCATGTGGCAGCGATGCAGCGCCAAGGCTTTCCGGGCTATAAAGTAAGCCCCGCCGGCGAGCGGCAGGTTTATTCGTCGATCATACAAATCGAGCCGTTCACCGGTCTGAATCTGCGTGCACTCGGCTTCGATATGCTGACGGAGCCGAACCGCCGCGCTGCGATGGAGCGGGCGCGCGATACCGGGTTGGCGGCTGCTTCCGGCAAGGTAAGACTGATACAGGAAAATGGTAAAGACGTGCAGTCAGGCCTGGTCATGTATTTGCCGGTCTATCAGCGGGGCATGCCGACAGCCACCCTGGCGCAGCGCCGAAACAGTCTCATCGGATGGATCGGAGCGCCGTTTCGGATGAACGATCTCATGGCAGGCCTGGGCGGCGAGCGATCGGGCGACATCATGCTTTCTATCTATGACGGTACTGCCGTATCGGACGAGGCCCGCCTGTATTCATCGCGCTTGATCGGTCCACCCCGGGTTTCGCCACCTCGATTCCGGACCCTGCAACCCATCTCGGTCGCAGGGCGCCCATGGGTCCTCGCCATCGAGTCGTCGCAGGCATTTGAACAACGCATCAACACCGACCGTCCCCGGCTCATTGCCGGCATCGGCAGCGCGCTCAGCATCATGGTTTCCTTGCTCGTGTGGTTGCTGGCATCCGGACGGCGCCGGGCGCTGTCGCTGGCAACGCAAATGACACACCAGTTGAGCGAAAGCGAGTTTCGTTGGAAATACGCGCTGGAAGGCGCCGGCGATGGGGTATGGGACTGGAATATCAGCACTGGCGAAGTGGTGTATTCCGAGCAGTGGAAGACCATGCTTGGATACCGGAACGAAGAGATCGGCAACAGCCTGTCGGAATGGGAGCGGCTGCTGCACCCTGAAGACAAGCCTGGCACAGACGCGATCATGCGAGACTATCTGGACAGTACAGATGGAACGCTGCAGGCCGAGTTCCGCATGTGCTGCAAGGATGGAAGCTGGAAATGGATCATGACCCGCGCAACCGCCGTCAGCCGGGGTGTGGACGGCAAGCCACTACGCGTGATCGGTACCCATACCGACATCAGCCGTTCAAAGAACGACGAGTGGGCTTTGCGCGAAGCAAATGCGCAATTGAAAGAGGAGCAGCACCGAGTCGAAGTGATCCTGAGACATTCGCACGATGCTTTTGTTGCCGTGCTTCCCGACGGACGGATTCGCGACTGGAACGCGAAGGCGGAGCAGTTATTTGGATGGACTGCGGAGGAAGCGATCGGGCGCGACCTGGCCACCATGATTATCCCGGAACAGTTCCAGTCGCGCCACAACGCCGGTTTCGGGCGTTTTGTCGAGACGCGCAAAGCGGGAGGCAATGTCGTGGAGCTCGAAGCACTGCATCGTACAGGCCGTTTGGTTCCGGTGGAACTCGCATTTGCAGGCGTTCCGGAGGGGTCAGGTTATGTCGTCACCGCTTTCATACGCGATATCAGCGAACGCAAGGCCGCGCAGCAACGTGACGCAGAGCGCTCCGAAGCGCTCGAGGAGGCCCGCAACGCGCTTCATCATGCGCAGAAACTGGAGGCGATCGGTAAGCTCACCGGGGGTGTTGCACACGATTTCAACAACGTTCTACAAGTCGTCACAGGAAACCTGGCATTGTTGCAAATGCATGCTCGCGACGACGCGGGGATGCAGAAGCGCCTCGACAGCATAAAAGGCGCAGTACAGCGGGGCGCCAAACTCTCTTCACAACTCCTTGCCTTTGCGCGCCGCCAGCCACTGCAACCCGTTGCCGTCAATGTCGCGCGACTTCTGCGCAATATGGAGGAGTTGCTGCAGCGCGCCCTCGGCGAAACGGTGGCGTTAACGATCGTCTGCGAAGGGGAGCTGTGGAATACGCAGGTTGATCCAGGGCAATTCGAAAACCTGATTCTGAACCTGGCGATCAACGCCCGCGATGCCATGACGGCTGGCGGCGAGCTGACGATCAGGCTGAGGAACCTGAGGTCCGATGCCGATCAAGCCCAGAGGCTGCGCGCGGTTGTAGAGGGCGAATACGTTTTCATTTCCATCACCGACACCGGCGCGGGCATGAGCCCCGAAGTGATGGCGCAAGCGTTCGAGCCCTTCTTTACCACCAAGCCCGTCGGCCAGGGTACGGGACTCGGCCTGAGCATGGCGTATGGCATGGTCAAGCAAAGCAGTGGCCATATCGAAATTTCGAGCGAACTCGGCGTTGGTACGACAGTAACGATCTACCTGCCCCGCACTCAGCAACTTGAGTACCTGGCCGCGCCTCCGGTGCCACCTTCCGGGGCCGGAGGCAACGAAACGATCCTTGTCGTCGAAGATGACGCTGACGTGCGCCTGTCCGTGGTTGCCAACCTGTCGGAGCTGGGATACCGGGTTCTGCATGCGGCCGATGGAGAAAGCGCGATCCTTATCCTGAAGGACTCCGCTCAGGTCGATCTGCTATTTACTGATGTGGTCATGCCCGGTAGCGTCACAGGTCCCGAATTGGCGGTCCAGGCCAAGCGCATGCAGCCGAACCTGGCCATTCTGTTCACCTCGGGCTATACGCGTGACGCACTGACGACCGACGGCCGCCTTAATGAGGGAGTCCAGTTGCTCAGCAAGCCCTACGATCAGAAGCAGTTGGCTCAAAGGGTCCGCGAAGTTCTCGCAGCATGAGCATGAAGAGTACCAGTTCAGCCAGCGTCCGTATCAAGTCAACGCTGCTGCAACTTAGTAAAATTTAGCCTGCATGATCTTCAAGAACGAGTTGTCCGCTTTCGACCCAGGCTGTGTAAAAATTCAAACCGATGGACTGGCAGGCCAACTGTACCGACCAGGGCTGTTTCTGGAATGTAGAAGAACATTCCAGGCCGCGTAGTCGGATTTGGATGTTTTCAGCAAGGCCGATAAGGAAAACGCGTCAAGGAGGCCTTGGAGCGTCGGAAAATGGGCATACGCCCGGATCGCTGCCAGCATTCCCGCAACGCCAAGCAGCCATCCACGCCTTGATCGTCGCGTACGGATGCTCGACCGTCGAGCGCCGGATGCGCATGGCGTCCGGCGTCTGTTCGAGACGCGCCTGCATTTCGTCGAGCATGTCCTGGTGTTCCCAGCGGGTCACTCGCCGCTGCGAGCTCGGCGTGCACTTGTCCTTGCGTGGGCAGCCTTTGCAGTTCGAGCTCCAGTAGCGGTGGTTTTTCATGCCTTTCTCGACGCTCGCGAAGCTGGGCGCGCATCTTCCCGATCAGGCCAAACATCGGCCCGGTGCTTGCAGAAAGTGGAGGGGATTCGGCGGCGACGGCCGGAGCGGTAACGAGCGCGGCGAGCGCGGCCCGGCGGGAGACGGCCATGGCAAAACTCCGAGTGAATGTTTTGCCAAGATTATCAGATTCCTGCAGGCAAATGCAGGAATCGGCGCTGCTTAAAACTGTTCGTCGGCCTGCAAATAGCGCCACTGCCCAACCGGCAGATCGCCCAGCTTGACCTTGCCGATGCGCACGCGCTTGAGGCCGATGACTTTCAGGCCGACCATGTCGCACATGCGGCGGATCTGGCGCTTCTTGCCTTCCTTCAGTGTAAAGCTGAGCTGGTCCTCGTTCTGCCAGCGCACCTTCGCCGGCAGCAGCGGTTTCCCGTCCATCCAGAGGCCGAAGCAAAGCTTTTTCAGGTCGGATTCCGGCAGCTTGCCTTCTTTCGTGTATTCGACCCGCACCAGGTATTCCTTGTCGATCGAGGTGGTCTCGCCGATCAGCGTCTTGGCCACGCGCCCGTCCTGGGTCAGCACCAGCAAGCCCACCGAGTCGATGTCGAGGCGCCCGGCCGGCACCAGGCTACGCAGCTGGGTCGGGTGGAACTGTTCCGGCGCGGTGTCTTCAAGCCAGCGGTTTTCCGGCTTGATCAGCGCCACCGCCGGCGTATAACCGTCTTCGGCCTGGCCCGACACATAGCCCATCGGCTTGTTGATCAGGATGGTGACGCGTTTGCTTTGCTCGGCCGCGGCCTGGCGTTCGACGGTGACGCGCTGCGTGGGCAGCACCTTGCTGCCGAGCTCCGAGACGACCTTGCCGTCGACCCGCACCCAGCCGCGCGCGATCCATTCATCGGCTTCACGGCGCGAGCACAGGCCCAGTTCGGACATTCGTTTGGAGAGGCGGAGCAATTCGGTCATGGAGGAAGCTATTGATAAGTGAGATGGGTTGTATCAGATCGCCAGCGCGTCGAGCAGTTCTGTTTCCAGCTGCACCAGCACGCGCGGGTTGTTCAGGTTCGGGCCGTCGACGAGGAACACGTCCTCGACGCGCTCGCCCAGGGTCATGATTTTGGCGGTGTGCACATTAATGCGGTAGCGCGTAAGCACGTTCGCGATCGTATACAGCAGACCCGTGCGGTCGTTCGCCGCCACCGAGAGCAGGTAACACTGGCCGCGTTCGTCCGGACGCAGTTCGACGCTCGGCGCGATCGGGAAATGGCGCGACAGGCGCGACAGCCGTGGGCGCGTCGGCGCCGGCAGCGGCTCTTGCGATTGCAGCAGCTCGCACAGTTCGTGCTCGAGCAGGCTGATGATGTCGCGGTAGTTTTTCGCGAAGTTTTCCTCTGTCACGAGGAAGGTGTCGAGCGCGTAGCCGCCGCGCGTGGTGTGGATTTTCGCGTCCAAAATACTGAAATTCTTGCGGTCGAAATAGCTGCAGATGCGCGCGAACAGGTCGGGCTGGTCTTTCACGTAGACCGCCACCTGCAGCCCTTCGCCAACCGGCGCCAGGCGGCTTTTCACGACCGGGCGCGCGCTCTCGATCTTGTCGTAGAGACAGCGCGTCTGCCAGGCGATGTCGGAGGCGTCGTGGCGCAGGAAGTAGACCACGTCCAGCTGGGCCCACAAGGCTTCGTGCGCGTCGCTCGGGAGGCCGAACAGGCGCAGCGTGGCCATCGCTTCCTGCTGGCGCATCCTCAGTTCGCGGTCGGCCGAATGCGGCTCGCCCCCGAGCACGCGCAGCGTTATGCGGTACAGGTCTTCGAGCAGCTTGGCCTTCCAGGCATTCCACACCTTGGGGCTGGTGCCGCGGATGTCGGCCACCGTCAGCAGGTAGAGGGCGGTCAGGTGGCGCTCGTCTTTCACGACGGCGGCAAAGGCGGCAATCACGTCGGTGTCCGACAGGTCCTGCTTCTGCGCCACCTGCGACATGGTCAGGTGCTGCTCGACCAGGAAGACCACCAGTTCGGTGTCGGCGTCAGGCAGCCCATGGTCGCGGCAGAATTCGAAGGCGTCGACCTTGCCGAGTTCGGAATGGTCGCCGCCGCGGCCCTTGGCGATGTCGTGGAAGAGCGCCGCCACGTACAGCAGCCAGCGGTCGCGGAAGTTGGCGATGAGCTGGCTGCAGAACGGGTATTCGTGCGCGTGTTCGGCCATCGTGAAGCGGCGCAGGTTACGCACCACCATCATGATGTGCTGGTCCACCGTATACACGTGGAACAGGTCGTGCTGCATCTGGCCGACGATGTTGCGGAAGTTCGGCAGGTAGCGGCCCAGCACGCCGAACTCGTTCATGCGGCGCAGCGCGTGCACCAGGCCGACCGGCGCTTTCAGGATGCGCAGGAAGCTGGCGCGGTTGAGCGGGTCGGCGCGGTAGGCGTCGTCGATCAGGTTGCGCGCATGCCAGAGCGCGCGCGTGGTGCGCGCGGTCATGCCCTTGATGTCGGGGCGCTCGGTCATGGCGACGAAGATCTCGAGCACCGAGGAAGGCGTGGTCTCGAAGGTATCGTCGTGGGCGATGTCGATCAGGCCGTTGACTTCGTTGAAGCAGTCGTTGATGCGCACCGGCGCGTTCGATGTCGGGAACAGGCGCGCCTCGATGTTCTGCAGCAGGATGGTGTTGAGCTGGGTGACGGTTTTCGCCGCCCAGTAGTAGCGCTGCATCAGGTATTCGCTGGCGCGGCGCGCGCCCGGGCCCGGCGGGTCGGACACCAGCCCGAAGGACTCGGCAATCGCCGTCTGCACGTCGAACAGCAGGCGGTCTTCGCGCCGGCCCGTGTGCAGGTGCAGGCGCACGCGGATGTCCTTGAAGGCGCGCTCCTTTTCCATCAGCTGGCGCGCTTCGTCCTGCGTGATCAGCTCGCGCGTGGCGAGCTGGCTCCAGGAGTTGGCCAGGCCCGCCGCTTTGGCCACCCACAGGATCACTTGCAGGTCGCGCAGCGCGCCCGGGCTTTCCTTGCAATTGGGTTCGAGCGAGAAGGCCGTGTATTCGAACTTGGCGTGGCGCAGGCGCATCTCGGCGGTCTTGGCCTGGAAAAAGGCGCGCGGATCGAGCGCTTCGCGGTAACGTTCCTCGAGCTGGGCAAAGAGCGCGGCGTCGCCCGTGACCAGGCGCGCTTCCAGTAAACTGGTTTGCACCGTGATGTCGGCGCTCGACTCGATCATGCATTCGTCGACGGTGCGGATGCTGTGCCCGATCTCCAGGCCCAGGTCCCACAGCAGCTGCACCAGGCCTTCGAGCCTGGCCTGGGTGATCGCGTCGGGCGGCGCGCCGAGCAGGATCAGGAGGTCGACGTCGGACTGTGGAAACAGCTCGCCGCGCCCGTAGCCGCCCACGCCCACCAGGGCCGTGTTGGCGGGCAGGCGCGCCGCGACCCAGGCGTCGGCGAGGATGTCGTCGACGCACTGGCGCAGGCCGCGCAGCAGTTTTTCGGGTTTGCCGTCCTCGCCGAAGGCCGCGAACAGGGCTTGGCGCTCGGCTTTGAGGCGGCCTTTGAGTTCGGGGCGGGCGTCGTTGAGGGCGGCGGCGGACATGCTCATTACGCCGGGATGGCGTCTTTGGCGGCCAGCACGATGGCGGGCGGCGGCGGGGTGCCGGCGGAAGTGGTCAGCACTTCGTAGCCGGTCTCGGTGACCAGGATCATGTGTTCCCACTGGGCCGACATGCTGCGGTCGCGCGTCTTGATGGTCCAGCCATCGGGCATTTCCTTGATTTCGCGGCGGCCGGCATTGATCATCGGCTCGATCGTGAAGATCATGCCGGGTTCGAGCTTGTCGAGCGTGCCCGGCTTGCCGTAGTGCAGCACTTGCGGCTCTTCGTGGAACACGCGGCCGATGCCGTGGCCGCAGAATTCGCGCACCACGCTGTAGCCGTTCTTTTCGGCGTGCTGCTGGATCGCATGGCCGATATCACCCAGATAAGCGCCCGGTTTCACCTTCGCGATGCCGAGCCACATGCATTCATAGGTCACTTCCGACAGGCGTTTTGCCAGGATCGTCGGTTCGCCGATCAGGAACATGCGGCTGTTGTCGCCGTGAAAACCATCCTTCGTGATCACGGTGACGTCGATGTTCAGGGCGTCGCCGCTTTTCAGGACCTTGTCGCCCGGGATGCCGTGGCAGATGACGTCGTTGATCGAGGTGCAGACGGCTTTCGGGAAGGGCGGGTAGCCGGGCGGGGCGTAGTTCAGCGGCGCCGGCACGGTGCCTTGCACGTCCGTCATGTATGCGTGGCACAGGCGGTCGAGCTCGCCGGTGGTGACGCCGGGCTTCACGAAGGGCGTGATGTAGTCGAGCACTTCGGCGCCAAGGCGGCCGGCCAGGCGCATGCCTTCGATTTCTTCGGGAGTCTTGATGGAGATGGACATAAGGGTCGGAGTCGGTTCGATAGGAGGCGGGCGCGGCCTGGAAGCAGCCTTGCCATGATCGTCTCATTATAAGGGATAGCTGCGAGGGATAGCTACGGCCCCTGCCGGAACGCGGGGCGGCAGGCCGGGCGCTATATCGCCGCGCCCGCACTGTTAGGCTTGAAAAAGGTGGCGAATCCCGCTAGAATCTCGGGTTGCTTGGTCTGTAGCCTTGCAATGTTGTCAAATCAGTTCATTTTATTTTATTCAAAATCGCGAAATCGGCCGCCAAGGGTGCCCCACAGGGTGACTGGCCGATATTCAAGAATTTAACCCTGGAGAATTACATGTCCGTTACTATGCGCGAAATGCTGGAAGCCGGTATTCACTTCGGCCACCAGACCCGTTTCTGGAACCCAAAGATGGCACCGTTCATCTTCGGTCATCGCAACAAAATCCACATCATCAACCTGGAAAAGACCATGGCGATGTACCAGGATGCGATGAAGACCATCAAGCAGATTTCGGCCAACCGCGGCACCATCCTGATGGTCGGCACCAAGCGCCAGGCACGTGACCTGATCGCCGCTGAAGCCCAGCGCGCAGGCGTCCCTTACGTCGACCAGCGTTGGCTCGGCGGCATGCTGACCAACTTCAAGACCATCAAGACCTCGATCAAGCGCCTGAAGGACATGGAAGCCCAGATCGAAGACGGTTCGGTCGAGAAGCTGTCGAAAAAAGAAGGCCTGATGTTCGAACGCGAAATGATCAAGCTGCAAAAATCGATCGGCGGCATCAAGGACATGGGCGGCGTTCCTGACGCAATCTTCGTCGTCGACGTCGGCTACCACAAGGGCGCCATCACCGAAGCCGGCAAGCTGGGCATCCCGGTCATCGGCGTGGTCGATACCAACCACTCGCCAGAAGGCGTCACCCATGTGATCCCTGGTAACGACGACTCGTCGAAAGCCATCGCCCTGTACGCACGCGGCGTTGCTGACGCAATCCTGGAAGGCCGTGCCAACGCCACCAACGAAGTTGCCGAGATGGTCAAGGCAGCCGGCGGCGACGAATTCGTCGAAGTCAACGAGCAGGCATAAATTGCAGGCGGGCCTCGCGCCCGTCATTGCATGAAAGGGGTGCCGCGCCGTAGCTGAGCACCCTTTTTTTTAAGCACAAGATTCCGTATTAAACAATTTAGGAGAAAAACATGGCAGCGATTACTGCAGCGATGGTTGGTGAACTGCGCGCGAAGACCGACGCACCGATGATGGAATGCAAGAAGGCCCTGACCGAAGCCGAAGGCGACATGGGCCGTGCCGAAGAGATCCTGCGCGTCAAGCTGGGCGGCAAGGCATCGAAGGCATCGGCACGCGTCACCGCTGAAGGCGTGGTCGCGAGCTACATCTCCGGCAACGTCGGCGCGCTGGTGGAAATCAACAGCGAAACCGACTTCGTCGCCAAGAACGACGAGTTCATGGCCATGGCCAACCTGGCAGCCAAGCTGGTCGCCGAGCAGAACCCGGCCGACGTCGCCGCCCTGTCGGAACTCGACGTTGGCGGTCAGACCTTCGACGCACTGCGTTCGGCACTGATCGGCAAAATCGGTGAAAATATGACCGTGCGCCGCTTCCAGCGTTTCGAAACCACCGGCAAGCTGGCTTCCTACCTGCACGGCGCCCGTATCGGCGTCATCGTCGACTACGACGGCGCGGACGAGCAAGTTGGTAAAGACGTCGCGATGCACATCGCCGCGATGAAGCCGGTCGCCCTGTCGTCGGAAGGCGTGCCGGCAGAACTGATCGAGAAAGAGCGTTCGGTCGCCCAGCTGAAGGCCCAGGAAGATGCCGACACAGCCGCTGCCGCAGGCAAGCCTGCCCAGTCGCCGGAAATCCTGGCCAAGCGCCTCGAGGGTTCGGTCCAGAAGTACCTGAAAGAAGTCTCGCTGCTGAACCAGACTTTTGTGAAGAACGACAAGCAGTCGATCGAGCAAATGCTGAAAGCCGCCAACACCACGGTGAAGGGCTTCACGATGTACGTCGTGGGCGAGGGCATCGAGAAGAAGGTCGACGACTTCGCTGCAGAAGTCGCGGCACAGATGGCTGCCAACAAGCAGTAATGTGAAAGCGGGCCGCAAGGCCCGTTTTTTTGCCCGGACGGGGTAGGGTGAGCACGCTGTGCCCACGCGGAATTGTGCGTCGCGTCGGCATTGTTTGGACCCCAGGGCAAGCGTTCTCGCAATGCATCCCGATGCGTCTGCGCAGCGCGTCTTGTGCGGCAGCGGCATGCCTCAACATGAGGCACCGTTCCGCGTGGGCACGGAGTGCCCACCCTACCGAGCGTGCGCGCTGTTTCGCCCGCCATCTGTACATTACTGGCAGATGAGGCCCGGGCCAAGCCCGTGCCGGAACCGAATTCGAATCAAATACATTAGGAGAGCGCTTCATCATGACAAAACCAGCCTATCAACGAGTCCTCCTTAAACTGTCTGGCGAAGCACTGATGGGCGACGATCAATTCGGCATCAATCGCGTCACCATCGACCGCATGGTTGCCGACGTCGCAGAGGTGTCGAAGCTGGGTGTCGAGCTGGCGGTCGTGATTGGCGGCGGCAACATCTTCCGTGGCGTCGCGCCGGGTGCGCAGGGCATGGACCGCGCCACCGCCGACTATATGGGCATGCTGGCCACGGTCATGAATGCCCTGGCCCTGGCGGATGCCATGCGCCACGTCGGCATCACCGCGCGCGTCATGTCGGCCATCGGCATCGACCAGGTGGTCGAGCCCTACGTGCGCCCGAAAGCGCTGCAATACCTGGAAGAGGGCAAGGTCGTCGTCTTCGCCGCCGGCACCGGCAACCCGTTCTTCACCACCGACACCGCGGCTGCCCTGCGCGGCGCCGAAGTGGGCGCGCAGATCGTCCTGAAGGCCACCAAGGTCGATGGCGTTTATACTGCAGACCCGCAGAAAGACCCGAGCGCCACCCGTTACGAGTCGATCTCGTTCGACGAGGCGATCTCGAAACAGCTGCAGGTAATGGACGCCACCGCATTCGCGCTGTGCCGTGACCAGAAACTCCCGATCAAGGTGTTTTCGATCGTCAAGCCGGGCGCCCTCATGCGGGTGATCATGGGTGAAGACGAAGGTACATTGGTGCACGTTTAATAACACGAATCACTGAATAACAGGAGAGCAGCATGTCCTTAGCTGACGTAAAGAAGAACGCGCAAGAGCGCATGACCAAGTCGATCGAAACCCTGCGTTCCGATCTGGCCAAGGTCCGTACCGGCCGCGCCCACACCGGCATCCTCGACCACATCATGGTCGACTACTACGGTGCGCCGACGCCCCTGAGCGGCGTGGCGAACGTGACCCTGATCGACGCGCGCACGATTGGTGTCCAGCCGTACGAAAAGAAGATGCTGAGCACGATCGAAAAGGCGATCCGCGATTCGGACCTCGGCCTGAACCCGTCCACGTTCGGCGAACTGGTCCGCGTGCCGACCCCGGCGCTGACCGAAGAACGCCGCAAGGAAATGGTCAAGCTGGTCAAGTCGGAAGCGGAAGACGCGAAGATTGCCGTGCGCAATATTCGCCGCGACGCCAACGAAGGGCTGAAAAAGATGGTCAAGGACAAGACCGCATCCGAAGACGACGAGCGCCGCTCCTCGGACGAGATCCAGAAGCTGACCGACAAGTTCGTGGCCGACATCGACAAGATGGTCGCCGAAAAGGAAAAAGAAGTCCTGACCGTGTAAGATGCTGTGCCCGGCATGCGCATGGTAACAAGTAAGCAGAAGTAACCGACAGCAGTATGCGGACCATTGCCGGGCACACTCGTGCGATGGTCCGTGCAGGGTCCGTTTTTTTACCCGCCTTCCTACCGTATTCGCCTAGATGGCAACGATTTATGATCTTTAAGAGTTCGACGACCGTAGTTCCCGATGTGCCGCGCGTCCCGTGCCATATCGCCGTCATCATGGACGGCAATGGCCGCTGGGCGACCAAGCGCCTGCTGCCCCGCGTGGCGGGTCACGTCAAGGGCGTGGAAGCGGTGCGCGGCGTGGTCGAGGCCTGTGTCCTGCGCGGGGTCGAGTACCTGACCCTGTTTGCCTTTTCGTCCGAAAACTGGCGCCGCCCGCAAGAAGAAGTGTCGCTCCTGATGCGCCTGTTCGTTACCGCGCTCGAGCGTGAAGTGGCGAAGATGCACGCCAATAACATCCGCCTGAAAGTCGTGGGCGACCTGTCGCGCTTCGACGCCAAGCTGCGCGAGATGATCGCCAATGCCGAGCGCCGCACGGCGGGCAACTCGCGCCTGACCGTCACCGTCTGCGCCAACTACGGCGGGCGCTGGGACATCATGCAGGCCACCGGCAAGATGGTCGACGCCAATCCTGGCGTCACCGACTTTACAGAAGACATGCTGGCGCCGCACCTGGCGATGGCCTACGCGCCGGAACCCGACCTGTTCATCCGCACCGGCGGGGAAGAGCGCATCTCGAACTTCCTGCTGTGGCAGCTGGCTTATTCCGAGCTGTATTTCACCGATACCTACTGGCCGGATTTCTCGGTCGAGTCGCTGGACGCGGCGATCGCGTCCTACCAGAGCCGCGAGCGCCGTTTCGGCCGCACGGGCGAACAAGTGGCCAACAAAACCTGATGCTGAAAACCCGGATCCTCACCGCGCTCGTGCTGCTGGCAGTGCTCCTGCCAGTGCTGTATTCGAATAACTTCATGGCGTTCGCGGTGGTGGTCACCGCCTTCTTCGGCGCCGCGATCTGGGAAACCTTCCGTCTGTTCAATCCGAAGTCGAACAAGGCCGCCATCGTGGCCGTGTTCTGGACCGCGGCCTTTGCCTGGACCTTCTTCGTCAACGCGAATGGCGCGGCCCAGACCTTCTGGTTCGTCATCAGCGTGCTGGTCTGGGTGCTGCGCTTCGTGCCGAGCCTGAAAACCGGCTTGCCGAAGCTCGACAGCGTCGGCAATACGCTGCTCAGCCTGACCTACGCCGTGTCGCTGGTCGGCTGCTTCGCCGCCATTGTCGCCCTGTACGCCTATTCGCCGCTGTACCTGCTGTCGGTGCTGGTCATCGTCTGGTGCGCCGACATCTTCGCCTACTTCTCCGGCAAAGCCTTCGGCAAGCGCAAACTCGCGCCCTCGATCTCCCCTGGTAAATCCTGGGAAGGGGCGATCGGCGGCGGCATTGCCGTGCTGGTGCTGGCCACGCTGGCCATCGTGCTGGCGAACGAACAGCTGGCCGATACTTTCCCGATACGCGTCCAGGCCAGCCTCGGCTGGGCCGTGACCTGGTTTGTCCTGATCCTGATCGTCGCCGCCAGCATCGTCGGCGACCTGTTCGAATCCCAGCTCAAGCGCCGCGCCGGCATGAAAGACAGCAGCAACCTGCTGCCTGGCCATGGTGGCGTGCTCGACCGGATCGACGCCCTGGTCCCGGTACTGCCCCTGGCGGCACTGATCGGCGCCAGGTTGTAGGGTTCTAACGGAGTTTTAAACATGCAACGCATTACCATCCTGGGCGCTACCGGCTCGATCGGCGTCTCGACCCTCGACGTGCTCGCACGCCACCCGGAAAATTACCGTGTCCATGCGCTGTCCGCGCACAGCCGCGTCGAGGAGCTGGCCGCGCAGTGCCGCCAATTCCGCCCGCAGCGCGCCGTCGTCGGCAGTGCCGAAGCAGCCGCCGAACTGGCGCGCCTGCTGGCAGGCCTGGACATCGACGTTGCCTGGGGCGAAGCGGCCCTGTGCGAGATCGCCTCGAGCCCGGACACCGATACCGTGATGGCCGCCATCGTCGGCGCCGCCGGCCTGGCCCCGGCCCTGGCGGCCGCCCGCGCCGGCAAGAAAATCCTGCTGGCCAACAAGGAAGCGCTCGTCATGTCGGGCCAGCTGTTCATGGACGCCGTGCGCGAGCACAGGGCGATCCTGCTGCCGATCGACAGCGAGCACAATGCCATCTTCCAGTCGCTGCCCGCGGACTATACGCGCCTGGCCGGCGCCGCGGGCGTGGCGAAGATCCTGCTGACTGCCTCCGGCGGCCCCTTCCTGAAGCGCGCCGTCGAGACCCTCGAACACGTCACCCCGCTTGAAGCCTGCAAGCACCCGAACTGGTCGATGGGCCGCAAGATCTCGGTCGACTCGGCCACGATGATGAACAAGGGCCTGGAAGTGATCGAGGCGCACTGGCTGTTCGGCGCGCCGGCAGACCTGATCGAGGTCGTGATCCACCCGCAAAGCGTGATCCACTCGATGGTCTCGTATGTCGACGGTTCGGTGCTGGCCCAGCTCGGCAACCCCGACATGCGCACCCCGATCGCGCACGCGCTGGCCTACCCCGAGCGGATCGACTCGGGCGTGGCCCAGCTCGACCTGACCACCATGGGCGCGCTGGAATTCCACAAGCCGGACTACGGCCGCTTCCCCTGCCTGGCGCTGGCCTTCGACGCCCTGCGCGCGGGCGGCACCGCGCCGGCCCTCCTGAACGCGGCCAACGAAATCGCGGTCGAGGCCTTCCTCGACGAACGCATCGGTTTCCGCGACATCGACCGCGTCGTGCGCCGCGCGATGGACGAAAATCCCCATGGCGCCGCCCACGACATCGAGGCCGTGATGGCCCAGGATGCGCGCGCTCGCGCCGCGGCCTCGCAGATCGTCGCCGCCATTCAGCGGAACTGACCCATGAGCTTTCTCTACACTGCCGTCGCCTTCCTGCTGGCGCTCGGCCCCCTGATCATCTTCCACGAACTGGGCCACTACTGGGTCGCGCGCGCCTGCGGCGTGAAAGTGCTGCGCTTCTCGGTCGGCATGGGCAAGGTCGTCTGGTCGCGCCGCTTCGGTGCCGACCAGACCGAGTGGGCCGTCTCGGCGCTGCCGCTGGGAGGCTACGTGCAGTTCCTCGACAGCCGCGACCCCGCCACGACGCCGGTCGATGAAAAAGACATGGCGCGCGACTTCGTGCGCCAGAGCGTCTGGAAACGCATCGCCATCGTCGCCGCCGGCCCGGTCGCCAACTTCCTGCTGGCCATCGCGCTGTTTGCCGCGCTGTTCATGCACGGCACGGAAGAACCGGGAACCAAGCTGCGCCCGATGGCGCCGGACACGCCCGCCCATGCCGCCGGCCTGCGCGGTGGCGACAGCATCACGGCGGTGAACGGCGAGCCGGTCGCCGGCTGGTCGGACCTGCGCTGGCAAATCACGGCCCTGGCGGTCGACAAGCTCGAAGCCCGCCTGGACGTACGCGGCGCCAACGGCAGCCAGTACGCGGCCGCGATTCCCGCCAGCGCCATGAAAGAGCCCGGCCCCGAAGAAGACGTCATGAGCGCCCTCGGCCTGGACGTCTGGATCGGCATGCCGCAAGTCGAGAAGGCGGTCGAGGGCGGGGCCGGGGCCCAGGCCGGCCTGCAGAAGGGCGATATCGTGCTGGGCGCCGACGGCAAGCCGTTCGCGCACGCGGCCGACTTCGTGCAGGCGGTACGCGCCGCACCGGGACGCACGCTGCAGCTGCAGGTGCGGCGCGGCAGCGAAACGCTGCAGCTCCCGCTCACGCCGGCAAAAGACGCGAAAGGGCAGGGCCTGGCGGCCGTGCAGCTGCTTCCGGCCATCGAACGCGTGACGGTGCAGGCCGGCCCGATCGAGGCGCTGGCCAAGGGCGCGCGCCGCACCTGGGAGATGACGGCGCTGACCTTCAAGATGATCGGCAAGATCGTCACGGGGCAGGCTTCGCTGAAGAACATCACCGGTCCGATCGCGATCGCCGACTACGCCGGACAGACAGCACGCATGGGCCTGGCAACGTTTTTGGGCTTCATTGCAGTCGTCAGCGTGAGCCTTGGTGTAATGAATCTGTTACCAATTCCAGTGCTGGATGGGGGCCATTTGCTGTATTATTCGCTGGAAGTTTTGACCGGGCGTCCCCTGCCCGAGCGAGTCCACGCATTCGCACAGCGCGCGGGGATGGCCCTGCTGTTCATGCTGATGGCGCTCGCCATCTTCAATGACCTGTCGCAGCGGCTCTAGCGAATCGACCGACAGCGCGCTACCGGCAAACAAGAATACGTATGTTGTCCAATCAGACTGACCCATTGATTTAGCCAATGAAATCACAACCAGATCGTTTTGCCCTGCCGTTCATTCGCCGCAGCCTGATCGGCGCGGCCGTGCTGGCCCTGTGCGCCGCTCCTGCGCTCGCCGTCACTCCGTTCGTCGTCAAGGACATTCGCGTCGAAGGCATCCAGCGTACCGAAGCCGGCACCGTGTTCAGCTACCTGCCGGTGCGCGTGGGCGAGACCTTCGACGACGACAAGAGCATCGCCGCCATCAAGGCGCTGTACGCCACCGGCATCTTCAAGGACATCCGCCTCGAGGAAGAGAACGGCGTGCTGGTGGTGCTGGTCGAGGAACGCCCGGCCATCAACACGGTCGACTTCACCGGCACCAAGGAATTCGAGAAGGACATGCTGGTCAAGGCGCTGAAGGACATCGGCGTCGGCGAGACCAAGACCTACGACAAGGCATCGGTCGACCGCGCCGAGCAGGAACTCAAGCGCCAGTACCTGTCGCACGGCCTGTACGGCGTGAAGATCACGACCACCATCACGCCAATCGAACGTAACCGCGTCAACGTCATGTTCAACGTGGACGAAGGCGACATGGCGCGCATCCGCCAGATCAACATCGTCGGCAACAAGGCCTTCTCGGACAAGGAACTGCGCGAAGTGCTGCAGCTGTCTACCTCGGGCTGGCTGACCTGGTATTCGAAGGCCGACCAGTACTCGAAGACCAAGCTGACCGGCGACCTGGAATCGATCAAGTCCTTCTACCTCGACCGCGGCTACCTGGAAGCGACCGTCGAATCGACCCAGGTGGCGATCACGCCCGACAAGAAGGACATTTACCTCACGATCAACGTCACCGAGGGCGAGAAGTTCACCGTCTCGAGCGTCAAGCTGGAGGGCGAGACCTTCGGCCGCGAAGAGGAACTGCGCCAGCTGATCGTCCTGCAGCCGGGCAAAACGTATTCGGGCGCGCTGCAGGAAGCGTCGAGCAAGCGCATTGGCGCGCGCCTCGGCACCTTCGGCTACGCTTTTGCCAACGTCAATGCCGAGCCGCAGATCGACCGCGAGAAGCGCGAAGTGGGCTTCACCTTCGTCGTCGATCCGGGCAAGCGCGCCTATGTGCGCCACGTGAACATCGCAGGGAACACCGTCACCCGCGACGAAGTGATCCGCCGCGAATTCCGCCAGTTCGAAAGCAGCTGGTACGACGGCGACAAAGTAAAACTCTCGCGCGACCGCGTCGACCGCCTCGGCTACTTCAAGGAAGTGAAAGTCGACACGCCGGAGTCGCCGGGCACCAGCGACCAGGTGGACATCAACCTGACGGTCGAGGAAAAACCGACCGGTAACTTCATGGTCGGCGGTTCGTTCTCGCAGGCCGAGAAGTTCACCTTCACGGCCTCGGTGCAGCAGGCGAACTTCGCCGGCAGCGGCCAGACCGTCGGCATCGACCTCAATACCTCGAAGTACAGCCGCACGATCGCGTTCTCGAACACGAACCCGTACTTCACCGACGACGGCGTCTCGCGCGCATTCCAGCTCTACCTGCGCACGACCCGTCCGCCGCTGCAGAACATCGGCTCGTACACGGTGCGCCAGACCGGCGGCAACATGACCTTCGGCGTGCCGTTCTCCGAGACCGACACCGTCTACTTCGGCGCGGGCCTGGAACGCACCACCTTGGAGACCGACAGCAGCACCCCGGCCCTGTACCGCAACTTCGTGGCGCAGAACGGCGGCCCGAACGATCCGAACGATCCGGCCACCTTCGGTATCGGCACCGGCAAGAGCGTGTCGATCCCGCTGACCGTGGCCTGGGGCCGCGACAGCCGCGACAGCGCGCTGACCCCGAGCTTCGGCCGCTACCAGCGCGCCAACCTCGAAGTCGACGCGATCGGCGACGCAAAATACTACCGCATCGTCTACGAACACCAGTGGTACCGTCCGGTGACTTCGTGGATGACGCTGGCCCTGCGCGGCGAGCTCGATTACGGCAAGGGCATCGGCGGCAGCGCCTACCCGGTCTTCAAGAACTTCTACGCGGGCGGCATCGGTTCGGTGCGCGGCTACGAGAGCTCGACGCTGGGCGTGGTCGATCCGGTTTATGGCGACGCCATCGGCGGCTCCAAGCGCGTGATCGGCAGCATCGAGCTGCAGTTCCCGTTCCCGGGCAATACCAAGGACCGCAGCCTGCGCTGGTTCACCTTCGCCGACGGCGGCCAGGTGTTCCAGGAGAAGTCGAAGATCTACCTCGGCGAGCTGCGCTACTCGGCCGGTATCGGCCTGTCCTGGATTTCGCCTGTCGGTCCGCTGCGCTTGAGTTATGCTAAGCCCCTGAACAGCAAACCGGGCGATGACCTGGAGCGCTTCCAGTTCCAGATGGGCACGGGCTTCTGACCACGCGCCCGTCGGCATTCATCCTTTCATCGCGGAGAACTATGTTGAAAAATCCGATAGCCTTGCTGCCACGCGTCCTGGTGCTGGCGGCCGTGTTTGCCGCCCCGCTGGCCGGGGCGCAGACGGCCCCGAGCCGGATCGGCTTCGTGGTCACCGAGCGCCTGATGACCGAATCGAAAATGGCCAAGGCGGCCGACGCCAAGATCCAGGCCGAGTTTTCGAAGCGCCAGAAGACGACCGAGGAAATGCTGGCCAAGTTCAAGCAGATGAGCGAGAAGTTCGACGCCGATGCGCCGCGCCTGACCGACATCGAGCGCACCCGCCGTGCGCGCGAACTGTTCGATATGGAAAAAGACGTGCAGCGCATGCAGCGCGAGTTCACCGAAGACCTCATGCAGAGGAAAAGCGAAGAGCGCGCGGCGATCGCCACCAGGGCCTACAAACTGATCGAACAGATCGCCGAGCAGGAAAAACTCGACGCCGTGCTGCAGGAAGCAGCATGGTCGAGCCCGCGCATCGACATCACCGACAGGATCCTGAAACAGCTGGACAAGTAACTTGGAACCTCGCGAACACACACGGCCGGGCGTACGCCTCGGCGACCTGGTCGAGCGATTCGGCGGCCAGCTGACGGGCGATCCCGATCTCACGGTCGCGTCGATCGCCCCGCTCGACAGCGCAGGTCCCACCCAGATCAGCTTCCTTTCCAACAGCAAGCTGCGCGCTCTGGCCGCCCAGAGCGAAGCGGCGGCGCTGATCCTCTCGCCGCTGGACGACCCGTCGGTCGCCGCCACCTATACCGGCGCGCGCATCGTCACGACCAACCCCTACGCCTACTTCGCCCGCGCGGCCCAGTATTTCGTGTCGCTCGAAGAAGCGCCGCCCAGCCCGGGCATCCACCCGAGCGCCGTGGTCGATCCATCAGCCGAGATCGACGCCACCGCCCACATCGGGCCGCACGTCACCGTCGAAGCGGGCGCCGTGATCAAAGCCGGGGCCGTCATCGACCATGGCTGCTTCATCGGCAAGGAAGCGGTGGTGGGCGAGGGCACGCACCTTTTCGCCAACGTCACCTTTCACAGGAAATGTAGCATCGGCGCGCGCGGCATCGTCCATTCGGGCGCGGTGATCGGTGGCGACGGCTTCGGCTTCGCCAACGAGGCGGGCGTCTACATCAAGATTCCGCAGACCGGGCGCGTGCTCATCGGCGACGACGTCGACATCGGTTCGAACACCTCGATCGACCGCGGGGCCCTGGCCGACACGGTCATCGAAGACGGCGTCAAGCTCGACAACCAGATCCAGATCGGCCACAACTGCCATATCGGCAAGCATACGGCGATGGCCGGCTGCGTGGGCGTGGCCGGCAGCGCGAAAATCGGCAGCCGCTGCACCTTCGGCGGCGCGGCGATGGTGCTCGGGCACCTGGAAATCGCCGACAACGTGCATATCTCGTCGGGCAGCATGGTCTCGCGCTCGGTACTCGAACCCGGCCAGTACACCGGCTTTTATCCGCTCGCGAAAAACGCCGAATGGGAAAAATCGGCGGCGATCGTGCGCAACCTGAACGCCATGCGCGACAAGATACGCGCGCTGGAAAAAACAATTAAAACGATGGCAGAACCAACATGACGACGACACCAGAAAAACGTACGATGGGCATCAACGAAATCAAGGAATACCTGCCGCACCGCTATCCGCTGCTGCTGGTCGACCGCGTGCTCGACGTCGAAGTGGGCAAACGCATCACCGCCATCAAGAACGTGACCGTCAACGAAGAATTCTTCAACGGCCACTTCCCGCACAAGCCGGTCATGCCGGGCGTGCTGATGATCGAAGCGATGGCGCAAACCGCGGCCATCCTGTCGTTCATGACGATGGACGTGAAGCCGGACGAAAACTCGGTCGTCTACTTTGTCGGCATCGACAACGCGCGCTTCAAGCGTCCGGTCGAGCCGGGCGACCAGCTGGTGATGGAGGTCGAGATCCTGCGCGTCTCGCGCGGCATCTGGAAGTACAAGGCCACCGCCAGCGTCGACGGCAAGGTCGCCGTCGAGGGCGAACTGATGTGCACGATCCGCGCCAACGAAAGCGCAGCGGGGAAGTAATGGGCAACGCAGTGGGAAAGATTCACCCAAGCGCGATCGTCGACCCGAAGGCGGAGCTCGACAGCTCGGTCGAGGTCGGCCCGTATTCGATCGTCGGCCCCAATGTGCGCATCGGCGCCGGCACCGTGGTCGGGCCGCACGTGGTCATCGAGGGCCATACGACGATCGGCAAGGACAACACCTTTTTCCAGTTCTGCTCCATCGGCGCCGCGCCGCAAGACAAGAAGTGGAATGGCGAGCCGACGCGCCTGGAAATCGGCGACGGCAATACGGTGCGCGAGTTCGTCACCTTCAACCTGGGCACCGTTCAGGACGAAGGCGTCACGCGCCTGGGCAACGACAACTGGATTTCGGCCTATGTCCACCTGGCGCACGACTGCCAGGTCGGCAGCCACACGATCTTTTCGAACAACGCGCAGCTGGCCGGTCACGTGCATGTGGGCGACCATGCGATCCTGTCCGGCTACGCCGGCGTGCACCAGTTCTGCAAGATCGGCGCGCATGCCTTCATCGGCATGTACACCAGCCTGACGCAGGACGTGCCGCCCTTCGTGCTCGTCTCCGGCAACCCGGCCGGCGCGCGCGGCGTGAACATCGAGGGCCTCAAGCGCCGCGGTTTCACCCGTCCCCAGATCGACGGCATCCGCGCCGCCTACAAGCACATCTACCGCGAGAACCTGACGCTCGAAGAAGCCAAGGCCGCCCTGGCGCGCGACGAAGAAACCATGCCTGAAGCCGCGGCGGACATCCGCGCCATGCGCGACTTCCTGGGCGCCGCCACCCGTGGCATCGTCCGCTGAAGTTTCGCTCGCCCTGGTCGCCGGCGAGGTGTCCGGCGACATGCTCGCCGCACGCCTCCTGGCCGGCCTGCGTCCCGAACTCCCGAATGCGCGCTTTCACGGCATCGGCGGGCCGCGCATGATCGAGCAGGGCCTGGTCTCGGACCTGCCGATGGAGACCCTCACGGTGCGCGGCATCTTCGAGATCATCCCGCGCTACCGCGAGATTAAGGGTATTCAGAACCGCCTGCGCGACCGCCTGATCGCGGAACGCCCGGCCGCCTTTATCGGCGCCGACTACCCCGGCTTCAACCTCGGGCTGGAAGAGCAGCTACGGGCGGCCGGGATTCCGACCGTGCATTTCATCGGCCCGCAGATCTGGGCCTGGCGCGGCGGGCGCATCAAGAAGATCCAGCGCGCGGTCTCGCACATGCTGGTGATCTTTCCCTTCGAAGCGCAGATTTACAAGGATGCCGGCGTGCCGGTGACCTATATCGGCCATCCGCTGGCCGAAACGATTCCGATGGCACCATGCGTGGCGGCGGCGCGCGCCGCCCTGGGCCTGGCGCCCGACGCGCGCGTGGTCACCGTCATGCCGGGCAGCCGCATGGGCGAGCTGAAATACCTGGCCGAGCCCTTCGTGCGCGCGGCCGGCATCCTGGCCAGACGCGATCCGGCCTTGCGCTTCGTGGTGCCGATGGCGGGCGACAAGCAGCGCGCCTGGTTCAGCGAGATCGTGGCGCAGGCGGGCCTCGGCCACATGGACCTGCAGCTGGTCGACGATTCGCATACGGCCATCGCCGCCGCCGACGCGGTGCTGGTGGCCTCGGGCACGGCGACGCTGGAAGTGGCGCTGTTCAAGAAGCCGATGGTGATCGCCTACAAGGTCATGCGCGCGTCCTGGGAAATCATGCGCCACATGGGCTACCAGCCCTGGATCGGCCTGCCGAACATCCTGGCGCGCGAATTCCTGGTGCCGGAACTGTTGCAGCACGCGGCCACGCCCGAGGCGCTGGCCGATGCGGTATGGCAGCAGTTGAACGATTCCGCGCTGCGCGATAAGCTGTCGGCACGTTTCACCGAGATGCACCACAGCCTCCTGCGCAACAGCGCGCAGGAGAGCGCGCAGGCGGTCCTGCGGGTCATTGGACAATAGAAAATCAAAGCATCATGAGCAGAAAACGCGTCAATTTCTATCCTGGCCTGCCGCCCCGGCTGCGTCCGTTCACCGATCTCGACATCGTCTGCGGCGTCGACGAGGCCGGTCGCGGCCCGCTCGCCGGGCCCGTGTATGCCGCCGCCGTCATCCTCGATCCGAGGCGCCCGATCGACGGCCTGCGCGACTCGAAAAAGCTGAGCGAGGCGCGCCGCGACGAACTCGCGCCGCAGATCCGCGAGTACGCCATCGCCTGGGCGATCTGCCAGGCCTCGTGCGAAGAGATCGATACCCTCAACATCCTGCACGCGACCATGCTGGCGATGCGCCGCGCAGTGGAAGCCTTGCAGACGATCCCGACGCTGGCCCTGATCGACGGCAACCGCTGCCCGCCGATGGCCATTCGCGCCCATGCCGTGATCGAGGGCGACGACAAGTGCCATGCGATCTCGGCCGCCTCGATCCTGGCCAAGACCGCGCGCGACGCCGAGCTGGTGCGCCTGCACGCCCAGTATCCGCAATATTGCTTCGACCAGCACAAGGGCTACTCGACCGCGCTGCACCTCGAGCGTCTGCGCCTGCATGGCCCGTCGCCGGTCCACCGCCGCTCGTTCGCGCCGGTGCGCAACCTGCTGCAAGTGGACCTGTTCGGGACTGGCGCGCTGGAAAGCGCCTGCGGCGAGGCGCAGCTCGCATGAAGTCGGTCACCTCACGCGACAATCCGTTTTACAAGGAACTCAAGGCGCTTGCCGCCAGCTCGCAGGCGCGCAGGAAAGCCGGGCGCACGCTGCTCGACGGCGTGCACCTGTGCCAGTCCTGGCTGGAGCTGCGCGGCGCCCCGGCCCATTGCGTGGTCTCCGAGGGCGCGCTGCATAATCCCGAAGTCGGCGCCATCGTCGCCCGTTGCGAAAGCCTGCGCGCCCACGTGACGGCCTTGCCGGACGCGCTGTTCGGCGCCCTCAGCCAGGTCGAGCATGGCGTGAACCTGCTGTTCCTGGTCGAGACGCCCACGCCCGTACAACCCCAGGCCATGACGGTGTCGAGTGTGCTGCTCGACGGCGTGCAGGACCCGGGCAACGTCGGCTCGATCCTGAGGAGCGCCGGCGCGGCCGGCATCACCCAGGTGTTCTGCAGCGCCGGCACGGCCTTCTGCTGGTCGCCCAAGGTGCTGCGCGCGGCCATGGGCGCCCACTTCGTGCTCGAGGTTTTCGAGAACGTCGACCTTGGCGCGCTGATCGACGAATCGGCTATCCCGGTGCTGGCGATGAGCGGCTACGCCAGACAGACACTGTACGAGGTCGACCTGCGCGCGCCCGTCGCCTGGCTGCTCGGCCATGAAGGGCAGGGCGTGGCGCCGGAGCTGATGGAGCGCGCCACGCACCAGGTGGTGATCCCGCACGCGGGCCAGGTCGAGTCGCTGAACGTGGCCGCGGCCGCCGCCATCTGCTTCTTCGAACAGCTGCGCCAGCGCGCGGCATAGACGGCGTTACCCCCGGTAGGGTAAGCTCGGAGGTAACAATCCCGTGGAGCAGAGATGGACATCGCGCATTTGCATTTCCTGGTAGCCGAAGCCGACAACGCGCAGCGCGCCGCACTGGTCGAAATGCTGGGACGCCTCGGCGCCACCCGCGTCACCGACGTGCCCGACGGGCACATGGCGCTGCGCACCTTCCAGGCCAGCTTCACCCCGCGCGTGCACGTGGCCATCATCGACCTCGCGCTGCCCGGCATGGACGGCCTCGAGCTGATCCGCAACCTCGCCTCGCTCGAGTCCGGGATCAGCCTGATCGTCACCGGCGCCCAGCCAGCCAATTTGCTGTTCTCGGTCGAGACGCTGGCCCAGGTCTACGGCATCGACCTGCTCGGTTCGGTGTCCAAGCCGGTCACCGCCGCCAAGCTCAAGCCGCTGATCGACAACTACGCCCCCAGCCTCGCGCTCGACGCGGCCGATGCCGCGCCGCGCTTCGCCTTCGCCGAAATCGGCAACGGCCTGCAAAAGCGCCAGTTCGAGCCCTTCTTCCAGCCGAAGATCGAGCTCGCTACCGGCCAGGTCAAGGGCCTGGAAGCGTTCGCGCGCTGGCGCCACCCGGAACACGGGCTGCTCGGCCCCTCGTCCTTCATCGACGCCCTGGTGCAGAACAACCGCATCGATTTCCTCGACTGGAGCATGATCGAGCTGTCGGTCGAGCGCTGCCGCTGGCTGCACGACCAGGGTACGCCGATCCCGATCTCGATCAACCTGGCGCCCGAGACGCTCGCGCACCCGGCTTTTCTGCGCCAGATGAGCGCCTGCCTCGGCCGCCACGCGGTCCTGCCCGACTACATCACCTTCGAGATGCCGGAGTCCTCGGTCCTGAACACCGATCCCAACTTCATCGAGCGCCTGGTGCGCCTGCGCATGCTCGGCTTCGGCCTGGCGATCGACGACTATGGCACCGGCCGCTCGAACCTGCAGCTGCTGGCGCGCATTCCGTTTTCGGAACTGAAGATCGACCGCAGCTTCGTCGATGGCGCCTCGAAGCGGCGTCCGCTTGGCACCGTGCTGCGCTCCTGCCTGAGCCTGGCGCACAGCCTGGACCGGATGTCGGTGGCAGTCGGCGTGGAGACGCGCCAGGACTGGGATTTCCTGCAGGGGCTGGGGTGTACGTATGCGCAGGGCTACCATATCGCCAATCCGATGGAGGCGAGCGCTTTCCCGGGCTGGCTGGAAGACTGGCGCCACTTTTTCTGACGCGATGCAGCTGTTACTTCCAAGCTGATGGAGGAGTAATGAGTATCCGATTGCGCTGCCGGTGCGGCAAGTTGCAAGGCGAGGTCGACGCGCGGCGCGTGGCGGCGCGGGCGGTTTGTTATTGCAGGGACTGCCAGGCGTTTGCGCGCTTCCTGACGTCGGAAGACAGGGTGCTCGATCCCTCCGGCGGTACCGAAGTCGAGGCCACGCTGCCGGCGGCCGTGCGTTTTACCCAGGGTCTGGAACACCTCGCCTGCATGTCGCTCAGCCCGAAAGGCATCTATCGCTGGTATGCGTCGTGCTGCAACACGCCGCTCGGCAATACCCCGCGCAATCCGAAAGCGGCCTACGTCGGGCTGGTGCGCACCTGCCTCGACGCCACACCCGGCGAACTCGACTGCCAGCTCGGGCAGTCGCGCATGACGGCCAACCTGGCATCGGCCTATGGACCGACCACGGCGACGCCTGTCGCCACAGTCCTGGCGGTAGCAAAAATCGGCGGCATGCTGCTCACGGCGCGCCTTGGTGGCGGCTGGCGCGAGAATCCCTTTTTCGATGCATCCGGCGCACCGGTCAGGTCGCCCAAGGTACTCACGCTGGAGGAGCGCTCGGCGCTGACGCGATAGCCCCTTGAAAGCAAATGCGCGTTCGTGGAATTCTTGATTGCCAGGATATAACTTAGAACCTATCCCAGTGGGGAATGAGTCGTTGCTGACGCGCCTGACAAGCGGACGCAGCGTTGCTCGTCGGTGCATGGCACGCCATGCGGCCTCCTCGCGCCTTGCTCCCGCTTGCCACGCATCGTCATCAACTTCCTCCTCCCTACTGGGATAGGTTCTTAATCTCGGCCGTCGTGTAACGTAGGGTGGGCACTCTGTGCCCACGCGTTCCGCGGCTTGATCACACGCGTGGCGCCGCTCAGCACTCGATAATCAGCCCGGGCCGGAAGCCTTCCTGCTCGCCCTTGCTCAGGTAGCCCAGCGGATTGGCAACGACGCGGCAGGACCAGGCGCGTCCGTCTTGTACGCCCGTGGCGACGTAATCGTTGAGGCAGTGCAGGTGCCCATGCATCCAGATGTCGGCCAGCGGGAACAAGGCGTCGAGCGAATTGCAGAAACCCGCCGTGCCGGGCGTGACGCCATAGCGCGGATCGGCGCTTTTCAAGCTCGGTGCGAAGTGGGTGACCGCCACCGTGATGCCGTCGAAGGGCAGGTTCAGCGCCGCGCGCAGCCATTGCTGGCAGTCGAGCGACATCGTGCGCCAGCCGTCGGCCAGCACCGGAACGCCTTCCCGCATCGTCGTGTTCTTGCCGAGGTAGTAGTTCGCGGCGCGGATCGCCTTGTCGCGCAGCTGCATCTGCCTGGTGAGCTCATGGCCCTCGGCCAGCGCATCGAAATCGGCCCACAGCGTGGTGCCGACAAAACGCACATGGCCGATGGTGACCGTCTCGCGGTCGAGCCAGACCAGCCCCAAGCGCGCGCAGGTGGCGCGCAGGCGGGCGTAGGTCTCGTCGAAGTCGAGGCCGTCGAATTCGTGGTTCCCGGGGATGAAGAGCACTTGCGCGCTTGTGACGCCGAGCGCGGGGGCGAAGCGTTCGAGGCCGAAATCGGTGCCGCCCAGGCGCGAGCCCTGTTGGTAGGAACCGATGTCGCCGGCGAGGACGATCACGTCGACGCCCGGCGCCAGCGCGGGCTGGAAGGCAGGGTAACGTTCGAGGTGGAGGTCGGAAAACAGCTGTATGCGCATGGCGGCAGTATAGCGATATTGCGCGGGCCGTGCCTGCGTGCTGAACCGCATACGACCCGCCGCGCACACCGCATCCGCTTGCTGCGTGCGGAACCGCACAGAGCAGGCCGGCGCCGGGCGCTAGGGTGCAGTGTCAAGCGGCGAGGGGATCAGCATGAGCAAAGATGGCGACAATCTGCAAATCAAACCGGCGACGATGCCGGCCGGGGGCTGGGGGTCGGTGAGCGAGGTCGCCCACATCCTGCTCGACCAGCGCGCGGCCCTCAAGGACAGCGGCCTGCTGCTCAAGCAGAACAAGCCCGACGGCTTCGCCTGCGTCAGCTGCGCCTGGGCCAAACCGGCCAACCCGCACCCCTTCGAATTCTGCGAAAGCGGCGCCAAGGCGACCGCATGGGAAACCACCAGCAAGGCCATTGGCGCGGACTTTTTTGACAGCTACACGGTCACCGAGCTCGAAGCCTGGAGCGACCACCAGCTGGAAGACCAGGGACGCCTGACGGTGCCGCTGCGCTGGGACGCCGCCAGCGACAAGTACCGCCCGGTGGCCTGGGACACGGCCTTTGCCGAGATCGGCGCGGCCCTGCGCGCGTTTGATCGCGAACAGGTCGTGTTCTACAGCTCGGGGCGCGCCTCGCTCGAGACTTCCTATATGTACGGCCTGTTCGCGCGCATGTACGGCAACAACAACCTGCCCGACAGCTCGAACATGTGCCACGAAAGCACTTCGGTGGGGCTGCAAAAGACCATCGGCGACGGCGTCGGCACCGTGGTGCTGGACGACTTCGAGCAGACCGATTGCATCTTCTTCTTCGGCCAGAACGTCGGCGTGAACAGCCCGCGCATGCTGCATCAATTGCAGGCGGCGCGCAAACGCGGCGTGCCCATCATCACCTTCAATCCGCTGCGCGAACGGGGCCTGGTGAGCTTTACCAATCCGCAGTCGCCCGGGGAAATGCTGACCGGGCAGGAAACCGCGATCAGCACCCAATACCTGCAGGTCAAGCCGGGCGGCGACACGGCCGCCATCATGGGCCTGTGCAAGGCGCTGTTCGCGCTCGACGATGCCGCCCAGGCCGGCGGCGCGGCGCGCGTGCTCGACACCGCTTTCCTGGAGGAGCACACGCACGGCTTCGACGACTTCGCCGCGTCGGTGCGCGCCTGCCCGTGGGCAGACATCGAGCGCGAGGCGGGCCTGAAGCGCGGCGCGCTGGAAAGCGCGGCGCATGTGTATGCGAACGCCAAGGCGGTGATGGCCGTCTATGGCATGGGCCTGACCCAGCACCGCAACGGCGTGCAGAACGTGACGATGGTCGTCAACCTGCTGCTGCTCGGCGGGCATATCGGCCGGCCCGGCGCCGGCGTCTGCCCGGTACGCGGGCACTCGAACGTGCAGGGCCAGCGCACGGTCGGCATCACCGAAAAGCCCGAACTGGTCCCGCTCGACAAACTGAAGGAACAGTACGGCTTCGAGCCGCCGCGCAAAACCGGCATGAACACGGTCGAAGCCTGCGAAGCGGTCCTGGCGCGCAAGGTCCCGGCCTTCGTCGCGCTGGGCGGGAACTTCCTGCGCGCCGTGCCCGAAACCGCACTGATGGAAGCGGCCTGGCGCGAACTGCCGCTCACGGTGCAGATTGCGACCAAGCTCAATCGCAACCACGTCATCCACGGCAAGGCGTCGTACATCCTGCCTTGCCTGGGTCGGATCGAAGTCGACCGCCAACGCGGCGGCGAGCAGTCCGTGACCGTCGAAGACAGCACCGCCTGCATCCACGGCTCGCGCGGCATGGCCGAACCGGCGTCCCCCGATTTGCTCTCGGAGCCGGCCATCGTCGCCCGCCTCGCGCAGGCCACGCTCGATCCGAATCCGCGCGTGGACTGGAACGCCTGGGTGGCCGATTACGGCAGCATCCGCGACGCCATCGGTGTCACCTATCCGGATATTTTCTACGACTTCAATTCGCGCATGTGGACGCCCGGCGGTTTTCGCAAACCGGTCGGCGCCGCGCAGCGCGAATGGAAGACCGAAAGCGGCAAGGCCACCTTCACCCTGCCGGAAGGCTTGCCCGGCGACCCGGACCTGGACGGCGGCGCGGCCACCATGCGCCTGTTCACGGTGCGCAGCGACGGCCAGTTCAACACGACGATCTACAGTTTCGACGACCGCTTCCGCGGCGTCTACGGCAGCCGCATGGTGCTCTTCATGGGCCGCGCCGACATGGCAAAACGCGCGCTGGCGCAGGGCGACCTGGTCACGCTGAGGAGTGCGGCGACCGACGGCGTCGAGCGCCGGGTCGAGGGACTGGCCGTCGTACCTTACGATATTCCCGAAGGGACGATCGCCGGCTACTTCCCCGAATGTAATCCGCTGATCCCGCTCTGGCACCACGCGAAAGAGAGCAAGGTGCCGGCCGCGAAGGCGATCGACGTGTTGGTCGAGCGTATGGGGAGCGTGCCGTGAACGCGGCCGAGCCCTTCCTCGGCGCGGCGCCCGAGGGCACGCGCCGCCTGCCGGCCAGCCGCTGCATCGACAGCCTGGTCGAGGAGGGCAGCGAACTGGTGGCGGACGAGGTGCCGGTCGCCCTGGTCTACAACGGCATCACCCACGCCGTGATGCTGGCCTCGCCGCTGGACCTGGAAGACTTCGCGCTCGGCTTCACGCTGGGCGAGCGCATCGTGCGCCAGCGGCGCGACGTCTACGACATCGAGGTCGAACACACGCCGCGCGGGATTGCGATCGCGATTGAAATCGCCTCCGGCGCAATGGCGCGCATGAAGGGCGCGCGCATCGCACGCACGGGCAAGACCGGTTGTGGATTGTGCGGGGTCGACAGCCTCGATTACTTCGAACAGGAAGCCTGCCTGCCCGATCCGCGCACGCCGTTTGCGGCGCCGTCAACGGGCCGGATCGACCCCGCCGCATTGCAGCGCGCGATGGAAGGGATGGCCACGCGCCAGCAGTTGCATCAGGCGACCGGCGCCGTGCATGCCGCCGGCTGGGCCGGTGTGGATGGAGAACTGCTGTGCGTGCGCGAAGACGTCGGCCGCCACAACGCGCTCGACAAGCTGGTCGGCGCGTTGGCGCGCACAGGGATAGCGCCGGACGAAGGCTTCGCAGTCGTCACCAGCCGCGCCAGTTTCGAAATGGTGCAAAAAGCCGCGCGCGCCGGTTTCGGCCTGCTCGCCGCGATCTCGGCGCCGACCGCGCTGGCCGTGAAAATGGCCGAAGGCGTCGGCCTGACGCTCGCCGGTTTCGTGCGCGGCGGCCGGCATGTGGTCTACAGCCACCCCCAGCGCCTGCTGCCACCGGCCTCGACCCCACCCGGAACGCTGAGGTAAGGCAGGGTGGACTGCCTGAGTCCACGCGGTACACAGGCCGATACCGCATGGCCAAATTCAATATGCGCAGGGTGCCGAATGCGGATCGCCTCTCGACCATCATGTGCTCCACCGCGTGGACTCGGGAGTCCACCCTGGGTTAACTGGACGCTCGGGGATGTCGATAGCGTTCGTGCCGCAGATCCGGGTGTGAATACGCCTGGAACGCCGAGGTAAGGTAGGGTGGGCACAAGTGACCACCCAACGCCGCTCTTAAGCCAGCTGCGCGCGCTCGGCGCTTTGCACGGCCAGCGCCTCGGTCGCGACGGCGCTGTCGAGCGGGCGGAAGTAGAAGTAGCCCTGCACGAAGTCGCTGCCCATCGCGCGCAGGATGTCGAGTTCAGCCAGCGTTTCGACGCCTTCGGCGACGACCTCCAGGCCCAGCGTACGCGCCAGCATGACCACGGCCTCGGCAATCTGGCGCTTGTCGCAGTGGCTGTCGATGGCGCTGACAAACGAACGGTCGATTTTCAGCGTGTCGATCGGCAGGCGCCGCAGGTGGCTCAGCGACGAGTAGCCGGTGCCGAAGTCGTCCAGGGAGAGGCGCACGCCGAGTGCCTTGAGTTCCTTGAGCACGGCCAGCGCGTGGTCGGCGTCGGCCATCACGGCGCTCTCGGTCAGCTCCAGTTTCAGGCTGCCGTGGGCAATGCCCGACTCGGCCAGCACGCGCGTGACCACGTCCACCAGCGCGCCGCCCGCCAGTTGGGTGGCCGAAACGTTCACGCTCATGGTCAAGGGGATGTCGCGGTCCTGCTGCCAGAGGCGCAGCTGGCGGCAGGCCTCTTCTAGCACCCAGCCGCCGATCCGGACGATCAGTCCCACTTCCTCGGCCACCGGGATGAATTCGACCGGCGAAATCATGCCCAGCACCGGATGGCGCCAGCGCAGCAAGGCTTCGAAGCCGCGGATCACGCCGTCCTGCGGCGTGATGATCGGCTGGTATTGCAGGTACAGCTGGCCGGTCTCGACGGCCAGGCGCAGCTCGGCCTCGAGCGTCAGGCGGCGCAGCGCGCCTTCCTGCATCGTCTGGTCGAACATCATCCAGCGCGCACGGCCGTTCTGCTTGGCGTGGTACATCGCGATGTCGGCGTCGCGCAGCATGTCCTGGACGTCGACGTAGCCGCTCGAACTGAGCGCGATGCCGATGCTGGCGGTGACGTACACCTGCTGCTGGCCGATCGGGAAGGGTGTCGCCAGCGCCTTGAGCAGGCGTTCGGCGACCCGGATCGGCGTCGCGGCGCTGTTCACGTTGTCGAGCAGGACGGTGAATTCGTCGCCGCCCAGGCGCGAGACGACATAGGCGCCGTCGGTGGCGTCGCGCGCCACCAGGTCGTTCTGGCGCAGGCAGGCGGTCAGGCGGTCGGCGGTGGCGACGATCACCTGGTCGCCGGCCTGGTGGCCGAGGGCGTCGTTGATGGCCTTGAAGCGGTCGAGGTCGACGAACAGGACGGCGAACTGGTAGTCCGGGATACGCTGCGAGCGCACCATGAAATGCTCGAGGCGGTCGAGGAAGAGCTTGCGGTTGCCGAGCTGGGTGAGCGGATCGTACAGCGCATCGTGCACCAGCCGCTCCTGCGCGCGGCGCCGTTCGATCACGCGCCCGAGCTGGGTGCCGACCTGCGCCATCAGGCGCAGCATCGATTCGTCCGGGGTTTGCAGCTCGCGGCTGAAGAACTCGAGCACGGCCACCACCTCGTTGCCGATCACGACCGGAAAGGCGAACAGCGAGGCCAGGCCGAGCTGGACCAGCAGCGGCAGGCGCGGGTAATCTTCCGCATTGGCGGCGCCGGCATTGGCCCAGGCGGGCAGCGCGGTGCGCACGACCTGGCCGGGCAGGCCGACGTCCTGGCTGAAGGCGATGGTCTCGGACAGGGAGCGCAGCGCGTCGAAGCGGCCCTCGCTCGCGTCGTGCCAGACCGGGGTCGAGTCGAGCGCCTCGCCGCTGCCGCCGCGCACCAGCAGCAGGTGGCCGAGCGGCCAGCCGGTGTAGCGGCAGACGGCGTCGAGGGCGCGCCGCATCGCGTCGTCCACGCTGGAGGCTTCGTTGGCGGCCACCGCGATGTTTTCGAGCAGGCCGATTTCCTGCTGGCGCTGGAACAGGTCGCGCAGGCCGCGCTCGGCGATGGCTTCGGCTTCCTGGCGTGCAGCCGTTTCGCGGCGCAGGCGCCGCTGCAGGCGCGCAATTTCAAGCTCAGGCGCGGTATTCGGCGCCGACACGGGCGCCGCGGCGGCCTCGTTGATGCTCACGGGCGAAACTTGACGTGAAAGCTGCACTTAGCGGCCCCGTGGTGCATGCACTGCGGTTGCGTGATCCCGGCCTGTTCGCCGAAGTGTTCGGCCGCGCCCTGCATGAAACCTTCGGCCAGCGCGCACAGGCGGCGCGCCGAGTTGTAGCCGATGACGAGCTGCTCGCTGTCGCCGGTCTCGAAATCGAAGACCGGCGGGCTGGCGCCCGGATAGAGCTTGCGTACTTCCGGATGGATGATATTGTTCAGGGTAAGGAGAAAACTGCGCGTGTTCGGATGGACGGCGAAGAAGCTCGGGTAGCGTTTCGCCAGCAGCGGCATGGCGCGCCGTCCGAACCAGCGCAGCACGTCCTCCTCGGGGAGGTTCAGGGCGACCGCCGCCACGCCGACCAGGCGGAATATCTCGGCATCGTCATAGCTGCCCAGCGACGTGTAGGCACCGTCGAGGTTGGCGTCGTCGAGCAGGCGGTCCCAGGTGGCTTCGCCGAACTCGGTACTGACTGCCTCTTCCAGCAGATTGAATACGATGCCCTTCATACAATTCTCTCAAGTAAATTCAAGTGATAATTCGCAATGCGGATTTTACACGGGCTAGCCTGTATTAATCCGAGGTGCGTGAAATTGGCAGGGACAAAGGAGGGACCGCGGCAAGCCTGCAACAGCAGTGTTGCCCGCCTGCAACGTTCGCGGCCGAACCAGCCGCAGCCGGTCAGTTTTACTCTTCGTCGCGCAGTTTGTCGAAGGCGGCCAGCGCCGCGTCGCCCAGCCCATCGATGACGAAGGCGTCGTCGGGCGCGTACTCGGCCGCGTCGACCAGCATGCGCAGCTTGGCCAGGCGGTCACCCAGGGCCAGCGCCTGCGCCAGCGCGCCCGCGTCGTCCTGTCCGGCGCTGCCGATCGCCTCGCACACGATTTGCGGAAAATCCCACAGGGCGGCGATGCGCGCCGACAGGATGCGTGCCTGTTCGAACAGGCCGGCAATGAACTGGTCGGAATACGGCAGCGCCTCGTCCGGGCAGAGCTGGTCGACCAGGCGAAAGGCCACGACCAGGCCGACGTTTTCCATCAGCCCGGCCAGATAAGCCTCGAAGGCGTTCGCGCGCAGGCCGGGGGCGAGCAGGCTGGCGGCCAGCGCGCTCTTTTCCGACTGGCGCCAGATGAGGGGCGCGGTGCGTTTCGCGAGGCGTCCGCTTTGCATGCTGACGATCGGGCGAAACGCGACCCGCGCCAGCAGCATGCGCATGCCGTTCTGGCCGAGCAGCATGATGGCGCCGGCGATGCTGTTGACCGGCGGGCCGGAATGGTAGCGCGGCAGGTAGGCGGGGCGGTTCGCTTCGCGGTAGACCTCTGCCACCAGCACCATGTCGGCGCTGAGCTGGCCCGACAGTTGCGCGGCATTCATGTCTTCGTCGCGCAGGGTGCGCATCAGTTGCGGGATGATCTCGGGCACGCGCGGTACCAGGGCGGCGCCGTCGCCTGGGGACCGGGCCAGGCGCGCCAGCTCGTCGAGGATGCGCACTTCGACCTGCGGCGTCGCCCGCGGCAGGGGCGCGGCGGCGAGCCAGCGGTAGTACGCGGCGTCGATTTCCGCGTTCGTGGCCGGCGCGTCGGCGCGCGCCGTGTCCGGCGCAGGGGAGGGCGCAGGCTTGGCCGCATCCTGCGCGCCTCTCAATTTGTCCAGCCAACCCATCCGATGCAGCCCCCGTAATTTCCCACCAGAGCGATTCTACCCGACGCGTGGGGAAGGGCGGCTGATGCCGTCATGCTGGTCACTGACGCCACACAACCGCCATTTCCTGTCGGGGTCATCGGGACCATGCCAACGACGGTTAATCAGGTACAGGCTTGCGCTTGTCCGCAGGGGGCATCGAGCATCACTTCGTGAAACCGATGGATACGGACAAGCTGGGGCAGGTGCTGCCGATGGTGCGGGCGAGGTGAGGGGGCTGTTCGGAGGCCCTACCGCATGCAACACCGCGGCTCAACAAATCCATCCTGTTAATACTCGCGTCTATCGGGTTTGATCTCTTGAAGAACGGTGGTCGCGATCTCCTCGATCGACTTGGTGGTCGACGACAGCCAGCGTATCCCTTCGCGCTTCATCATCATTTCCGCTTCGTTCACTTCATAACGGCAGTTCAGGATCGAGGCGTATTTGCTGCCCGCGCGGCGCTCTTCACGGATCTGGGCGAGGCGCTCGGGCGCGATCGTCAGGCCGAACAGTTTGTGCTTGAACGGCGGCAGCGAGGAGGGCAGCTTGCCGCGTTCAAAATCGTCGGGAATCAGGGGGTAATTCGCCGCCTTGATCCCGTACTGCATGGCGAGATACAGGCTGGTCGGGGTTTTTCCCGAGCGCGACACGCCCACCAGGATGACATCGGCTTCCGCCAGGTTCTTGTGCGACTGGCCGTCGTCGTGCGCCAGCGAGAAGTTGATCGCCTCGATGCGGTTCTTGTATTCCTCGGAGTCGACCACGTTGTGGATGCGGCCGATCGTGTGCGTCGATTTCACGCCCAGCTCCATCTCGAGCGGCGCGACGAAGGTCTGGAACAGGTCCATGTGCATGCCGTAGGACGCGCGGATCACGCCCGACAGGTCGTGTTTCACCAGCGTCGAGAACACGATCGGGCGCTGGTTGTCGGTCGCATACACCTCGTTGATGCGGCGCGCGGCGTCGCGTGCCTTGTCGAGCGTGTCGATGAAGGGAATGCGGATCTGGCGAAAGCGCATCTCGAACTGGCTCAGCACCGCGTGGCCGAAGGTCTCGGCGGTGATGCCGGTACCGTCGGAAACGAAAAACACGGTACGTGCAGGCGGGGGGAGCGTTGGGCGGCCTTCAACTGTCATGGTATTTTTTCAACAAATGCTGTCAGGTTTACAGAGTTGTGCGGTGTGAATTCGAGGCACACGGGGTAGAATGCTCGGCAACGGATTTTTGCATTGTGCTGCACGGCGACCAGAATAACAAGAACACAAGCCGGCAGACGCGCTACTCGATTTCTATCATCAAGTAAGGTGTTTTATCATGACCAACCAGTCCAATGCAGTACTGAAGGATTCCGAACAAGGCGCAAGCGTGTACGTTGCCGCCTTCGAAACCCTGCGCATGACCGATGTCGAATCGGTCGGCGGCAAGAACGCCTCGCTCGGCGAAATGATCAGCCAGCTCGCCGAAGCCGGCGTGCGCGTGCCGACCGGTTTCGCCACCACCGCCCAGGCCTTCCGCGACTTCCTCGAGCATTCGATCGACGGCGGCGCGCCCCTCGCCGAGCGTATCGCCACCCGTCTGGAAGGACTCGACACCGACGACGTGCGTTCGCTCGCCGCCGCCGGCGCCGAGATCCGCCAGTGGATCATCGACACCCCGTTCCAGCCGCGCCTGGAAGACGAAATCCGCAGCTATTACGAACGCCTCGTCGCCGACTCCACGGCCGAGATGTCCTTCGCCGTGCGCTCCTCGGCCACCGCCGAAGACTTGCCGGACGCGTCCTTCGCAGGCCAGCAGGAGACCTTCCTGAACGTGGTCGGCATCGACAACGTGCTCGAAGCGATGAAACACGTCTTCGCTTCGCACTACAACGACCGCGCGATTTCCTACCGCGTCCATAAAGGCTTCACCCACGCCGAAGTCGCCCTGTCGGCCGGCGTGCAGCGCATGGTGCGCTCGGACCTGGGCGCCGCCGGCGTCATGTTCACGATCGATACCGAGTCCGGCTTCAAGGACGTCGTCTTCATCACCTCGAGCTATGGCCTGGGCGAGACGGTGGTGCAGGGAGCGGTCAATCCGGACGAGTTCTATGTCCACAAGCCGATGCTCGAACTCGGTAAATCCCCGGTCATCCGCCGCAACATCGGCTCGAAACTGATCAAGATGGAATTCACCAGCGAAGCCAAAGCTGGCCGCTCCGTGAAAACCGTCGACGTGCCGATCGAACTGCGCAACCGTTATTCGCTGACCGATGCCGAAGTCGTGGAACTGGCGAAATATGCCGTCATCATCGAAAACCACTACGGCCGTCCGATGGACATCGAGTGGGGCAAGGATGGCCGCGACGGCAAACTGTTCATCCTGCAGGCGCGTCCGGAAACCGTGAAGTCGCAGCAGAAATCGACCGACGCCCAGCAGCGCTTCTCGCTGAAAGGCACCGGCACCGTGCTGACCCACGGCCGCGCGATCGGCCAGAAGATCGGCGCCGGTCCCGTGCGCGTGATTACCGACCCGGCCGACATGGAACGCGTCCAGCCGGGCGACGTGCTGGTGGCCGACATGACCGACCCGAACTGGGAACCAGTCATGAAGCGCGCCTCGGCGATCGTCACCAACCGTGGCGGCCGTACCTGCCACGCGGCAATCATCGCCCGTGAACTGGGCGTGCCGGCGGTCGTCGGCTGCGGCGACGCCACCGACATCCTGAAGGACGGCACCTTCGTCACGGTCTCCTGCGCCGAAGGCGACGAAGGCAAGATTTACGACGGCCTGCTGGAAACCGAGATCACCGAAGTCTCGCGCGGCGAACTGCCACCGATCAAGACCAAGATCATGCTCAACGTCGGCAACCCGCAGCTGGCCTTCGACTTCCAGTCGGTGCCGAACAACGGCGTGGGCCTGGCCCGCCTCGAGTTCATCATCAACAACAACATCGGCGTGCACCCGAAGGCCATCCTCGAGTACCCGAACATCGATGCGGACCTGAAGAAGGCAGTCGAATCGGTGGCGCGCGGCCATGCTTCGCCACGCGCCTTCTACGTCGACAAGCTGGCCGAAGGCGTGGCCACCATCGCTGCCGCCTTCTGGCCAAAGCCGGTGATCGTGCGCCTGTCCGATTTTAAATCGAACGAGTACAAGAAACTGATCGGCGGTTCGCGCTACGAGCCGGACGAAGAAAACCCGATGCTGGGCTTCCGCGGCGCCGCGCGCTACCTGGCCGAGGACTTCGCCGAAGCCTT
>JANNNC010000120.1:0-130519 GCA_031398335.1 Massilia sp.
TGGGGGCGACCTGGTTTCGACGTGGGTTGCAAAGCAGCGCAGGGCATACCGAGGACTGGTTACCTCGTAAATACATCCAGAAATCAATAACTGCAAACGATAACTCGTACGCACTCGCAGCTTAATTGCTGCTAGCTCTACAACACCTCGCCCCTGGGGTGGCCGCAAGGCAGTAGAGTCATTTACAGGGGCTAGGAATCAACCGGGTTACTTGGTTGCTTCCGAAATTTAAGGTAACTCGCTGGTACGCAGGGTGCACATCCCCGTCGTGCCGGCTAAATTAAATGATAGTGCTAAGTATGTAGAACTGTCTGTAGAGTGCTTGCGGACGAGGGTTCGATTCCCTCCGCCTCCACCACCGCATAAACGACAAGGCCCCCCAGCTAAAGCTGGGGGGCCTTGTCGTTTATGCGGCGCTGTTCTAGGCGGAGGGAATCGAATCCGAGTCCGGCACGGACGAGGGGAGAGCAGGGATTTCGAGCTGCACAGCAGCGAGCCTGCGAGCGACGTTGGCCTCCGGGCGCAAGGGCTCTCCGATTCGCCTGACTAGAGGAAATCGCGCAGCGATTTCTTGCCTTGGTGCCAAAGACCAAGCACCCGATGCAAAGTAACCCAGCCCTCACCACCCACGCTGTTACTATATTGCCATCAATCCAACAAGGCCCTCCCATGCTCAAAATTAACAACAAAGAAGTCTTCTTCTCCACCTCCTTCATCATCGGCCCCAACGAAGAAGCCCTCCTCTCCCCCGCCGAACTGCGCGGCACCAAAATCACCATCCACGCCACCGAAATCGAAGGCGATCCCACCCCCTCCGACCTGAAGATCGACGGCGGCACCGGCAACGCCAGGATCAGCCTTCCCTTCCTGCATGGCGGCGCATTCACCGGCAACCTCGACCTGGGAATGTGGGACAAGGACAAAGTCACCGCCCGCCTCGTCGGCCAGGGCGTCAATGGCGCGATGATCGTCCACTTCGCCATGTACATCGAACGCGAACCCAACTACGGTTTGCGCAAACCCCAATAAGCAGAAACATCTCGACAGCAGGAATTCCCGGCAGTAAATTCCGTCTGCGAATTTGCTGCCGTTGTCATTCGGCGGCGCCCACGCCCCAACTCCGCCAAAAGACACGCACAGTGCACTTCGAATCCGCCAAAGCCCTCTGCCGCACTTTCCCCGGCGTCACTGAGGACACCAAGTGGGGCAAGAACATCGTCTTCTCCGTCGGCGAAAAAACGTTCGCCGTCACCAACCTGGGCGACGCCACCGGCATGCGCTTCAAGGTCGAGGGCGACCGCTTCCTGGAACTGACGGATCGGCCAGGCATCATCCCGGCGCCGTATCTGGCGCGTGCGAAATGGGTCTATGTCGAGGATGAAAAGGCCTTGAGCGACGACGAAGCGGCGCAGTTGCTGCGCCGGTCGTACGAGCTGGTATTCGGGAAGTTGACGAAGAAATTACAGCGAGAGATAAGCGCGGGCGCGGCGTAGTAAAACCGCCGCGCCTGCGCAGGCAGTGCGCAGGCGCCTGTTACGAGGATGGCCCCATATCCGCCAGCTCCGGCGAAATCATCAACGACTTCAGCAAGGCCTCGTTAAACGCCGGAATATCCTCCGGCGTGCGGCTCGTAATCAGCTTTTCGTCGATGACCACTTCCTGGTCGCTCCATTCGGCGCCGGCAGCGTTCATGTCGTCCTGGATGCCGGGATAGCTGGTCAGGCTTTTCGACTCGGCGATACCAGCGTCGATCAGCACCCACGGCGCGTGGCAAATTGCCGCGATGGGCTTGTCCTCGTCGTAGAAGTTGCGAATGAAGGCAATCGACGCCTCGCTCTTGCGCAGTTCGAGCGGATTCTGTTCGCCGCCCGGCAGCACCAGTGCGTCGAAATCGGCCGGCTGGGCGTCGTCGATGTTCATCTCGACGAAGAAGGTGTCGCCCTTGGCATCGTGGTTCATGCCCTGCACCGGCTGGCCCCTGCCTTTCGGTGAAATCAGCACCACCTGCGCGCCGTGTTGCTCCAGGAACTGACGCGGACCCGTATATTCCACCTGCTCGACGCCGTCGGTCATCAGGACGGCGACGCGCTTTCCTGCGAGCGCCCCACGGTGCTCTTTTTCGTGTTCGGGTTCCTGCACCTGTACTTGATCCATGTGACCTCCTCGATGTGTGTAGGTGAATAACTTGACACTGATTCTAGGAGGACGACCGCCTGCACGTCGCGCGCTTCACGTGTCCTCGATGCCGAAGGTGCGCAGACGCGCCCGCAGCCGGCGCACTTCGTCGGCTAGGTCGATCACCAGGGCCGCAAGATCCTCGTTGGCATCGAAATGCCGCTCCAGCTCGAGCAGGCGCCGCGCCCGCGCCAGGTCGCCGCTGCGAAAGCGCAGCGCCGTCACCTCGGCTTCTTCACCCAGCACGCCCGCCTGCACATGCCGCACCACCCAGTCCGGCTCGACCTGGCAGGCCCGGGCCAGCTCGTTCAGGTCCAGGGCCACCTCGTCGATCAGGTCCCCGCTCACAATCTGCATGCCCAACATGGTTCGCTCCTTTTCAATAAGCATCAGGCAGTACGCCTAGGCGACGCGCGGATTAAACGCCAGGTCACGCGCCATTGCCTGATAGATGGCGCGCGCCTTGTCGTTATTCGCCGGCGGCAGCACCACATTGAGGATCAGGTACAGGTCGCCCGGCGGGTTGGCGGGAATGCCCTTGCCTTTCAGGCGCAGCTTGCGCCCGCTTTGCGAACCGGCAGGAATCGTCACCTCGACCGTGCCCGACGGTGTCGGCACCGCGACCGGGCCGCCCAGCGCTGCTTCCCAAGGCGTGACCGGCACGTTCTCGACCACGTGCGCGCCCTCGATGCGGTAGCGCGGATCAGGCGCGAACCCGATTTCCAGATACAGGTCGCCCGGCCCGGCGCCGCCGTGGCCTTCGTGGCCCTGGCCAGCCAGGCGCAGTTGCTGGCCCGGCGTCACGCCGCGCGGGATATTCACGCTGAGGGTTTTTTCCTGCATCGCGGCGCCGCCTGGCACACGCAGGCTGACCGTGCGCGTGGCGCCGCGGTAGGCGTCGACCAGGTCGATCGTCAGCGCCGCGTGGATGTCGTCGCCGCGCATCTGGAAGCCGCCGCCGCGGCGTGCGCGGCCGACGTGCGCGAACAGGTCGGCGAAAAAGTCGTCGCCACCGGCGCCCGCGAAGTCATAGTGCTCACCCCAGTCCGGCGGCGGGTGGAACTGTTCGCCGGCATGGTGGCCACGACCGAGCGCGTCGTAGGCCGCGCGCTTTTCAGCGTCGCCCAGCACCCGTAGGCTTCGTTGATTTCCTTGGTCTTCGCGTCCGCGTCCTTGTGCTTGCTGACATCGGGATGGTACTTGCGCACCATTTTCCGGTACGCCTTCTTGATGTCGTCCGCGCTCGCGCCTCTGTCGATGCCAAGGGTCTGGTAGTAATCCTTGTATTCCACAGTCCACTCCCGAATGGTTGAATGCCGCGACCCAGGCCGCGCGCGGCGGGCTGCGCGATACGCCTCAGATAGGGATTCACAACAGATTTAAAAGTTCTTGCAAGGCTCCCTTTACATCCCATCGCTCAGTGGTAAATTGAATAAAGCTACCCCCAATCATAAAGGAGGCACGATGAAAACGTGGAAAAAATGGCTAGTCACAATCCTCGGCAGCCTAGCGTTGCTGGCAGCCCTGAGCGCCGCGATGGCATACCTGCTCAGCGAACGTAAATTACAGCGCACCGTCGCCGTCACGGTTGCGCCGATTCCGGTGTCGCAAGATCCGGCTCGGATCGCCCACGGCCGCTACCTGTACAACACACGCGGCTGCGCCGAGTGCCACGGCGACAGCGGCGCCGGCAGGACCGTGGTCGACGGCGACGGCATGCTGGTCGTCGCTCCCAACATCACCGGGGGTGCCAACAGCGCCACGCGCGCCTATGGCGTGGCCGATTGGGTGCGCACGATCCGCCACGGCGTCAAGCCCAACGGCAAGCCGGTGCTGATCATGCCGAGCGAAGATTATGCGCGCCTGACCGATGAGGATGCCGGTGCGCTGATCGGCTATCTGCGCCAGATGGCGCCGGTCGCGGGCGAGCGCGCCCGTATCGAATTGCCGCTGCCGGTCAAGGCGATGTACGCGGCAGGCGGAATCAAGGATGCCGCCGAAAAAATCGATCACGGCTTGCCGCCGCCACCCGCGCAACCAGCCGCGGTGACGGCCGCGCATGGTGCCTACGTGGCGCAAGCCTGTATCGGCTGCCACGGCGCCCATCTGAGCGGCGGGCCGATCCCCGGCGCGCCGCCAGCCTGGCCGGCCGCAGCTAACCTGACGCCCGGCAACGGCAGCGCGATGGCGCGCTACCGTTTGGCCGACCGCTTCGTCACGATGCTGCGTACCGGAAAGCGGCCGGACGGCAGCGCTATCAGCCCGGTGATGCCGTTCGGCTCGTTTAGCCAAATGAACGATGTCGATGCGCAGGCCCTGCACACCTATCTGCTGACGCTACCGGCGCGGGAGATGGGCCAGCACTGAACGGCGACGCGAGCTTGGTGGTTTGACAGTAGAATCCTGGGTTTCCGCGCCCCCGGCTTACCCATGTCCACCACCACGCTCGCCGCTTCACCCTCCCCCGTCCGCCTCGAAATCGCCACCCTCTGGAAACTCTCCTGGCCGATGCTGGTCGGCCAGCTGGCAACGGTCGGCATGGGCGTGGCCGACGTCGCGATGACCGGGCACGTCAGTGCCGAGGAGCTGGCCGCCGTTTCGCTGGGGGCCTCGGTCTGGTCGATCGTGCTGGTGACGGTAATGGGCATCATGATGTCGATCAATACCGTGGTGGCGCACGAAATCGGCGGCGGGCGCTACGACAAGATTCCGCACTCGGTGCGCCAGGCGCTGTGGAAAGGTCTGGGGGTCGGCATGCTCGCCCTCATCGCCACCAACCTGTGCACGCTGCTGTTCGACCACATCGGCATGGACCAGGCGGTGGCCGACCGCGCGGCCATGTTCCTGCACGTGACCAGCCTCGGCATGCCGGCCTTTGCCTGCTACCGCGCGCTGTATGGCTACACGACCAGCATCAACGAGACCAAGCCGATCATGGTCATCGCGATCCTCGGCCTGCTTTTCAATATCGCCAGCAACTGGCTGCTGGTGTTCGGCAACTGGGGTTTTCCGCAACTGGGCGCGGTCGGCTGCGCGGTGTCCACAAGCGTCGGCATGTGGCTGATGCTGATCGCCATGCTGGTCTGGGTGAAAGTCTCGCCGGTCTACCGCCTGACCTATCCGTTCACCGGGTGGGAAGGTCCCGACTGGAACGAGATCCGCACCATGCTGCGCCTGGGCCTGCCGATCGGCGTCACGTATTTCGCCGAGGTCAGCGCTTTTGGCCTGATCAGCTTGCTGGTGGCGCGCTTCGGCGTGGTGCAGGTGTCGGCGCACCAGATCGCGCTCAATTTTGCGTCGCTGGTGTTCATGGTGCCGCTCAGTTTCGGCATCGGCCTCCTGACCCGCGTCGGCCAGGCGATGGGCGAAGGCAATCCGCTGCGCGCGCAATTCGTGGCGCGCGTGGGGGTCGGCATGTCGGTGGCCTTCGGCCTGCTGTCGGCCGCCTTCATCGCCCTCTTCCGCTGGGAAATCGCGCGCGCCTATACGTCGGATCCGGCGGTGCAGCAAGCCTGCGTGCACTTGCTGCTGTTCGCGGCGCTATTCCAGCTGTCGGATGCCACCCAGGTCGCCACGGCGTCGGCGATTCGCGGCTACCAGGTGACGCGTCCGCCGATGATCATCCAGCTGGTCGCTTTCTGGGGATTCTCGCTGCCGCTGGGCTATATCCTCGGCATTGCGCCGGCCTGGTTCCCGTGGTCGCCCAGCGTGCCGATGGAGTCGACCGGCTTCTGGATCGGGCTGGTGCTGGGCCTGACGATTGCCGCCGTGCTCCTGACCTGGTCGATGGAGCGGCTGTCGCGCCGCAAGGCAGGCGCCGTCGCGCCCTGAGAACGTGGTATTCGTGGGGTAAGTACTGATTTTAGAGTGGGAGTCTGGTATCGTCTCGTCCGTTGCATAAAGCTAACTTTCAACGAGACAATCAATGCGCCTTCTCCTCTGCCTCCTGGCCGCACTCGCGGCCGCGCCCGCCTGCGCGGAACGCCTCACACTCGACCGCATCCACGGCGAAACCTCGCTTGCCGGCCCCGGCGTGAAAAACGTGCGCGTCTCGCCCGACGGCGAGCGCGTGACTTTCCTGCGCGGGCGCGAGGACAACCAGTTCCAGCAGGACCTGTGGGAATACAACATGACGGACAAGACCATGCGCCGCCTGGTCGACTCCAAACAGCTGGTGCCCAACGAGAACCTGTCGCTCGAGGAAAAGGCGCGCCGCGAGCGCGCCCGTACCGCCAGCCTGTCGGGCATCCTCACCTATAACTGGTCGCCCGACGGCAAGCAGTTGCTGGTGCCGATCGCCGGCGACCTGTACCTGATCGACGCCGCCAAGCCGGATGCGGCGCGCAAGGTGGCATCGGGCAATGTGCTCGATCCAAAGATTTCGCCGAAGGGCCGCTACCTCTCCTTCGTGCGCAACCAGAACCTGGTTGTGATCGACCTCAAGACCGGCGCCGAACGCCAGCTGACCCAGGACGGCAAGGGTACCGTGCACAACGGCGAAGCCGAGTTCGTGGCCCAGGAAGAAATGGACCAGACGACCGGTTACTACTGGGCGCCGGACGATTCCGCCATTGCCTACAAGCGCTACGACGAAGCGCCGGTGCCGGTGGTGCGCCGCTTCGAGATCTTTGCCGACCGCACCGAAGTGATCGACCAGCATTACCCGGCCGCGGGCGACCCGAACGTGCTGGTGGACCTGTTCATCGTGGCGCCGGAAACGGGTGTCGCGCGCAAGGTCGATATCGGCGCCGAGAAAGACATCTACTTGGTCCGCGCCGACTGGAGCGCGGACAGCAAGACCCTGGTCTACCAGCGCCAGACGCGCGACCAGAAGCGCCTCGACCTGGTCGCGGTGAACGCCGCCACGCTGGCCCAGCGCACCCTGCTTACCGAAACGGCGAAGACCTGGGTCGGCCTGCACAACGACCTGCACTTCCTGAAGAACCGTTCGGCCTTCATCTGGGCCTCGGAGCGCTCGGGCCGCAACCACCTCTACCTGTACGACCTGAACGGCAAGCTGCTGAATCCGATTTCGAGCGGCGAATGGGGCATCGACAACGTGCTGGCAGTGGACGAGGCCGCCGGCAAGGTGTACGTGTCGTCGAACCGCGACGCCGTCATCGACAAGCAGACCTATGCGCTGGCGATCAATGGCAGCACGGCAAACAAACCGGCACGCATCACGGCCGGCGACGGCTGGCACGAGGCGAAGTTCGCCAACAACGGCAAGATCTTCGTCGACACCTATTCGAGCCCGACGACGCCGCCGCAAGTGTCGATCCGCCGTGCCGACGGTGCGATGGTGCAATGGCTTGAGCAGAACGAACTGAATGCCACCCACCCGTTCGCGAAGTACGCGCCGGATCTGCTGCCCACCGAATTCGGCACGATCAAGGCCAAAGATGGCCAGACCCTGCACTACTCGATGATCAAGCCCGCCGGCTTCGATGCGACGAAGAAGTATCCGGTCTTCCTGTTCACCTATGGCGGTCCGCACTCGCAGCGCGTGACCCGTGCCTGGGGCAATTATTTTGACCAGTACATGGCGCAGCAGGGCTTCGTGGTGTTCCGGCTCGACAATCGCGGCTCGAGCCGCCGCGAACGCCAGTTCACCGACGTCATCTATAACAACCTCGGCAAGAACGAAGTCGAAGACCAGGTCACCGGCATCGACTGGCTGGCCCAGCAGAGCTTTGTCGACGCCAGGCGCGTCGGCGTGTTCGGCTGGAGCTACGGCGGCTTCATGACGCTGCGCCTGCTGGCGGCGGCTTCGGACAAGATCGCGATGGGCGTGTCGGTGGCGCCGGTGACCGACTGGGCGCTGTACGACACCCACTACACCGAACGCTACGTCGGCGCCACGCCGAAGTCGGGCAAGGATGCCTACGACCGCAGCGGCGTGTTCGCCCACCTGGACGGCATGAAGTCGCCGCTGCTGCTGGTGCACGGCATGGCCGACGACAACGTGCTGTTCTCGAACAGCACGCGCCTGATCGACGAACTCGTCAAGCGCAACGTGCAGTTCGAGCTGATGACCTATCCGGGCGCCAAGCACGGGATCTCGGGCCGCCCCAGCCAGCGCCACGTGTATGGGCTGATCGAATCCTTCTTCAAGCGCAACCTGGGCGCTACCGCAGCCAAATAAGCCGCGGTTTTGCCACCTAAAGCCGGAATGCCGCATGCGGCGTTCCGTTTTTTTTATACATTGCTGAAAAATGTTGCACTCAACACCACAGAAATTTCAGACAAATCAACAAAATGTCAATGGCAATGTCTGGTAAACGCAACACCGAACACATTTTTTTACAGAATACATTTGCCGTCAAATGAGTTCCTTTCCTATGGGAATGCTAAATACCAAGGTCAAATTGTAAGATTCTTGTAACAATTTATGTCGCCCCGGAATTAATTCCTCGCGGTATTCTTCGTGTTCCTGATCTTGAGACACGCTCAGAAGAGCACGCACTAGAGGATATTTCCACATGCAAGCCACCCGTACCAACGCAACTCGCATCACCTTCGCAGTCGCTTCCCTGATCGTCGGCGTTGCCGTCGCTGCCCCGGCTGCAGCCGCCACCTTGAGCGTCGGCGCCGGCAAGACCTATGCGACCCCATGCAAGGCATTCGCTGCATCGCAAACGGGTGACGTGATCGAAATTCAAGGCGGCACCTATTCCGGTGACGTCTGTGCCATCTACAAGAGCAACCTGACCATCCGCGGCGTCAACGGCCGTCCGAAGATCGATGCAGCCGGCAAGAACGCGCTGAGCAAGGGCACCTGGGTTGTGGTGGGCAGCAATATCGTGATCGACAATGTCGAGATGTACGGCGCCAAAGTGTCTGCAGCCAATGGTGCAGCCCTGCGCCTGGAAGGTACGAATTTCACCCTGCGTAACTCGTTCCTGCACGATAACGAAAACGGCATCCTGAGCGGCGTGAACACCGCCAGCACCGTGATCCTCGAGAACAACGAATTCGGCCGCAACGGCGCTGGCGACGGTTACAGCCACAATATTTATATCGGCAAGGTCGGCAAGCTGACCTTCCGCTACAACTACTCGCACGACGCCAATGTCGGCCACAACCTGAAGTCGCGCGCCCTGTACAACACGATCGCGTACAACCGCTTCTCGAGCCTGCGCGCCGGCGAAACCGGCAGCACCGCTGCCGGCAAGCCCAGCTACGAGATCAATGTCCCGAACGGCGGCACCACCTTCATCATTGGCAACATCATCATGCAGCCGGCGGCGTCGAACAACCCGGCCATGGTGTCCTACGGCGAAGAAGGCATGGGGACCGATCGCAAGGGCGACCTGTACGTGATCAACAATACCTTCGTGAACGACGACGGCAGCCGCGGTACGTTCGTAACTGTCCGCAATACCACCACGCCGGCCAAGCTGATCAACAACCTGTTCAGCGGCTACGGCACCGTCACCACCCAGACCACGGCCGTCAAGTCGACGAACTACCAGTCGCTGGCCATCGGCTTCGTCGACAAGGCGGCCTATGACCTGCGTCCGCTGACCAGCGCGCTGATCGTGAACGCCGGTTCGGTGCCTCCGCTGGCAAGCGGCAGCGTGTCGCTCAAGGCGACCGCGAGCTACGCGCATACAGCCACCAGCACCGCTCGCCCGGTTCTGGGTACCAAGGTCGATATCGGCGCCTACGAAATCCAGTAAGCCCGGCCCTCCTTCGAGGACAGGCATGAAAAAAGGCCCCGGCGCGAAAACGCAGGGGCCTTTTTTTTTACCGCTCCGCGCGAGGCGGGGCAAAGATCAGTTGGTGGCGTCTTTCAGGTTTTCCTTGACGTCGCCGTACTTCTCTTGGGTCTTGCCTTCGACCTGGTTCTTCAGGCCCTTGGCTTCCTGCTCGGTATTGCCCACCAGCTTGCCGGCTTCTTCCTGAATCTTGCCGCCGATGTCTTGCAGTTTGCCTTCGACTTGGTCTTTGTTCATGATGATCTCCTTGCGTTGTGGCGCGGTCGGATGACGACGCGATGGGTTGAGATTACGCCTCCTTGCGGCCGCCTTCCGTGCGGCGGTTCACATAGCCCGACAATATTCGGGACGCGTGCTTGCCAGCTCATCCATGCGCCCATGCAGCGTGACCGGTGGTAATGTTTGCTTATTCTTTTGTTAATGGAATCGAATCATGCGCGAACCTGTCCACTCTCCTGTCCAGCACGCCGGCGAAACGCTGGCTGCCCCGGAGCCGCAACGCAAGCTGGCCAAGCGCACCGCCCTTATCGACGGCATCGGCGTTTTGTTCGTCCTGGGCCTGGCCGCGGTCTGGTTCGCCGCCGACGCCCTGCTGCTGGTGTTCGCCTGCATCCTGTGCGCGGTGCTGCTGTACGAGCTTTCGAGCATGCTGGCGCGGCGCATCAAGCTCAAGCGCCAGTTCGCGCTGGCGCTGGTGGTGCTGCTGCTGTTCGCGGCAATCGGCCTCGGCGGCTGGGCGACGGCGCCGCAAATTTCCGAGCAGTCAAGCAAACTGGCCGAAACGGTGCCGAAGTCGCTGCAGCAGTTGCAAAGCGCGGTCAACGAGTATCCGCTGCTGAAGAAAGTCATGGCCGGATTGCCGGAACCGGAACAGATCGTCAAGCAGATGTCGTCGCTGGTGCCGAACGCCGGGCTGTTCTTCGGCGGCGTGCTCGGAGCGATCGGCAACGTCGTCATCGTCCTGTTCGTCGGCATTTATTTCGCCGCCTCGCCGCGGCTCTACACGAACGGCGTGATCAAGCTGGTGCCGCCCTCGAAACGCCCGCGCGCCCGCCAGGTCTTGCACAAGATCGGGAATACGCTGTCGAGCTGGCTGTTGGGCAAGTCGGTATCGATGCTGATCGTCGGCACAACCACCGCGATCGGCCTGTCCCTGCTCGGCGTGCCGCTGGCGCTGATCCTCGGCATGATTGCCGGCCTGCTCGATTTCGTGCCCTACCTGGGGCCGATCATGGCCGGCGTGCCGGCCGTGCTGATCGCGTTTTCGATCAGCCCGGACCTGGCGCTGTACACGGTGCTGCTGTTCGTGGGCGTGCAGCTGGTCGAGGGCTATGTGCTGCAGCCATTGATCGAGTCGCGCGCGGTCGACCTGCCGCCGGCGCTGACCATCGTCATGCAGCTGGTGTTCGGCACCCTGTTCGGGTTTGCCGGGGTGGCGCTGGCCACGCCGCTGGCGGCGGCGCTGAAGGTGCTGGTGCAGATGCTGTATGTGGAGGATGTGCTGGGGGATGTAGTGGAGGAAACGCCGAAGTCGTAGCCGGCACGTCCAGTGGACTGCACGTTGCACCTATCGACGCGTGAACGGGGAACCCGCCCACGCGTCGATCGTTAACGCGCGATTCAATGAGACAGCACCGGCACCCGGCCAGCGTCCGACACCAAAAAAGCCGCGACACGTCGCGGCTTGGTTAAGTGTAGCTCAGAAATCAGTGGTTCCCTTTTTTGGCCACATCCTTCAGGTCACCCACCTTTTCCTGCACCTTGCCTTCGGCCTGGTTCGACAGCCCTTCGGACTGCTGCTGGCGGCTGCCGACCACTTCGCCGACTTTTTCCTGGATCTTGCCGCCGATATTCTTGGCCTTACCCTTGATTTGGTCCTCGTTCATGATCAGTCCTCTTCAGTTGACAACGGAGCCCCACCTTAGGCCCGATTGTCACCTGCCTCTGTTCGCCAATTAACATTTCGGCTTACGCCACAGGCTCGCCAGCCAGGGCTGCTGTTCGCGTGGCAGGCCCGGTGGACGGTAATAATGGTGCAACGGAATGAAGCCCGCCGCGACCAGATGGCCTTCCCATGTCGGGTAATCGTAGTAGCTGCCGTAGCGCGGCCCGTTCCAGCCCTCCTCGTTATGCCCGCGCGGGTTCGAGCTGAACAGCACGCCGCCGGGCTTCAGCGTGACGTGCAGGCGTGCCAGCACCTCGTCCAGGGCCGCGCTCGGCACATGGAACAGCGAGGCGTTGGCAAACACGCCGTCGAAGAATGCAGGCGGCAGGTCGAGGTGCAGGAAATCCTGGTGCCAGACCTCGCAGCCGCTGTATTCGCGCGCCATTGCGGCGAATTCGGCTGAACCGTCGAGCCCGACGGCGCGGTGCCCGCGCGAGGTAAATGTCTTCAGGTCGCGTCCCGGCCCGCAGCCGAGGTCGAGCAGCGTGAAAGGCGCGGACGCCTGGATCGCGTCCAGCAGCGCCTGCACGTTCTGGCTGACGTCGTGGTCGACCGTGCCGGCAAAGAACTGGCGCGCGGTGCGTTCGTAATGGGCCAGGGTGCGGCGGGAGATATCGTCGAAGCGATCGTCGAGGCTGTCGGTCATGGCGTCACCAGATTTTCACCCGGTCCTGCGGCGCCAGGTAGAGCGACTGTCCCGGCTTGACGTCGAAGGCCTTGTACCAGGCGTCCAGGTTGCGCACGATATAGGTGCGGTACTGGGACGGCGCGTGGCCATCGGTCAGCACGGCGCGCCGCAGCGAGGCTTCGCGTGCCTTGCTGCGCCAGCCCTGGGCAAAGCCGGTGAAGAACTGGCGATCGGCTTCGACGCTCTTGCCCGATGGCGTGGTCTTGAAGGCGTCGTAGGCCGCTTCCAGGCCGGCCAGGTCGGCCAGGTTCTCGCTCAGCGTCAACTGGCCGTTGACGGCGAGGTCGGGGAAGGGTTTGTAGGCGCCGTATTGGGCGACCAGCTTGCCCGAGGCGGCCTTGAAATGCTCCAGATCCTCTTTGGTCCACCAGTCGCGCAGGCGCCCCTGGGCGTCGAACTGGGCGCCCTGGTCGTCGAAGCTGTGGCTGATTTCGTGGCCGATGATCGAACCGATCGCACCGTAATTGGCGGCGTCCGATCCTTTCGGGTCGAAGAATGGCGGCTGCAAAATAGCGGCCGGGAAATTCATCGCATTTTGCAGCGGCAGGTTCACGGCATTGACCAGCTGCGGCGGCATCGCCCACTCGGTGCGCTCGGGTTTGCGCTTCAGTTTCGCAAGTTCTTGCTGGTAATGGTAGTCCTCGGCGCGGATCGCATTGCCGAAGGCGTCGCCGGCAACCACGCGCAGGCCGTCGTAGGACTTCCAGCGCTCCGGATAGCCGATGCCGACGTACAGCGACTTGACTTTGGCCTGGGCCTGGGCGCGGGTGGCCGGCGCCATCCATTCGAGCTTGTCGATGCGGCGGCTGAAGGCGTCGACGATGTTGGCCACCATCGCCTGCACCTTGGCCTTGTTTTCGGCCGGGAAATAACGGGCGACATAGATCTTGCCCACGGCTTCATCCATCGCCGCATTGGTGGCGCCGAGCGCGCGCTTCCAGCGGGCCGACTGCTGCGGCGCACCGCTCAGGGTCTTGCCGTTGAACTCAAAGCGCTGGTCGGCGAAGGCCTTCGGCAGCAGGCTGGCGTACTGGTTCAGCTTGTGGAAGGCCAGGTAGTCGCGCCAGGTGGCGACGTCGGCGTCCGCCAGCAGTTTGGCCGCGCCGACGATGGCGCTCGGGTGGTAGACCTGGAAGCGGTCCTGGCCCGACAGGCCGGCTGCCTTGAAGAAGGCGTTCCAGTCGATGCCCGGGGCCCTGGCCGCGAAATCCTTCATGGTCCAGACGTTGTTCGACTTCTGGATGTTCGCCGAATCCTCACGCGGGGCGTGGGTCTGCGCCAGCGCCAGCTCGAGTTCGAACACGCGCGCGGCGCGTTCGTCGGTCCTGTCGATCCCAGCCAGCTTGAGCATGGCGGCAATATGCTGCTGGTACTTGGTGCGTACCTCGGCCATGCGCGCATTGTTCTCGAGGTAATACGCGCGGTCCGGCAAGCCGAGGCCGCCCTGCAGCAGGTAAGGCAGGTTGCGCGTCGGCTCCGTGAGGCCTTGCGCGACCCAGAGGCCGAACAGGTTTTCGGTGAAGAAATTGGTGGCATTCAGCGGATCGACGTCGGCGCGGATCGAGCCGCCGAGCGCGCGCACCAGGCTTGCCTTGTCCTTGATGTTGGCGATGTTCGTCAACATTGGTTTCACCGGGGCCAGGCCGCGCTTCTCGATGCCGGCTTCGTCCATGTAGGCGGCATAAAAGTCGGCGACCTTGCGCGCTTCTCCGCTGGCATCGGCCGTTGTGCGCTTCGCCGTGCCCAACTCCTCGATCATCTTCGCGATGCGGGTGTTGGTGTCTTCGGCCAGCGCGCCCATCGCGCTCCATGAACCGCGGTCGGCCGGGATCTCGGTCTTGCTGAGCCAGTCGCCATTGGCCCAGGTAAAGAAGTCGTCGCCCGGCAATACGGTCATGCCGGCGCTCTTGCCGGTGGCGGGTTTCTCGGGCGGCGGCGCGACCTTGCTTGCCTGGGCGGCGGCCAGTGCGGGGGCCAGCGTCGCGCCGCAGAAGGCGAGGAGGATGGCGGTCTTCACAGGTGTCCAGCAAGTCTTCATGCTTGTCCTTTAGTTTGTCGTCGATGTCGCTTGCGCTGCCTGCAATGCGGAGCGCACCTGCGGCAACAGGCGCGCCTTCTGGGCGGCGCGCACGCGAATGCCGTTCCCCACCCGTCGGGCTTCGACCAGCGCATCCGGCCCGAAGTTCTGGCCGATATAGTGTTCCATCATATCCGCATGACGCGCATCAGCCGACGACGCCACGACGGAAGCGAGCGCGCGGTTGCGGCCGACGGCGTCAGTGCTCTTCAACAAGGTGTCGCGATTGGCCAGCGCGAACTCCCAGGCCTGGTCCGGATGCTCGCGCCCGACGCCGGCCACCATGACGCTGGCCAGGTTGGCCGGCGCCTGCGGCGAGACCGCCATGCGCAGCGTGTTGGCCGCCAGGGCCGGATCTTGCGCCAGCGTCATCGCGCCGCCGAAGCGGTTGCGCTCTTCGTCGGTGCCGGCGGCGGCCACCTGCTTGCCGAGCGCGGCATAGGTGGCGCCGTCGGCATAGCGGCCGACGGTGTAGACCACGAAGTCGAGCATTTCCGGGCTGATCGATTCCGGATCGGCCTGGAACCGGGCGAAGCGCCGGCGCGCCTCGGTGATCGCGCGTTCGTCGCCGGCACGCGCCAGGGTGATCGCCAGCAGTGCGCGCAGTTGCCGCTCCTCAATCGACTCGTTCGCCTTCGGTTCCCAGCCGAGTTTGGCAAAGCGCGGCTGCACGAAATCGATCACGAAACGGCGGATCAGCGCCCGCTCCGGTTCGCCGCGCGCGAGGTTGTCGAGCGTGCCCAGGTTCGACAGGATCGATGTCCAGACCGCCAGGCGCGGCTCGTCGCCGTACTTGGCCACCAGGGCGACATAGGCATCCAACTGCATGCGCCCGGCTGTGACGAGGCTCCAGGTGTCCGTCAGCAGTTTCAACCGTGTCGGGTCCGGCAGGCGCGCGGCGTTGCCGGCCAGCGCATCGAAACTGGTGCGGTCGTACTGGATGCGGAAGAAGCCCACGCTACGCGGGTCGACCACCAGCGCGCCTTCGCAGCCGCCCTGCGTGATCGTGGTGCTGCGGTTGGCCAGCAGCGTGTACCAGGCTTTGCCGTTGACGGTGCCGACCTGCAGCGGCACGCTCCACAGGCGGTTTTCCGTTGCGGGCTCATCCAGCCGGAACTGTTCCTGCGACAGCGTGACCTGGCGCTTGCCGTCGACACAGGCCTGGCTCACCGAGATCAGCGGATAGCCGGGCTGGGTGGTCCAGTCGTTCGCCAGTTTGCTGACCGGCTTGCCGGACGCCTTTTCGATCGCCGCCCACAGGTCGGCCGTGGTCGTATTCGAATACTGGTGCTTCGCCATGTAGGCACGGATGCCCTTGCGGAACTGGTCCTCGCCAACATAGGCTTCCAGCATGCGCAGGAAGCCCTGGCCCTTCACATAGGTGATCGAATCGAAGGCGCCCGCAGCCTGCTCTTCGTTGTCGATGCGGGTCTGGATCGGGTGCGTGGTCTTGCGCGCGTCGAGATTGAGAACGCCCTCGCGCTCTGCGATGCCATCGAGGTAGGGGCGCCATTCCGGATGGAAGTGTTCGGTCGCCTTGGACGCCATCCAGGAAGCAAAGCCTTCGTTCAGCCACAGGTTGTCCCACCAGGCCATCGTCACCAGGTTACCGAACCACTGGTGGGCCACCTCATGGGCGTTGACCTCGAAGGTCAGCTTCTTGACGTCTTCCGGGCTTTTTTTCGGGTCGACCAGGAGCGTGGATTCGTTGTAGACGATCCCGCCCCAGTTTTCCATCGCGCCATTAAAACCGCCGGGAATCGCAATCTGGTCGAGCTTGGCGAGCGGATACGGCACGCCGAAGTAATTGTTGTAGTAACGCAGCAGGTCCTTGGTGGCCTGCAGCGGGAAGGCGGTCGAACCGAGCTTGCCGGCGGTGGTGACGACGCCGATCTCGACGCCGTCCTGGCGCGCCGAGACGCGCTCCATCTCGCCGGCCACCAGCACCACCAGGTAGCTCGGCATCTTCGGCGTGGGCGCGAACGAGATGCGCTGCAGGCCGCCGGCGAGCTTTTCGTGCTTTTCGACCGGAGTGTTGGAATAGGCCTTGAAGCTGGCCGGCACGTCGACCGTCAGCTTGAAACGCGCCCGGAAAGCGGGCTCGTCCCAGGTCGGCAGCATGCGCCGCGCGTCCGACGGCTCCATCGTGGTGGCAACCAGTTTCTTGTCGACACCGCCCGCCTTGTAGGGCACCTGGAACAGGCCGCGCCCCTCGCGGTTGATCTGGCCGCTGAACGTGAGCGCCAGCGTGTAGCGCCCGGCCGCCAGGGGCGCGCCAAGGTCGAAGGCCAGCGTTTCCTGCTTCTCGTCGAGGATCGGCGTCAGGCTGCGTTCGGCCAGGCCGCGGCCGATTAATGCCGCGCGTTCGATCTTCAGGTTGGCGGCGTTCAGGACGATGCGGTTGGTCGGCCGCAGTACGTCGATCTCGACGCGCTGCTGGCCGCGGAAGGTATCGGCGGCGATGTCGGGCACGAGGTGGGCGTCGTACAGCAGCGGGATGATGTCCTTCGGCAGCTTGCCGGGGGTGGCGGCGAACGAAAACGGGGCTTCGGCCTGGGCCAGGTTCGTGGTCAGCGCCAGTGCGATGGCGGCGGCAAGGCCCGATGCTCGGTGGTGTCTCATACAATCCTCTCTTGCTTTCTCTTATTCTGTTGGCGCTGCGTCCGGCGCAGCGACCCAGCACGCACTCTAAGGGAAGCGGCCAAGCGGCAGCGATGGAATGCGACAGACGGCAAAAAAACGCGCTGGACTGCAAAAACCCGGCAATACGGCGCCCCGCGCGAGCGGCCCCGACGGATAGCAGAGAAAAATTTTCAATTATTTTTGCAAACACCCTAAAGTTCCGGCGAGCTCTGCCGTAAATGGAGGACAACCGGCAATCCGGCCGAACAAAATTGTCGCGGCGCCAACATGACCTCCAACGAAGTTCTCTCGATGTACGAAAATATTGCTGGCCTGACGGGCAAGATGGCCTCGGCGGCGCAATCGGGTGACTGGAATAATTTCGACGATCTGAAGGCACAGTGCGCCGTCCAGGCCAGCGCGACAGCAAGCGGCGTGCCGCCACTGGAAGGCGCCAGGCGCCAGCGCAAGATCGACCTGCTGAAGCAGATCATGGCCAACGACCGCGCCGTGCGCGACGTGACCGAGCCGTGGATGGGCCAGCTGGATCGCGCGATGCGCGCGCACTGAGCCACCCTTCCCTCTTCATCAAAAAAGCGCCTGCGGGCGCATTTTTTATTGCCGGTACAAACCGACACGCAAACAAAAAAGCGCCCGAAGGCGCCTGATTGCTACGGAACGGGGTCCGTATGAATTCGGAGAGCAACACCAGGTAATCCCGGTGTCGCCTCTTTGCCGGTTGCATCCGGCGTCCGCTGCCGCTGTTGGCAGAGTGACAGCTTCCGAAGACAGGCGTCTCGCGACGTACCTCCGGTACCCGCGCCACGCTATCGGTGGTGGCTGCGCCGGACTCTGTTTCGTTTTGTGGTTCTGACAACCAACGAATTAAGTATAGCGCAAATTTTATGCTTGTGTAGACGAATTGTGCGCGCCCTGTTCCGGATGGGAAATCACATCGTTCAGGACCGGCTCCTCAGCCTCGGAAGCGGCACCCTTGCCCCGTCCCGGCATCAGGCGCGACTTCACTGCCGCCATGAAATTCGTTTTCGGTTCGCCTTCCCCGGGCGCCGGCGGCGCCTTCGGCAGCTTGGCCGGCTTGTGGGCCGCCGGGACCTTGCCGAAGTTCGCGCGCTGGCGACGGCGCAGCAGCGCCAGCACCAGGGCGGCGAGCGCCAGCACGGCAGCCAGGCCCGTGGCGATCGGCAGCCACGGGGTCTCCGGCTCGGGGGGCTCGGCCTTCTTCGGCTTGCGATGGATGCGCGGGGCTCCCTTGGGGGCGTCTTGACGAACTTCCTTCGCTGCCGAGGCGGGCGCAGCAATTGCAGCTGCAGGCGTGGCCACAGCCTGTAGCGTGGCCGGCAGCGCCACAGGCGCGGTGCCAGCGGCGCCTTGCAGCACCTTCACTTTTTCTTCGAGCTTGCCCAGTTGCTGGTGCAGCGCCGCATTCTTCTCGCCCAGCGCCACGCAGGCGTTCAGGTGCTCGCTCGCCGCCTGCGGCGCGCAGCTTGCCGCCTCGCCCTGTAGCGTCGCCGCGGGAATGGGCGCGGGTGCCGTCTTTTTCTCGTGCGCCGCCGTCAAGGCAGGTTTGGAAGCGGCCTTGCGCGGAGCGGGCCGCGTCGGGCGGCCGCTCGCTTCCACGTATTGCTCGCCCGCATGCAGCGCTGCGGCCGGACGTGGCACCGGCACCGGCTTGCGCGCCGGCGCCGGGAGCGCTGTCGGCGCTTCGGCTACCGGTTGACGCCCGGGGAGCGGCACGGGGAGCGGCACGGGCGCCGGCGGCGGTGCCGGATCCGGATCCGGCGTCAGCCACAGCGTCACCAGGCGCACGCTGCGCTGGGCGCCATCCATCAACTCCAGATAGACGTGCAGATGGCGGCTCTCGACCGGTTTGAGCGAGGTCAGATGCAGGAACTGACGGCCATCGCGCCGCGTCACACTCATGCTCAGGTTCGACAGGACCGCTGGCATGGCGATGTTCGCGCCCCGGTACACGTCCGGGTTGGCCAGGCGCACGGCAACCGGCTTGCCGGGTTCCTCGAGCAGGGTCAGCTCGACGTCGGCCGCGAGGGCTTGTCCGATGTGCGACAGCACCCGGGCGTCGCCCAGTTCGGCGGCGTGGCCGGCCGCGGTGGCAGTCGCCAGCAACAGGCATAAAAACAGGGAATGAGAGCGCAGCGCCATGGGGAGGAAGAAGTTTGTAGCCTAAGCATATTTAACGGGTGTTCGGATACACTCTTTAGCTCCAGCGTCGAATAAACAGGACAAGTTCATGGAAAACCGGACAGAAAAAGACAGTTTCGGCCCGATCGAGGTCCCGGCCGAGCGCCTCTGGGGCGCCCAGACCCAGCGTTCCCTGCACCACTTCCACATTTCGACCGAACGCATGGCGCCGGAACTGGTCGCCGCACTGGCCCAGGTCAAGCGCGCCGCGGCCGCCGTCAACCGTTCGCTCGGCAAGCTCGCGCGCGACAAGGCCGACGCCATCATCGCCGCCGCCGACGAAGTGCTGGACGGGCGCTACCCGGACGAATTCCCGCTGGCCGTCTGGCAAACCGGCTCCGGCACGCAAAGCAACATGAACATGAACGAGGTGCTTGCCAATCGCGCTTCCGAACTGATTGGCGGCGAACGGGGTGAAGCGCGCTTGCTGCACCCGAACGACCACGTCAACATGGGCCAGTCCTCGAACGACATCTTCCCCACCGCCATGCACGTGGCGGCCGCGTGGGCGGTGGCCAAGGAGGTGCTGCCCTCGCTGGCGCGCCTGCGCGGCACGCTGCAGGTCAAGTCGCGCGACTTCGAGGACATCGTCAAGATCGGCCGCACCCACCTGCAGGACGCCACCCCGCTGACGCTGGGCCAGGAGTTTTCCGGCTATGTCGCCCAGCTCGAATTTGCCGAAACGACGATTCGCGCTTGCCTGCCCGGCCTGCTGTCGCTGGCGGCCGGCGGCACGGCGGTCGGCACCGGCCTGAACGCGCACCCGGAATTTGCACCCCGTATCGCTGCCGAGCTCGGTTCGCGCACGGGGCTGGCCTTTAAAACCGCGCCCAACAAGTTCGCGGCCCTGGCCGGGCACGACGCGCTGGTCTCCGCCCACGGCGCCTTCAAGACGCTTGCCACCGCGCTTATGAAAATCGCCAACGACGTGCGCTGGATGGCGTCCGGCCCGCGTTCGGGCCTGGGCGAAATCACGATCCCGGAAAACGAGCCGGGCAGCTCGATCATGCCGGGCAAGGTCAATCCGACCCAGTGCGAGGCGCTCACCATGCTGTGCTGCCAGGTGTTCGGCAACGACGTCGCGCTGACGGTGGGCGCCTCGCAGGGCAATTTCGAGCTGAACGTATTCAAGCCGATGATCGCCCACAATTTCCTGCAGAGCGCGCGGCTGCTGGCCGACGGCATGCGTTCGTTCGAGGAACACTGCGCCCGCGGCATCGAGCCGAACCGCGCCCGCATCGGCGAATTGATGGAACGCTCGCTGATGCTGGTGACCGCGCTGGCGCCCCACATCGGGTATGATGCCGCCGCGCAGATTGCCAAGCACGCGCAGCACGAGGGCATCACGCTGCGCGAGGCGGCCCGGCAATCGGGGCATGTCAGCGAGGAACAATTCGATCAGTGGATCGTTCCGATGGACATGACGCGTCCCGATCCGGCGTAAGTAGCCCGCGCGGTTGCGCGGCCGGGACCGCTCTTCAAGACAGCTGCCTGGGTCTCGCTTGCGTTACGGCGAGCCCAACCGTGCGCCCTACAATTTTTCCCGAGGATAGTATGCAAAAGACAACTTTCGAACTGACATCCGAGTTCGTCGAACTCAACCAACTGCTGAAGCTGGTCGGCCTGTGCGACAGCGGCGGCGCCGGCAAGAACATGGTGGCCAGCGGCGCGGTGTCGGTCGATGGCAAGAAAGAGCTGCGCAAGACCGCAAAGATTCGCACCGGCCAGACTGTCAGCGTGGGCGATGTGCGAATCTCTGTTCAATAGGAAGGACTACCGGCCTCTACGGCGCACGTTTGCGCGCAGACAAACGCGACAGGTAGTCCTTGTTTATATTTTAAGTGCGTCTGACACAGCCCTCAGGCCAAGGCGCATCGTCGAAGACAGTACGCAAGTACGGCGAGACGCATGCAACGCCGCCATGAGGGCTGTGTCAGACGCATGTCGACGTGACTAACCGGCTTAAGGGTGAAGGCAATGGAAACCCCGGAAAAAAACCCGCAAACGCAGGAACGGCTCATCGGCGATCTGCGCCTCGTCATCGAGAACGCGCAAGAGCTGCTGAAAAACACCGATCAATACACGAGCGTCCTGTACCAGAACGCGCGCGCCAAGCTGGCGATGGCCCTGAATGCCGCCAACGAGGAGCTCGAGCGATTCGAAGACGCGCAGCTGGGCCGCATGATGGAAGCGACCCGCCTGGCCACCGAGAGTTGCGCCGGCCTCTCCGGCGAAGAGCGTGTCCTGCGCGCTTTCCATTGATTCACGGCGGCGCCATTCGGCGCCGCGATTTACCGTCAAGCGCCCGGTGGGTCGTCTTGAATGCCCCTGCCTGCCCCGCCGCGATGACATCCCGTGCATCTGTCGAAAAGGCGCCCTATCGCGACGTAGGTTCGACTCAGGAGTCCAACCTACGAACCCAGCAGCGCTGCGTGCGCCAGACTGGCTCGGAGCTTCCCCCTGTTCAGGCAGTGGTATTGATCTTGCTGCCCAGGTGCGCGGGCAGGTTTTGCGGCGCTGGCGGCGGCGTGATGCCGTCGAGGATCTGGGTGACGGCCGACTTCTGCGCGTCCTGCTGCTTTTTCAGCATGGTGATGGCAACTTCGTCCTTACGGCCGGTCTCGGCGATCGTGGTAGACAAGGCGGCGATGCTGTTGACGTTCATTTCAGTCTCCTGATGAGGGTTATCCTCCATTAACGGCTTGCAATGCGGAAACTTTAGCCTGCGCAAGCATCCATTCGGTGAGCCAGTGCAAGACGTGCTGCGGCGCATTCAGGTCGAGCCAGGCCGGCCCTGCGGCGCCTGGCGGCGGCCCGTCGGAAGCCACGGCCACGACCAGCGGATCGTCCGGATACAGCGGCGCGCGTCCCAGCGACGGGCGATAGACCTCGAGCTTCGGCAGCGGCTCCCATTTATAGCCTTCGACCAGGGTCAGGTCGGCTGGGGCCAGGCGCGCCAGCTGCTCGGACAGCGGCGGCTCGTGCTGGCCGCGCAGTTCGCGCAGGATCGCGTAGCGGTAGGGCGAGGCGATCATCACCTCGGCCGCCCCGGCTATCCGCAGGCGCGCGCTGTCCTTGTGCGGCGGCTCGAGTTCGATGTCGTGGTGGCTGTGCTTGACGACATTCACGCGCAGCCCGCGCGCGGCCAGGTGTGCGACGAGGAATTCGAGCAGCGTCGTCTTGCCGCTGCCCGACCAGCCGACCACGGCCAGCACGGCGTTCGACGCCACCGGATCAGTAACCGACACGGTAGCGGGTGCCCCGGAAATTCATCACGGCGTATTTCGGCATCAGGCGCTCGAGCACCAGGCCGGGCGCCAGTTCCTCGCCTTCGCGGCGCAGCGTCTTGTCGACCAGCAGCAGCCGGTCCGCCGGGTTCGGCGAATAAATATAGCCGCCGACCGCCACTTTCGGCACCTCGCGCTGGATCGACTCGGGCAGCTGCTGCAGCGTGCGCAGGCTTTCTTCAGGAACCGGATCGGGAGCACGGGCTGGCGCGGCGGCTACCGGTTCAATAGCGCGCGCCGGCGCCGGCAGGTAGACCGCCTCGGGCACGGCCGGCGCTGCAGCCGCAACGCGCGGCGCGGACGCTGCCGCCGGCCGGGAAACGGTAGGCGCCGGAACCGGGGCAGCCTCGCGCATCCGGCTGGCGGGCTGCGGCTCTGGCGCCGGGGCGCGGACTACAGGCGGCGCCTCCGCAGGACGGGCAAGCGCCATCTCACCGGGCGGCAACACGTCCGGTGCAGCGGCCATCGGCGGCGCAGGACTGATCACGCCCGCGTTGCCCGCCGCCGTACCCGCCTGCGCCAGCACGGCAGGCTCCCCCGCCGGCGTTTTGGCGCGCCACACCAGTCCCGCCACGAGCGCCGCGACGGCGACGCCCGCGCCCAATCCGAGCAACAGCGGCTTGCGCTGCGCGGTGGCGGGGGCAGCCGGCACATGCACCGGTTGCGGCGTATGGATATCGGGCGCATTGCCCAGCTGGCGTTCGGCCTGGGCTTTTTTGAGTGCTTCGAGAATGTACGACATTTAGTGTCCCGTCCCGGCGGCGGCGAGCAGGCGCGGCTCAACGATCCCGGTCAGCTGGTTGAGGCGCATGTAGGTGCGCGGGCCGGCGACGCCGTCCGCCTTCAGGTTCTGTTTTGCCTGGAAGCTGCGCAATAACTCCTGGGTACGCGCATTGAAGGGCTGCTGCGGTGCCGGCGCGGCGACGCCTCCAAGCTGGGCCAGGCGCGCGGCCAGCCAGTCGACGTCGACGCCCTGGTCGCCCGCGGCCAGCTGCTCGCGAAAGGCGCGCGGCACTTTCCAGAAGGTCGTGTACTCGCCTGTGAAACGCGACGCCAGCGCGCCGAGCTCGACCCGCTCGCGTTTGCCCTTCGCGAGCAGGGTCACGCTGCGTTCGTCCATGCCGACCAATACGGCATGGCTGGTGGCGCCCCCCTCGCGCAGCACGATGACGGCCGGGCGGTCGAGCTGGCGCAGTTCATAAATGCCGCCACGGCCAATATGGCAGCGCAAGTCGACCCGGAGCGCGGCCTGGCAGGGCTCGCCGGCCGGCAAGGCGGCGCCCCACAGCGCACCGAGGGCGCGCAGGGCCGATGCTTCGTCGGCATGCCCGCGCGGCACGCCGGCCAGCGCCAGTGCGGCCGGCGCGATCGCGCCCTTTGCCATTACCGTTTTGGTGTGTGCCGGCGTGTCGCGCCCCGGCAGCACCTGCCAGGCAGCGGCGGCGCTCAATACGGCGCCGGCGAGCAGGCCCGCCCCGACCAGCGGCCAGCGCGCCGCGCGCAGCGGCGGCGCGGCGTCCCCGGCAAACACTTCTTCCCCGGCCTTGCGCAGGATGGTGCGCGTCACCTCGACGCTGTTTTCGACATAGGCGCCCAGAAGTGCGCGGTCGCACAGCAGGTTGATGCGGCGCGGCACGCCGCCGGTGGCGCGGTGCACGAGCGGCGTCATTGCTGCCGGGAACACGGGCGCGCCTTGCGATCCCGCCACCGCCATGCGGTGCGCGATGTACGCGCCGGTCTCAAGCTCGGACAGCGGCCCCAGGTGGTAGCGTGCGATCACGCGCTGGGCCAGTTGCTCCAGTTCCGGACGCGCCAGCATGGTGCGCAGTTCCGGCTGGCCAATCAGGATAATCTGCAGCAGCTTGCGCTCGCTCGTTTCCAGGTTGGTCAGCAGGCGCAATTGCTCGAGTACGTCCGGCGCCAGGTTCTGGGCTTCGTCGATGACGAGCACGTTGTTGCGCCCCTGCGCGTGCGACGCCAGCAAATACGCGTTGATGGCATCGACATAGCCCTTGATTCCAGCCTCGCCCGCCTCCCCGGACGGCGCCGCGATGCGAAATTCTTCGCAGACCGATTGCAGCAGTTCGCCGACCGACAGCTTCGGGTTGAAGATATAGGCGAGGCGGCAGTTCTCGGGAATTTGTTCGATGAAGCAGCGGCAGACCGTGGTTTTACCCGCCCCGATCTCGCCGGTCAGCAGCACGAAGCCGCCGCCGCTGTTGATGCCGTACAGCAGGTGCGCCAGCGCCTCGCGGTGGCGCTCGCTCATGAACAGGTAGCGCGGGTCGGGGGCGATCGAGAACGGCGCCTGCTTGAGCTTGAAGTAATTGGTGTACATGAAGGTCTAGCGGCCTGGCGGGAGAGGTTTATACCTCGCGCAGTATATTTTGGATTTCCCGTTGTGATAAGCGATGACGCTCCCCGGGTTCGATAGCCTCAAAGGCGTGGCCGAAGCATCGGCCGCCTTGTGGCGCACTCCCGCTTTCGCGCGGATCGCCTCTTCCAACGCTTCCGGCTGGCTGTCCACCACGGCGGCAATGAAGACCATCGGACTGGTGTCGTCGCTCACCATCACCTCGAGCACCTGCTTGCCCCACAGGGTCGCGTCGCCCTTGAACCAGTATGCGCCGTCCTCGTGCTTGACGGCAGGTCCGAAAGCGGTCGTCAGGTAGGCATGAAAGTAAGCATTGTCGAGCTGGCTGCGGCAGAGCAGCGCGCCGCCGATGACGGGGCCGAAGGTGGACGGCAGCGCCTGCGCACCGGCACAGGCGAACGCCACCAGCACGGCGCAAGCGCGGCGCTTGCCGCTCACAGCTTCGACAGCCAGTTGCGGTTGGCGGCAATTTTCGCCTTGGCCGATGCTGGCAAGGCCTCATAGCAGCCGGGATGCTGCTTGAGCGCAGCCTCGCGGACCTCTTTTTCGAGGCCGTTCACGATAAACACGTAGACGGTGGCGCCTTCGCCATTCTTGCGCGTGCCCATGTAACGAATCACTTGTTTCTCCTCACTCGACGCGCCCATTATGACACTTGCCGCCCCCGAGGGCAGCGCCGACACCCGTGCTGGCGCTGAAATGCCGCACGCAGCGCAGTCCAGGCTACTGCTATAATCGCGCCAAACTTGCTTGGAGATTCTTTTGCGCCGGATTGTCCACATCTTCCTGTTGTTCTGCTTGCCATTGTATGGTTTTGCCATGCAAGGCAGTTTGCCGCCCGTTACGGGCGCGGCCTCGCTCGTTCACGGGCTGGAGCACGATGAGGGCATCCACCATCACCACGAGGACGACGGATCGATTCACTACGACGAATCCGATGCGTCGCTCGATCATGCCCAGGAACACTCTTCCTCCTCCCAGCCGGCCGGCTTTGGTTTGCCGCGCCTGACGGTGCCTCCTGAACAGGCTGCGCCCGCACCTGAGTCATATGTTGTCCAGGCAGTCCCTGAACCCTTCCTCGACGGGCCACACAGGCCCCCTGCTTTTGCCCTCGGCCATGCTGCCGGGGGAACGCTGCACGCATAATCGAAAGATTCAGACGCGACATATGTTGCGCTGACGTGCTCGCCCTCGGTGATTCTGAATCTCATCCGATGGAGAACACATGCGCACCTGCCGCCTGTCCCCTTACCTTATTGCCGTTTCTCTGGCGCTGCCATGCCAGGTCATGGCAACGCCGCCCGCCCCGACTGCGATCGGCACCACATTGCAACAAGCCGTCGAGAGTGCGTGGCAGCGCGCGCCTGCCGCCCGCACGCTCGAAGCGCGGTGGGATGAAGTGTCAGCGGCGCGCGAGAATGCCCGTTCCTGGCTCGCCGCCAATCCGACGCTGGGCTTGTCGCGGCGGGCAGACCAGGGCGCGTCGGAGCGCCGCCAGCGCGAATCCGAGATCGCGCTATCGTCGTCGCTCTGGCTGCCCGGCCAGAAGAGCGCGCGCGAAGCGCTGGCCGCGCGCAGCACCGAAGAAGTTGCCGTCCACATCGGCGCCACGCGCCTGGCCGTTGCCGGCATGGTCCGCGCCCGCATGTGGGAAGCCGCCGCCGCCCAGGTCGGGCTCGAGGAAAAGCAGGACCACCTGCACCACCTCGAGGCACTTGCCGACGAGGTACAGCGGCGCGTCAAGGCGGGCGACCTGGCGCGCAGCGACAGGCTGCTCGCGCAGCAGGAAGTCCTGGCTGCCCGCATCGACGTCATGCATGCCCGCACCGCGGCGGCCGAGGCACTCGCGCGCTATCGGGTGACAACGGGGCTGCCGCGCCTGCCCGCGCTTGAACCCGAGCCCCTGCACGCGTCGGGGATTTCCGCGAATCCACGCCTGGCTGCCGCGCAGGCCTCCGAACAGCGCGCACGCGCCGCCCTGCGCCTGGCCGCAGCCAACCGCTGGGCGCCGCCGACCATTGCCGTGTCGGTTCGCCGGGAAGACGAGAGGCAGTTGCGCGCGCCCGTCGACAGCATCGGCGTGGCATTCCAGATTCCGATCGGCAGCGCCGCACGCAATCGCGCCGTCGAAGCCCAGGCACACACCGTGATCGCCACCGCTGCTGCGGAGGCGGCCGACATCCAGGCAAGCGCCGATGCCGACATCGACATCGCGAGGGAAAGGCTGGCGAATGCGCGTGCAGCGCTCGAGGCCGCCACCGAACGCGCCGCCGCCCTGCACGAACACACCGCGCTGATCGGGAAAGCATTCCGCGCCGGCGAGCGCGGGCTGGCCGAACTGATCCGTTCGCGCGCACTCACCCATGAGGCGGACGTCGCCCTGGCCCAGCAAAAAGTCGCACTCGGGCTCGCGCATGCCCTGCTCAATCAAGCCTTAGGAATTCTTCCATGAACTATCTGAACCTGATGTTTGCCGCCATGCTCGTCATGCCGCCGGCATCCGCCAGCCCGGGCGCCCACGGGCCCAACGGTGAACACCTCGACGGCCAGGCAAGCACCACCGGCGCGGCCACGCAGGCCCCCCGCATCGAGACCTTTACCGAAGCGTTCGAGCTGCTCGGCCACCTCTCCGGTGGCGAGCTGTCGATCATGATCGACCGCTACGAAACGAACGAGCCCGTGCTAAACGGCGCGCTCGAGGTCCAGTACAAGGACCTCAAGGCCAAAGCCAAGTTTCACGCCGACCTCGGCGACTACGCGGTTGACGATCCGAAATTTCTCGCCGCAATTGCCAAACCGGGTAGCCATGCCTTGCTGTTCACACTGGTTGCCGGTGAAGAAAGCGATCTGCTCGAAGGCACGCTGACGGTCGCGGCAGAGGCCGCCGACCACGGGCATGGCCATGGCGTGAGCCGCTGGTTGCTGGCCGCGATTACTGCCACCGTCCTCGCCGCCGCAGCAGTATTTGTCACCCGCCGCCGTCAACGCAAGGAAGTTTGATATGAAGATGACCCAACGAATTGTTGCCGGCCTTGTCGCCGGCCTGTTTGCGACCGCTCTGTCTGCCTCGCCCGGCGCGCACGGTCCGAACGGCGAGCACCTGGACGGCCAGGGAACTGCCGCTGCCGGTGCCCTGGCGCGCCTGCCCGATGGGAGCGTCAACGTTCCAAAGCTTGCACAGCGCCGCATGGGCGTGCGCACGCTGATGGTCAAGGAGGGGGAATATGCGCGCACCGTGGCCTTGAACGGCCGGGCGAGCATCGATCCGAACGCTGGCGGCCGGGTGCAGGCGCCTTTCGCCGGACAGATCGCACCGGGTCCCAACGGCCTGCCGGTCGCGGGCCAGCGTGTGGTCGCAGGACAGGTGCTGGCACGCCTGCGGCCAACCGGCGACGCCATCGGGCGCGGCAACCAGGCAGCGCAGCTCGCGCAATTGCGCGCCCACCGGGGCCTGCTGGCCAAACGGGTGGAACGCCTCGCATCGCTCGAAGGCGTGGTGCCGGCCAGGGAGATCGAGGCCGCCCAGGCTGAACTGGCCGCCACCATTGGCCAGGAACGCGCGGTCGCCGGTTCGATCGGCGGCAGCGAAGCGATACTTGCCCCTGCCGGCGGCATCATCGCCAGCGCGTCGGTACTGAATGGCCAGATCGTCGAGTCGCGCGACGTACTGTTCGAGATCGTCGATCCTCAGCGCATACTCATCGAAGCGTCGTCCCCCGACGCCGGACTGGCACGCAAGATCAGCACTGCAACGCTGGTCGAGGCGCCGGATGCCGCGCTGACGCTGCTCGGCGGCGGGCGCACCCTGCGTCACGGCGCCCTGCCGATCAATTTCCGTGCGCACGGCGCACACCTCGACCTGGCAGTAGGCCAGCCGGTGACGGTCCTGGCCAGGCTCGATACGAAGGTCAAGGGCATTGCCTTGCCGGCGGCGGCACTGGCGCGCAACCCTGCCAATGAAACGGTGGTCTGGATCAAATCCGGCGCCCAGCGCTTCATTGCCCTGCCGGTGGAGACGACCGCGCTCGACGCGCGGACCGTCATCGTCACCAGGGGACTCAGCCCCGACAACAGGGTGGTGGTCATCGGGACCTCCCTGATCAACCAGATCAGGTGACCCTCCATGTTCAATTCAATCGTTCGCTTCAGCCTGCACAACCGCCTGTTCGTCCTGGCGGCGGCGCTGATGCTGATGGTCTACGGCGCCATGACGGCATGGCGTACGCCGGTGGACGTCTTTCCCGACCTGAACAAGCCGGTCGTGACGGTGCTGACCGAGGCCGGCGGCATGGCCCCCGAAGAAGTGGAACAGCTCGTCTCATTTCCGATCGAGACCTCCCTCAACGGCATGCCCGGCGTGACACGGGTGCGCTCGGTCTCCGGCGTCGGCCTGTCCATCGTGTATGCCGAGTTCGACTGGGGCACCGATATCTACCGCAACCGCCAGCTCGTGTCGGAACGGATCACGCTGGTCAAGGAACAGCTGCCGGGCAGCATTTCGCCCGTGATGGGGCCGGTGTCCTCGATCATGGGCGAAATCATGCTGATCGCACTGCCCATCGACACCGCCAAAACCGATCCGATGAAGGCGCGCGAATACGCCGACTTCGTGCTGCGCCCGCGCCTGCTGTCGATTCCCGGCGTGTCGCAGGTAATCCCGATCGGCGGTGAGGTGCGCCAGTTGCGGGTCGAGCCGGATACTGCACGGATGGCTCAATTTGGCGTCTCGCTCGAACAGGTGACGACGGCACTGCGCGGCTTTGCGGCCAACACCAGCGGCGGCTTCGTCGACCTGAACAATCGCGAGTACCTGATCCGCAACCTGGGCCGCACCAATCGTCTCTACGACGTCAAAGGCCTGGCTGTCACCTATCGCGACGGCACGCCTGTCCTGCTCGAACAGATCGCCAGCGTGCGCTATGCGCCGGCCTTCAAGCGCGGCGACGCGGGCCTGAACGGCAAGCCGGCGGTCATCCTCAGCGTCCAGAAGCAGCCGGCCGGCGACACGGTGCGCCTGACGCGCGACATCGAGACGGCGCTGGGGGAGCTGAAACGAGGGCTCCCGGCCGGCATCTCGCAGCCGGTGGTCCTGTTCCGCCAGGCTGATTTCATCGACAACTCCATCGGCAACGTGGTCGAGGCGCTGCGCGACGGCGCCATCCTGGTCGCAGTCGTGCTGTTCGCCTTCCTGCTGAGCGTGCGCACCACGCTGATCTCGCTGATCGCCATCCCGCTCTCGCTGGCGGTGACGGCGCTCGCTTTCCACCTGTTGGGGCAGTCGATCAACGTCATGACGCTGGGCGGCCTGGCAATCGCAATCGGCGAGCTGGTCGACGACGCGGTGGTCGACGTCGAGAACATCGTGCGCAGGCTCAAGCAGCGCAAGCAAGACGGCCAGTCGGTGCTGGAAGTGATCTGGCATGCCTCGGTCGAGGTGCGCTCGGGCATCGTCTACGCCACTGTCATCGTGGTGCTGGTGTTCGTGCCGCTGTTTGCCTTGCCCGGCATCGAAGGCCGGCTGTTCGCGCCGCTCGGCATCGCCTACATCGCCTCGATCCTGGCGTCGATGCTGGTGTCGATGACCGTCACCCCGGCCCTGGCCTACTACCTGCTGCCCCGCATGAAGCACCTGCACCGTGGCGACAGCCCGGTCGTGCGCCGCATGAAAGCATGGGATACCGCCGCGCTGAACTGGACCTTCCCGCGCATCCGCCTGGTGTTGGCGGCAGCCCTGATCGCGGTCGTGGCGGCAGCCGCGTCCGTGCCCTTCTTCCCGCGCGCCTTCCTGCCGGCCTTCAATGAGGGCTCGCTGGTGATGGGGATGACCTTTACGCCGGGGACCTCGCTACTGGAAGCGAACCGCATGGGCTCCCTGGCCGAAACGCTGATCGCCCAGGTGCCGGAAGTGACCAGGGTCGGCCGCCGTACCGGCCGCGCCGAACTGGACGAACATGCCGAGGGCGTGCACTCGTCCGAGATCGACGTCGACCTGAAACCGTCCGGGCGCTCGCGCGAAGAAATCATGGCCAGCATCCGCAAGCAGCTCTCCGTGATTCCGGCCGCGGTCGCCATCGGGCAGCCGATCTCGCACCGGCTCGACCACCTGCTGTCGGGCGTGCGTGCGCAGATCGCCCTGAAGATTTATGGCGACGACATCGACACCCTGCGCGGCCTGGCCGACGGCCTGCAGGGCCGCCTGCGCGCGGTGCCGGGCCTGGTCGACCTGTCGGTCGAGCGGCAGGTGCTGATCCCGCAGATCAAGGTGCGGATCGATTACCGCAAGGCGGCGCAGCATGGCCTGGCTGCCGGCGACGTACTGCAGGCATGGCAGGCGCTGGCCGAAGGCACGCGCGTCACGCAAGTCATCGACGGCGCGCGCCGCTTCGACCTGGTCGTGCGCCTGGCCGACGCCGACCGCTCGCCGCAGGACCTGGCGCGGGTCATGCTCGCCAGCCCAGCCGGACAGATCCCGTTGTCCAGCGTTGCCACGGTGGAAGAAGGCGACGGGCCGAACCAGATCGGCCGCGAGAACGGGCGCCGGCGCATTGTCGTGTACGCCAATACCGACGGCTCGAACATGTCCAACATTATCGAAGACGTGCGCAAGACGGTCGCCGCCAGCCAGCTTCCGGGCGGCTATTTCGTGAGCGTCGAAGGCCAGTTCCAGGCCCAGGAACAGGCGCAGCGGCTCATTGCCGGCCTGTCGCTGGCCTCGCTCGTGCTGATCTTCCTGGTGCTCTATTCACGCTACCGGTCGGGGACGCTTGCCCTCGTCATCATGGGCAACATCCCCTTCGCCCTGGTCGGCAGCGTGATGGCCATGTGGATTGCCGGGGTGTCGCTGTCGGTCGCCTCGATGGTCGGCTTCATTACCCTGGCCGGCATCGCGACCCGCAACGGCATCCTCAAGGTGAGCCACTACATCAACCTGTGCAAGTTCGAGGGCGAAACCTTTGGCTGGCCGATGATCGTGCGCGGTTCGATCGAGCGCCTGACACCGGTCCTGATGACGGCGCTCGTCGCGGCCTTTGCACTGACCCCGCTGCTGCTGGCCGCCGATGCACCGGGCAAGGAAATCCTGCATCCGGTCGCGGTGGTGATCTTCGGCGGGCTGATCAGTTCCACCTTGCTCGATTCGCTGTTGACGCCGCTCATCTTCTGGAAAGTCGGCCGCCGGCCGCTGGAGCGGCTGCTGGCTGAACAAGGCGGCGACACATATTGATTCATATGGGCCAAGTGGCGGCGCCCATCCCGAGCCGCCACAGTTTCTGGAGCATGCAATGAAAAAGATTTTCGCAGTAGCGGCCCTCGCCGCCAGTGTCGCCTTCCCGGGCGAGGTCCTTGCACACGGCGCCAAAGCCCGGCATGGCGGCATCGTGCAAAGCGCCGGCGACCTTTCGTTCGAGCTGGTGACCAAGAACGGCGTCCCCACGATCTATGTCAACGACCATGGCAAGGACCTGTCGACCACAGGTGCAACCGGTACCCTGACCGTGTTGAAAGGTACGCAAAAGACCGAACTTCCCCTCGCGGCAGGCGGGAACAACACGCTGGTCGCCAAGGGCGGCGCCAACCTGGCGCCAGGCAGCAAGGCGGTCGCAGCCGTCACGTTCGCGGACAAGAAGGCGGTCAGCGTCCGCTTCTCCATCAAGTAAGGCAGCGCCGGTGGCCGTCCCGGCGGTTACCGGAACAAGGAAGTGAAGGAGAAACGATGAAGTGGCTCATCACGAAATACCTGATCACGGCAGCCGTTGTCGTACTCGTGTCGGAGCTGGCCAAGCGCAGCGACCGCTTCGGCGGGTTCGTCGCGGCGCTTCCGATGATCACCTTGCTCACCCTGGTGTGGCTGCATATCGAAAACCAGCCACAGGCCAGGCTCGCCAACCATGCCTGGTACACCTTCTGGTATGTAGTGCCGACCCTGCCGATGTTCCTTGCGTTTCCGTGGCTGCTGAACCGTGTCGGGTTCTGGTGGACCCTGGGGGCTTGCGCCCTCATCACGATGGCATGTTTTGGTGCGTTTGCGCTTGTGCTAAAGCGTTTCGGCATTACGCTGCTCTAAGAACCTATCCCAGCAGGGAATGAGTCGTTGCTGACGCGCCTGGCAAGCGGACGCGCATGTCGTCATCAACTTCCTCCTCCCTACTGGGATAGGTTCTAAGGTACGCCCTGGGTAGCTTCACTCACAGCGGATTTCGCATCCTGCCTCCCGGCTCCTGCTGTGAGCGTGTGCGGCAGCGTCGCCGTTCATCGCCCGTTTTCGCGCCTTGATCCCGTAATTTTGCACGTCCATCGGCTCGGCTGTACGGACGGCGCCGCTTTGTCCTATCGTGCATGCTCCTGAACCCTGAACCCAGAACAACAACAAGGACATCCATGAACATGCGCATCAAACATACCGCCCTCGGCGCCGTCTTCCTGTGCGCCGGCCTGGCCAGCATGCACACCGTTTCCGCCGACGAGCGGCGCAGCGCCACCGCCACCGCCGTCGCGGTCGACAAGCGCCCGGTCGGCGCCTTCAACGCCATCGAACTGGCAGGCCCGTTCCGCGTCATCGTCAGCGAAGGCGCGCCGCGCCTGGAACTGTCGGGCGACCCCAAACAACTGGCCGAGATCGAATCGGAAGTGCGCAATGGCACCCTGGTGGTGCGCCAGCGCGCGAAATCCGGCTTCAACTTCCATTGGGGCAAGCGCGACCAGCCGGAACTCGTGGTGCGCATCGGCGCCACCGGCTTGACCCGCCTGGTCAACAACGGCAGCGGCGACGTCGAGCTCGATGCGATCAAGGGCGAACGCTTCGTCCTGAACGCGCAGGGGCCAGGCGACATCCGCGCGCGCGGCGGCGTGGGCGTGTTCGAGGTCAACAGCAGCGGCAGCGGCGACCTCGACCTGCGCCAGGTAAAGGCAAACAAGGTGGCGCTGGCGATGACCGGTCCCGGCGACGTGCGCCTGGGCGCAGTCGGCAACGAGCTGACGGCGCGTGTGAGCGGTTCCGGCGACCTCGAGGCGATGGAACTGCGCCTGGCGCGCGCCGTCGCCAACATGAGCGGCCCCGGCAATGTGCGCATGCGCGGCAGTGCGCGGGAGCTGCAGCTTGAAGTCAATGGTTCGGGCGACTTCGACGCCTGCGACCTGCAGGTGGAAAAACTCGGCAGCCTGCAGCGTGGACCGGGCAAGGCCTGCGTTGCCGGCAACATCCGCCAGTTCGAGGCCGAAGTCAACGGCTCGGGCGACCTGGAAGCGCGCGGCTTGCAGGCCGGACGCGCCGTGCTGCGCATGAACGGCCCCGGCAACGCCACCCTCACCGGCAGCGCCGACGAGCTGCGCGCCGACCTCAGGGGGTCGGGCGAACTCGACGCCGGCGGCCTGACGGTAGGCAAGGCCGTGATCGACAGCGGCGGCCCCGGCGACGTGTCGCTGGCGCGCGTCACCGACACGCTCGACGCCTCGCTGCACGGCTCGGGCGGCCTGAGCGCCAGCGTCGAGGGCAAGCGCGTACTGGTCAGGATGCGCGGCCCCGGCAATGTCGAGCTCGAAGGCCGCGCCGAACGCCTTGACGCCGAACTGACGGGTTCGGGCTCGTTGCAGGCGCGCCGCCTGACGGTGCGCCAGACCGACATCAACGTGCGCGGTCCCGGCAGCGCATCCGTCAACCAGGTGCGCGAGGGGGCGGGCGAGGAGCTGGTACAGGTCGAGCGTGGCGGGCGGCGCCAGACCAACTGAAGCTTGCCGCTGATGCTGGCGCACGCCCTCGGCGAGGGCTGCGTGCGCTTCACCGCGTCAGGGTTGCTTCGCCATCCACAGCGCGCGGTAAGCCGCGGACCGGTTGAGTACGGACGCGCGTAGTTCGGCCAGCCGCTGCGGCTGCGGCCGGTCGGCATGGTGGTTGAAGGCGCTGTAGCCGAGACCGAGCCGTCCGCCGGCGACGGTAAAACCATTGAACTCGAGGATGGTCGGCAGCAGGTCGAAGGGCAGCAGCTGTTCGCGGTTCCCGGTCGGTGCTTCATGGGTGATAAAGGCGTTGAAGAGCGTGCGTTCGGGCAGGCTTTCCAGCTTGCTCGAGAGCGGGTTGCGGCGGGCAAGGTGGTCGCCCAGGATCACGATATTCGTGTCGACCAGGAACCCGCTCTCGCCGGCAAACAGGTAACTGCCGCTGCGGACCAGGGCAAACGCGCCGTACCTGAATGTGCTGCGGATAGTCTTCATCACTGCCCTGGTCGAGATAACCGGGCTATTTTTGATTGGCAGACAGTTAAGAGCGGTTCAGCGGTGTAAATCCCTGCGAGTAACTTGTAACCTCATTGAAGAGCTCTGCCTCTGCGTGTCCTCAGCGGCAGAGCTGGAACCAAATCGTTCTCTGCCGGTCACATCGACACGCAACTCAAGCATACCAATCCAGATACCACCCGCAACGTGTGTTTTCCATAGAAAATCAGAGCAAGGGCAGCGTCAGCCCGGCATGCAAGGTGGATCGAATATAATACCAATTAACTACCTGTTGACAAGCAGAACTTGCCTCCCTATAGTGCCCTGACCTCCCTGGCACGCATTTCCCCATGATCGAATACCTCATCGGCGTCGATGGCGGCGGCACCGGCACCCGCGTGCGCCTGGCCGATCCCAACGGCGTCGAACTGGCACAGGCCAGCGCCGGACCGTCCGCCCTTTCCCACGGCGTCGACAATGCCTGGACCACCATCCTGTCCGCCATCGGCGAAGCCTGCGCGGTGGCCGACGTCGGCTCCCCGCCGCTGTCAGCGATGGCGATCGGCCTCGGCCTGGCCGGCGTGCACAACAAGGACTGGGCTGCCCGGTTCGTGGCCGCCGATCCCGGCTTTGCCGCCCTGGTGCTCGACACCGACGGTTTCACGACCCTGATGGGCGCCCATGGCGGCGCGCCGGGGGCGATCGTGGCGATCGGCACCGGCAGCGTCGGCGAAGCGATGCTGATCGATGGCGCCAAGGTGGAAGTCGGCGGCTGGGGCTTCCCGGCCGGCGACGAAGCCAGCGGCGCCTGGATGGGACTGCGCGCGCTGAACCATATCGAACAGGTGCTCGACGGCCGCGTGCAGGGCGGCGCTTTCGCAAACGAGGTGATCGCGGCCTGCGGCGGCAAGCGCGACGCGGTACAGATCTGGCTCGGGCGCGCCAACCAGACGGCCTACGCCGGCCTGGCGCGCTTCGTCGTGATGCACGGCGAGACCGATCCGGTGGCGCGCACAATCCTCGAACACGCGGGGCGGGAAGTGGCGAGCATCGCCGACGCCCTCGACCCAGGGCACGCGCTGCCGCTGGCGCTGTGCGGGGGCCTCGGCGAAGTCCTGCTGGCCTGGCTGCCGCCGGATACGCGCGCACGCTGCCTGCCGCCCCAGGGCGACTCCGCGCGCGGCGCCCTCTTCATGATCGAACGCCACCTGAAGGACACCCGATGAAAGGCAACATCCTCACGCCAGATGGCTGGGTCCACGGCGCGCTGCGCTTCGGCGCACACATCGAGGCCATCGACGGCCGCCCCGTCGACCCTGACGCGAACGGCGACGACTACATCCTGCCCGGCTTCATCGACGTCCACGTGCACGGCGGCGCCGGGCGCGACATGATGGAAGGCGGCGACGCGCCGCACGTGATCGCCGCCCTGCACGCGAAGCACGGCACGACCAGCCTGCTGGCCACGACGATGACGGCGCCGCCCGAAGACATCGAACGGGCACTGGCCGCCATCGGCATCGCCTGCAAGGAGCGCGGCAAAGGCGAGGCGCGCATCCTCGGCGTGCACCTGGAAGGTCCGTACATCAACGCGGCCAGACTGGGCGCCCAGCCGCCGTTCGCGAAAGAGGCCACGCTGGCCGAGATCGAGGCCTACGAGCGCCAGGCGCCGCTGCGCGTGATCACGGTCGCGCCCGAAATCCACGGCCACCTGGAACTGGTGCGCACCCTGAGCGACGCCGGCATGCGCGTCCAGATCGGCCACACCAGCGGCTCGTATGAAGACGGTGTCGCCGCCCTGGAGCATGGCGCGGCCGGCTTCACCCACCTGTTCAATGCAATGCCGGGCCTGCACCACCGCGAGCCGGGCATGGTCGGCGCGGCACTGGCGCACGCGCAGTACGCCGAGATCATCCCCGACCTGCTGCACGTGCATCCGGGCGCGATCAAGGTCGCCCTGCGCGCGATCCCGCAGCTGTTCTGCGTGACCGATTCCACCGCCGCTTCCGGCATGCCCGACGGCGAATACATGCTGGGGCGCCAGGTTGTCCACAAATGCATGGGCGGCGTGCGCCTGCTTGATGGCACCCTTGCCGGCTCGGCGCTGACCATGGACGGCGCGCTGCGCAACCTGGTGAACATCGGCCTGTCGATCGAGGACGCTTCGCGCCGCGTGTCGACGAATGCCGCCGACTACCTTGGCGAGACCCTGCGCGGGCGTCTCGCGCCGGGCTGCCACGCCGACTTCGTCGTGCTGGACCGCGACCTGAACATCAAAGCCGTGTATATCGAAGGAGAAGCGCTGTGACTTCATCTGTGAGCTCGCTCATGCTGCAAGAGGCCATGTCGGCCGGCGACTGCGTCGCCCTGCAACTGTCGCAGGACGTGGAGCGCTATGCGGCGCTGGGACGCACGCTGCGCTCGACCAATTTCAACAGCGCCGTCACGGTGGCGCGCGGCAGCTCGGACCACGCCTCCGGTTATGTCGCCTACCTGATCATGTCGCGCATGGGGCGCCTCGTCACCTCGCTTCCGATGTCGCTCGTCACGCTGTATAAATCGCCCCTGGTCACGCGCGACACGCTGGCGATTTCGATCTCGCAATCGGGCCAGAGCCCGGACGTGGTCGAGCCGATCCGCTACTTCCGCGACGGCGGCGCCACCACGGTGGCCCTGGTCAACGATGCCGGGTCGCCGCTGGCCCAGGCCGCCGCCTGGGCGATGCCCCTGCACGCCGGCAAAGAGCAGAGCGTGGCCGCCACCAAGAGTTTTATTACGAGCCTGGTGGCCGGTGCGCGCCTGGTGGCCGAATGGCAGAACGACCCGGAACTGAAAGCCGGCCTGGCCGCCCTGCCCGACGACCTGCGCGCGGCCTCCCAAGTCGACTGGTCGGCGGCGATCGACGTGCTGGCGCCGGCGCGCAACATTATGGTGGTCGGACGCGGCATCAGTTTTCCGATCGCGCTCGAAGCGGCCCTGAAATTCAAGGAAACCTCGGCGCTGCAGGCCGAAGCCTTCTCGGGCGCCGAGATCAAGCACGGCCCGATGGCGCTGATCGAAGATGGCTATCCGCTCCTGATCTTCGCCACGCGCGGCCCGGCGCAAGCGGGGCTGGTCGCCCTGGCGACGGAAATGCGCGGGCGCGGTGCACGCGTGCTGCTGGCCGCGCCCGACGACGTCATCGAACGCGACCTGACGCTGCCGGTGGCCGCCACGCCCGACCTCGACCCGATCGTCGCCATCCAGGCCTTCTATGTGATGGCGGCCCACCTGTCGAAAGCGCGCGGCATGGATCCGGACCGGCCGCGCCACCTGAGCAAAGTCACCAAAACAAACTAAGACCGAAGGGCACATGGACGAACTGAGAAAAATCGCCGGACAGCTGGTCATGGTGCGCCTGTTCGGCACCGAACTCGATGATGACACGGCGGCCTTCCTGGAGGCGAACCGCGTGCGCGGCGCCTGCCTGTTCCGCCAGAACATGGTCGATGCGGGCCAGCTGACGCGCTTCACGAAAGCCCTGCAGGCCGTGATGGGCCCCGAAGCATTGCTCGCGCTCGACCAGGAAGGCGGCGCCGTGGTGCGTTCGACCTGGGTACCGGCGCCGCCGTCGGCGATGGCGCTGGGCGCGGCCAACGACCCGGAGCTCGCGCGCGAAGTCGGCGCAGCCGTGGCGCGCGCGGTGCGTTCGCTCGGCTTCAACTGGAACTTCGCGCCGGTGCTGGACCTGAACAACAACCCGCACAATCCCGTGATCGCCGAGCGCTCGTTCGGCGCCGATCCGGACACCGCCACCCGCCTTGCGCTGGCCTGGATGGAAGGCAGCGAATCGGAAGGCGTGGCCTGCTGCGTCAAGCATTTCCCCGGCCACGGCGACACCCACGTCGACTCGCACCGCGCGCTGCCGACCGTCGACAAGCCTCTGGCGGAACTCGAGCGCTTCGAATTCGCGCCCTTCCGCATGGCGGCGCAGGGCGCGCATCCGGCGCCGGCGATGATGACGGCCCACATCGTCTACCCGGCGCTCGACGCCGAGAATCCGGCGACCATGTCGCGCGCCATCCTGACCGGCATCCTGCGCGAGCAATGGCACTACCAGGGCGTGATCATCACCGACGGCATGGACATGCATGCGATCGCCCATCGCTACGGCGTCGGCGCGGCCGCCGTGCGCGCGCTGGTGGCGGGCGCCGACATGGTGATGGCGATCGGCTCGCGCGAGGCGCAGATGGAAACGATCGACGCGATCGCCGCGGCGATTGGATCGGGCGAGCTGCCGATGGCGGAAGTCGAGGCGCGCCTGGCGCGGCTGGCTACACTGGCCGCCGCGTATCCGGCCGGCGGCGTGGCGCGCCCGGCGGCGGCCGTCACGGCTGCGGCGCAGTGCGACGTCATGGTCAGCGAGGCGCCGGGCGCCGACGAAGCGCCGATCTACACCACCGACAGCGAAGACCGCGCCCTGATGGCGCGCGCCTGGCAGCGCGCCTTGAGCGTCAGGGGCAACGCACTGCGGCCGTCGCCCGGGGCGCGCCTGCGCCTGGTCGCGCGCCAGGACGTGGTCAGTGACGGCGTCTCGGAAGCGGGCGTCCCGGCGGGAGCGATCGCCGCGGCGCTGGCCCCTCACTTCGAGGTCGAACTGGTGACCTTTGCCGACCCCGACACCTTCGACTGGGGCGCCCTGCCCGACGACGGGCGCTTCACGATCCTGGCCTCGACCTCGCGCCGGCGCTACGATCCACAGCTGCGCGCGAGCTGGCATCCCGACCTGCACCTGGCGCTGTGGAACCCCTACCAGGCGCTCGACTTCGACGCACCCGCCCTGATGACCTATGGTTTCGCCGCGCCGGCGCTGGCGGCAGTGAACGCCTGGCTGCGGGGCGAGATCGAGGCCACCGGCCAGTGCCCGGTGCCGGGCTTCTAAAGAACCTTTCCCAGTAGGAAATAAGTCGTTGCTGACGCGCCTGACAAGCGGGCGCAGCGTTGCTCCCGCTTGCCACGCATCGCAGACGCGCATGTCGTCATCAACTTCCTCCTCCCTACTGGGATAGGTTCTAAGGGGCGCGCCGCCCAAGGCGTTACCGTGCGTTAATCACGGTAACGCAATGTAACGACAGCCCCGCCTGCCCACCCCCTGCGGCACAATTGCGCCGCAGGGTCCCCCACGTTTATGGGACAATGCGCGTTTGCTCAAGCTTGGCAAAAACGCCATCTTGCCGCGGATTTGTACCGCTCATCTTTTTAGAAGGATCATTCATGTCCCATTTCCGCCTTGCTCGCCTGTGCCTGCTGCTGGCCGCCGTCGGCCTGAACACCGCGCCTGCCCTGATGACGAGCGCCCACGCCCAGAAGGAGGCGGCGCCAGCGGCCGCGCCGGCCAACAGCGTGCGCCCCGAGCTGTTCAAGCTGCTCGATTCGAACGCCATCCAGCCTTTGATCACCGCCAAGAACGCCGCCGAACTGCAGAACCGCATTACCCAGGCCGAAGCGATCCCGAACCGGACGCCGTACGAGAACTACATCCTCAACCGCATCAAGATGGCGCATGCGTCGATGACCAGCAATGACGCCGGCATCCTGGCCGCCGCCGAAGAAGTCGTCAAGTCGGGCTTCGAGCCGAAGGATACGCAGGCCAAGCTGGTGCTGGCGATGGCCAACATCCAGTACAACGCGAAGAACTACGCCGCCGCCAACGAACAGCTCAAGCGCTACGAAGCGATGGGCGGCAACATGGCCGAAGCCCGTCAGCTGCAGACGCGCGCCCAGTACCTGAGCAAGGACTACACCGGCGCCAAGACCCAGCTGCAACAGGCGGTCGCCGACGCCGAGAAGGCAGGCAAGGCCCCGTCGCAGGAAGACCTGAAGCTGTTGATCAGCGCCGCGCATGAGTCGAAGGACACCGCCGTCTACGAGAGCTCGGTCCAGAAGATGGTGACCTACTATCCGAGCGACGAGTACTGGAATGAGCTGATCCGCGTGGGCGTGATCCGCAAGCCGGGCTTCAACCAGGACAACTACCTGCCGCTGCTGCGCCTGCAGTTTGCCGCTACCAAGACGCTGCGTGAAGAAGACTACGTCGACCTGGCCGAAAGCGCGCTGCGCGACGGCTTCCCGACCGAAGCGAAGAACGCGATGGACGCCGGCTACGCCGCGGGCGTGCTGGGCAAGGGCGCCAACGCCAAGGCCCACACCGCCCTGCGCGGCCGTGCCGACAAGGGCGCCGCCGACGACGCCAGGAACATCGCCGCCGGCGAAGCCGCGGCATCGAAGGCCAAGACCGGCGCCGGCCTGGTCAACCTCGGCTGGGCGTATGCGACGATGGGCCAGCACGACAAGGGCATCGGCTTCATCCAGCAAGGTATCGCCAAGGGCGGCCTGAAGCAGCCCGACGAAGCCCGGCTGCGCCTCGGCGCCGCCCAGGCCAAGGCCGGCAAGAAGGACGACGCGATCAAGACCTTCGAGAGCGTGAAGGCCGGCGGCGGCCTGTCGGACGTGGCGCGCGTCTGGATCATGACGATCAAGCAGCCAGCCGGTGCAGCCGCTCCGGCGACGGCATCGATGACGACGGCCGCTCCCGCACCAGCCAAGTAATCGTTCAGCTCCATGCGAAAGCGGGCGGCGCCACTGGCGCCGCCCGCTTTTTTTATTGCCGCGAGCGTTCGCCAGCGAACATCGGCGCGCGCATGCCTTGCGCATAATCGGGTCTTGATCATGGAGAGTTTATGACCACGGTACGCACAGGCCAAGCGCCGCCACGACTCGAGCGCGACGAATTCCGGCGCAAATTCATGGACGGCTTTTTCGATCCCGCCTACCAGCAAGTATCGACCGAGCTGGCCGCGGTCGAGGAAGTCGCCTGGCAGGCCTACCGCGACAAGCGCAAGGCGCCGCGTACCGTCAAGGCCGGCGCCGGTTTCGCCGATCCGGACTACGACCTGTCGATCGAATGGAAGGCCGCGCGCGACCGCCTGCTGGCCGCGGAAACGCATCAAAAGAATCCCGCCACCCCAAACCGCGTCCTCCTGATCAACGCCTCCGCGCGCAACGACGGCAGCTGCCCGGGCGAGATGTCGAAGTCCTGGCGTCTCACGAACATCGCGCGCGAGGCGCTGGCCGCATGCGGCGTCGAGGCCGACCTGCTCGACCTGTCGCGCCTGACCTCCGACTACGACCGCCACATCCATCCCTGCAAGGCCTGCGCCTCGACCGCCATGCCGCTATGCCACTGGCCGTGCAGCTGCTACCCGAACCATGCCGAGCGCCAGACCGGCGACTGGATGAACGAGATTTACGAGCGCTGGGTCGCCGCGCACGGCGTCATCATCCTGACCCCGGTCTACTGGTACCAGACGCCGTCGACCCTCAAACTGATGATCGACCGCCTGGTCTGCGCCGACGGCGGCAATCCGGACCCGAGTTCCACCCACGGCAAGGATGCGCAAGTCGCCAAGGACATCGAGCTGGCCGGCTGGGATTATCCGAAGCACCTGGCCGGCCGCGCCTTCGGGCTTGTGGTGCATGGCGACGTCGCCGGGATCGAGGGCACGCGCCGTTCGCTGTCGGACTGGCTGAACTGGATGGGGCTGATCGACTCGGGCAGCTTCGGCGCGCTCGACCGTTTCATCGGTTATTACGAGTCGTATGCCGCCAGCCACGAGGTGCTCGACCGCGATACCGACGTGCAGGAAGAAGTGCGCAACGTGGCGCGCGCGGTGGCGTTGACGGTGCAGGATTTACGGTCGGGGCGCGTGGTGCCGCCGGCGGCGAAATTGAAGGCGGCACGGCCGAAATGATGCCGGGGTGGTTTCGGCCGCCGCGGGTTTCACATCGCCGTGTATCCGCCGTCGACCGACAACTCGTGCCCGGTCACGAACGAGGCCTGGTCGGAGCACAGCCACAGCGCGGCATTCGCGATCTCGCCGGGCTCGGCGAAGCGGCCCATCGGGTGGGCGGCGCGCAGTTTCTTTTCCATGGACGGCGCGCGTGCGAGCGCGCGCGCCAGCATGGGCGTGCGTACCGCGCCCGGGCATAGCGCATTGACGCGGATGCCTTCTTTCGCGTGTTCAAGCGCGGCGCTCTTGGTGAGGCCCGCCAGTGCGTGCCTGCTCGCGGCGTAGATGGCATGCCCGGGCGCGCCGACCGTGCCGAAAGCCGAGGACAGGTTGACGATCGCCCCGCTGCCGTGCTTGCTCATCTGGCCCAGCTGGTATTTCATCGACAGCCAGATGCCCTTGACGTTGACGTCCATGATGCGGTCGTACATGGCTTCCTCGCTCTCGGCGAGGCGCGCGCCTTCCTCGAACAAGCCGGCGCAGTTGACGGCGCAATCGAGCCGGCCGTAATGGCTGACGGTCTTGTCGACCAGTGCCGCCACCTCGGCCGCGCGCGTCACGTTGGCCGGCACGAACAGCGCCTTGCCGCCGCTCTCGACGATCATCGCCGCCGTCGAATGGCCGCCGTCGACGACGATGTCGGCCACCACCACCGACGCGCCCGCGCGCCCGAAGGCCAGCGCCACCGCGCGGCCGATGCCGCTTGCCGCACCGGTCACCAGCACGACCTTGCCGGCGAACGAGATGCCGCCCGCGTCCTGTTCTTTCTTGCCCTTCATGGATGCTCCTGCCCGATCAACGATGCATGACGTTAGATGATGCCAAAGGGCAACATTCTAACGTCCCGGCGCGGATTCACCAAATTGGTGCAGCCGCATGCGGGACAGGTGTTGCATTCAGGGCGCGGGCTTGACCTTGTCCTGGTCGCCGGCCATCACCACCGACAGCTTCACAGGGTCGATCGCCTTGCGGAACGCGGCGTTCAGCTGGAGCAGCGTGACGGCCATCAGCTTGCCCTCGAACTGGCGCGACCATTCGTAGGTGCGGTCGCGGTACAGGTAAGCGGTCCAGCCGGCGGCGAGCGCGCCGTCGTCGGCGCGGGTCTGCTGGCGCTGCTGCATCAGGCCCGATTTCGCACCGGCCAGCTCGACCGCGGTGAAGCCGTCCTTCACCGCGCGGGCCAGCTCGGCGCGGATGGCGGCGTCCAGGCGCGCCAGGTTCTGGGGAGCGGCAATCGCACTGATGCCGAAGGCGCCTGCCCGGTCCAGGTCCCCGGCTTCGAGCTGCGAGCCGCCGCCGTACGACAAGCCATCCTTCTGGCGGATGCGGTCCATCAGGCGCGAGCGCAGGCCGCCTTCGCCGAAGATGTAATTGGCCAGCATCAGCGCCGGATAGTCCGGGTCGTCGATGTTCAGGTCCAGGTTCAGGCGCGCGGTATAAAAACCGTTTTCCTTGTCGGGCGTGTTCAGCGTCGTCTTCAAGGGGTTGACATCGGCGTGGCGGCGCAGGACCGGCGCGACGTTCGCCGCGGCCTTCCAGGCGCCGAAGAGTTCATCGACCAGCGGTGTAATGGCGGCGGCGTCGAAGTCGCCGACGATCGCCATTTCGGCCGGTACCGTGCCGTAGAATTCGCGATGGTGGGCGCGCAGCTCGTCCAGGCGCGCCGCGTTCAGTTCGGCCAGGTCATCGTCAAAACTGTTCGCGTGGCGCACGTCGCCCTTCGGATACTGGTTGAAGTGGCGCGCCATCGCCCGCGCTGCGACCGCCTGCGGCTCGGCGCGGCTCGCTTCCAGGGCGACCAGCGACTGGCGCCGCAGCTGTTCGAATTCCGGCGCCGGGAAGGCCGGCTCCTTGAGCACATGCGCCACCAGGCGCAGCGCTTCGGCCAGGTGCTCGCGCGTGGTCTGGAAGTGGCTCAGGCCGCCCGCGATTTTCAGGCGGTCGAATTCGTCCGACAGCTGCTCGCGCGTAAAACGGCTGGTGCCGCGCATGAGCATCGCGGCGGTCAGCTCGGGCACGGCGCCCTTGCCGAACAAATTCTTCTCGTCGCCCATGTGCTGGCGCAGGTTGACGGTCACCGCTTCGCCGCGGTTTTTCTTCGGCAGCAGCGCCAGCTTGACGCGCCCTTTGGTGACGAGCCGGGTGCGTTTCAGGATGTTGTCCTGGGTCGGTTCGAAATCTTCCGAGACCAGGCTCGAGGCCTGAGGCTTGAACTCCTTGAGGATGCTCTCCACGCTCGGCGCCGGCGGAATGGCGGCGCGTTGCGGTGCGTCTTCGGGCAGGAAGCTGCCGGTGACGCGGTTGTCGCGCCGGAAGTAGCGCCTGGCCACGCCCGCCACTTCTTCCGGCGTGATGGTCTTGATGCGCTCGCGGCCCGTGAAGAACAGGCGCCAGTCGCCCAGCGCGATCGTCTCCGACAAGGCCACGCCGACGCGCTGCGGGTCATTCAGGCTGCGCTCCATGTCGTTCTCGTACATGCGGCGGATGCGCGCCATTTCGTCTTTCGTGGGCGGCGTCGCAGCGAAGCTCTCGACTGCCTCGGTCAACGCCGCGCGCACCGGCTCCAGCGGCTCGCCCTTCTTCACCACCGCGCCGACGTACTGCAGGCCGGGCGCGTAGCCGGTTTCGCCAAAGCTGAACACCTGGCTCGCCTTGCCGGTTTCGACCAGCTGCTTGTGCAGGCGCCCGGTCGGCACGTCGCCCAGGATGGCCGAGGCAAAGGCCATCACGTCGCTGTCGTCGTGCAGGCTCGATGGCACTTTGTAGCCGAGCATGACGATCTGGACGTCGCCCTGGCGCCGCACGGCGAAACTGCGCTCGCCGTCCTGGGTCGGTTCGACCGTCCAGAATGCGGGCAAGGTGCGCTTCGGCTTCGGGATGGCGCCGAACAGGCGGCTAATTTTGGCGAGGGTCGCATCGGCATCGAACTTGCCGGCCACCAGCAGCACCGCATTGTCGGGCTGGTACCAGGTGCGATAAAAGGCCTGCAGGTTGCCGATCCTGACGTTCTCGATGTCGCTGCGGTTGCCGATCGTCGAGCGGCCATAACTGTGCCAGTCGTAGGCGATGCTCTGCATGCGTTTGACGAGCACGCCGGAGGGCGAATTCTCGCCGCTCTCGAACTCGTTGCGCACCACCGTCATCTCGGAATCGAGGTCTTTTTTGGCGATGAAAGAACCGGTCATGCGGTCCGCTTCCATCTGCAGCGCCCAGTCCAGGTTCGCCTGCGACGCCTGGAACACCTCGTAGTAATTGGTGCGGTCGAGCGAGGTGGTGCCGTTGAAGTCCATGCCGCGGTCGGCGAACTGGCGCGTGATGTCCGGGTTTTTCTTCGCGCCCTTGAACAGCAGGTGCTCGAGCAGGTGGGCCATGCCGGTCTCGCCATAATTCTCGTGGCGCGAGCCGACCAGGTAGGTGACGTTGACGGTGACGGTGGGACGCGAGGTATCCGGGAACAGCAGCACTTTCAGGCCATTCGCGAGCCGGTATTCAGTGATCCCTTCGACCGAGGCGCCGAGGGTGACGCCTTTCGGCAATGGCCTGGCGGGTGCGGCCAGGGTGGCGCCGGAGGCAAGCAAGGCACAGGCGCCCGCGATCAGGTGCGCGCTGAGGGCGCGCCGGTAACTCGTCAAATTCATGTCATCCCGCTAGTGTCATGCGCCAGGTGCGCCAGCGGCGATGGTAACAGATGGTTGCGCGGAATGATGCCGCCACGCACTACCTGGGTGCGCGGCGGCGGGACAGGCTGTCGTGAGGGGAATCGACCTTTTAGTGCCGGGCGCGCTTCTCGTGTGCCTGCTGGCTGCCGCTGATGCGCGACAGGTCGCCCATTTCCTCGGCCAGGAATTCGAGCAGGTCGTCGGCGCTGAGGATGCCGGCCAGCGCACCGTTGCGGTTCACCACCGGCACCCGGCGAATGCCGCGCACGCGCATGTGCTCGATGGTCTGGTAGACGTCGTCGTCTTCGCGGCAGGTCAAGAGGTCGTCGCTCATGATGTCGCCGACTTGCAGGCTGGCCGGATCGAGTCCGAGGGCGACGACCGAGACGACGATGTCGCGGTCGGTGACGATGCCGGCGGGAATCGCCTCGCCGTCGGAGCCGTCGACGACGACCAGGTCGCCCACGTGGTGCTTGCGCATCAGGAGCGCCGCGCCCTGCACGGTTTCGTCGCGCCTGCAGCTGATGGTTTCAACGGTGCAGATGTCGCTGATGTTCATGGTGGTTTCCTCCCCTGCAGAGCGTATGAGTATCGTAGGGTGGGCACTGCGTGCCCACGCGGAATGTCGGGCAGCGTTAACACCTACGCAACATGATGCGTTGGAATACCAATGACCTTACCGAATGATCATTCGGATACGTTCCATGGTGTGAGTGCGCGTCCAGAGCAGCGGTAACATTGCGCATCGTTCCGCGTGGGCACGGGGTGCCCACCCTAGGATTTAACCTAGTACGGGAACGCGCGCGAGGTTTGATCTAGATCAAACGCTTTCGAGAACTCAGATCTTAGGGTCGCCCGGCAACTCGACGAAGCAGGCGTCGACCACTTGCAGGTCGTTATCTTTGGCAAAGTTAATCACGAAGTGATAGGCCAGCGGTTCGGCCTTCCTCAGCGCGTTATTGACGACCACAGCCTTGACGCCGTTGATCACGGTCGGGTGGACGTAGGGGGAAAACTGGAGGTGGGCATGGCGGCCGCCGCTGCCTTCGGGACGAAAACAGGACATGACCCCGCACAAGCGCTCCGCCCAGTCGCTGGGGCGGAACTGCTTGCCATTATTCGTGAGGCCCAGGATGAAGAATTCGCCGACGGCGCCTTCATTCCCGGTTTGCGGTAACTCGGCCATAGTGCTGCTGATACAAGAATGCTGCGTGGAGAGAGTCAGTATTATATCTTATAGAAGACTTGGGACGAAACTTGTCTCGACATGTTTAGCCGAGCCACACCATACTCGACAACAACAGCAAGAGAATCATCCATAGTATCAGGGCGCGCCAGACAAGACCTACCGTGCTTTGCAGTGCGCGCAGGCTCGGTTCTTCGCCCGGCAACATGTCAGTGTCGGCGTCGCTCAGGTCGACCAGGGCGGCGTCCACCGGCAGCAGTTGTGGCGCGTTTTCGTTCGGGGTGCCGAGGCGCACGCCCATGGCGCCGCCGCCGGCGGCGAGGATGATGCCGCGCGACTCGTCGGCCCAGCGGTTCGCGAAATTTCGCCAGGCGTAGATCGCGTCCTCGAAATTGCCGACCACTGCAAAGGCGATGGCGGTCAGGCGCACCGGGATCCAGTCGATCCAGTAGAAGGCTTTCGCGGCGAACTGGCCGAAGGCTTCGTTACGCATGTGCTCGGGTTCGTTCCAGGCGCGCGCTAGGTATTCGGAGACACGGTACAACACGGCGCAGGCGGGCCCGGCCGGCATCAGGAACCAGAAGAACACGCCGAACACGCTGCGGTGGGTCGTGATGAGCGATTTTTCGACGGCGATGCGGGCGATCTCGGTGGCGTCCATGCCGACCGTGTCGATGCGCGCCCATTCGGCCAGCAGCGCGCGCGCCGCGGCTTCGTCGCCATTGTTCAGGGCCAGCTGGATCGAAGTGAAGTAATGACTGTAGTGGCGGAAACCCAGCGTCAGGTAAACGATGGCGACGTTCCAGGCGAAGGCCAGGAACACCAGGCCGAAGTATTGCAGCACCCAATACACCAGCGCGACCGGCAAGACCAGGATCGCCATCATCAGGAACCAGCCCATGCGGCCGTTCTTCGGTTCGCCGGCGTTGAACCAGCCTTCGATACGCATCGCCAGGCCCTTGATGCCGCCATAGACCTGGTTATCCGCGCGCAGCGGTTTGAGTTGTTCGATCAGCAGTGCGCACAGAATGGAGAAAAATGTCATGCAAGTCCTTCTTTGTTTATGGCAATACCACGCTGTCCGCTACGATAGCGCAGGTCACCGCCATAATCAAATCGGGACTGCTAAGATTTTTCCAGGGTCCGCAAGAAATGGAACAGGTTGCGCAGCATGCCCGCCGTCGCGCCCCAGATGAAGAAGCGTTCATAGGGCATCGCGTAGAAGCTGCGCCTGCCCTTCCCTTCAGGCAGGTCGAACGACATGCGCTGGTGGTGCAAGCCGTTCATCAGGAAGGCGAGCGGCACCTCGAAAATCTCGGCCACTTCGTTCGGATCGGCGATCAGCTCGAACGGCGGCTGCACCAGGGCGACCACGGGCGCGACGCGGTAGGCGCTGCCGGTGATGTAGTCGGGCAGCACGCCGACGATCGATACGTGGCGCCGGTGCAGGCCGATTTCTTCTTCCGACTCGCGCAGCGCCGTTTCGATCGGCGACGAGTCGAGTTCTTCGGCACGGCCTCCCGGAAACGCGATCTGGCCGGCATGGTTGGTGAGGTGGTCGGTGCGCAGGGTCAGCAGCACGCTCAAGCCTTCCGGCCGATCGACCAGTGGTATCAGCACGGCGGCGCGGCGCAGTTTGAAGCCCGGGGCGACCCAGGACGCATCCGGCGTTTCCGGCTCCCATACCAGGCGCGAGCGGGCAAAGCTGGCGCGCAGGCTTTGCGCCGTCAATAACGCGGGATCGATGGCCGGCTCGCCAGCTATGGCGTCGACGGGCAGCTTGGACGGATCCAGATGAACCTTCACCAAAGCATTTCTCCTGGTTACGACAATAATTCTGAAAAGAAAAAGGCATCCCCGGGGGATGCCTTTTTTCGTTCCACAGACGCGATTACTTAGCGACTGGGGCGGTTGCGACCTTGCGCTGCGGCAGCTTTTCTTTGATACGTGCCGATTTGCCCGAACGCTCACGCAGGTAGTACAGCTTGGCGCGACGCACGTCACCGCGGCGTTTCACTTCGATCGAAGCGATCAGCGGCGAATACAGCTGGAACGTACGCTCGACACCTTCACCGGACGAGATCTTGCGAACGATGAAGTTCGAGTTCAGGCCGCGGTTACGACGCGAGATGACGACGCCTTCGTACGCCTGGGCGCGCTTGCGGCTGCCTTCGACGACGTTGACGCTGACGATCACGGTGTCGCCAGGTGCGAAATCAGGAATGGAGCGGCCGAGGCGGGCGATTTCTTCCTGTTCGAGTTGTTGAATCAGATTCATTTCTTATGACTCCATAAACCATCTTGCTGGCGCGTATTGATGACTGCGACGCCCAGTAGAGGATGGGGTTGAACGTACGAGCAACATGCCCTCACGTCTCGCACCGTTGTTACTGGTGCATTTTCCGGCTAGTCCCGCGGTGCGAGCGTCGCCAAAAACTTGTCGTCGGCCGGTGTCAGCTGGCCCGCGGCGCGGGCTTTGTCCAACAATTCCGGCCGTTTCTTCAGCGTCGCCTCCAGCATGCGCTGGCGGCGCCACTTGATAATCTCGGCGTGGTTGCCACCCATCAGGACCGGCGGCACCGGCACGCCCTCGTACACCTCGGGGCGGGTGTAGTGCGGCGAATCGAGCAAGCCGTTGACAAAACTGTCTTCGACCGCCGAGGCGTCGTCGCCCAACACACCGGGCAATTGCCGCACTACCGAGTCCATCAGGGCCATTGCCGGCAATTCGCCACCAGAGAGCACGAAATCGCCGAGCGAAATTTCCTCGTCGACCACGCGGTCCAGCAGGCGCTGGTCAACCGCTTCGTAGCGGCCGCACAGGACAACCAGGCCCGGCTCGTCCTTCAACGCCATGACGCGTTCGTGCGTCAGCGGCTTGCCTTGCGGCGACATGAACACCACACGCGGCGGCGGCAAGCCACGTTCGACCTGGCGCGCCTTGGCCGCATTGATCGTCGCTTCGAGCGGCCTGGCCATCATCACCATCCCCGGGCCACCGCCATACGGGCGGTCATCCACGGTGCGGTGACGGTCTGTCGTGAAATCGCGCGGATTCCACAAGGTAAGGCCCCAGCGTTCCTGCTCGAAGGCGCGGCGGGTCACACCCGACTGCGTCAACGCGGCAAACATCTCGGGAAACAAGCTCACGACGTCAAATTGCATCGGGACCTCGTCTCGAACTGAGCGGGTTAATAATCCAGACCCCAGTCGAGCGTAATCTTTTTCGCCTTGAGTTCGACGTGCTTGACGAACTGGTCCACAAACGGAACGAGGCGCTCGGGCGCCTTGTCGGTTGCTGCCGGATCGGCGACGGGCGCGATGCGCAGGATCGACTGCGGACCGTTGCTCATCATGTCGATGACGGTACCGAGGGCTTCGCCTTCGAGGTTCACGACATCCATGCCAATCAGGTCAGACCAGTAATACTCGTCTTCCTCAAGCGCCGGAAATTCAGCCCGCGATACGAGCACGGCCGCGCCCTTGAGCGCCCCCGCCGCATCGCGGCCAGCTGTCCCGACCAGGGTGGCGACCACGTCGCCACCATGCATCTTGGTGGTCCGCACGGAGACGGACCGCAGGCCCGGTTTATCGAGCCACCAGGTTTTCACACTCAGCAGCGCATCGGCATCCGTCGAGAACGGCGTGACGCGGATGGCGCCGGCGATGCCATAGGCACCGGCCACATACCCGACCTGGGTCAGGTCGTCAGGAGCTTGCGCCCCGCTTGTTGCTGAATCGGTCAAACCTGGAACCTGACTCAGGCTGCTGGCGTCTGCTGAGCAACCAGGCGAGCGACGGTTGGCGACAGTTGTGCGCCAACGCCTTGCCAGTAAGCCAGACGGTCAGCGGTGATACGCAGGCCCACTTCGGCGCCCGAGGCCATCGGGTTGTAGAAACCGATGCGCTCGATGAAACGGCCATCGCGACGGTTACGCGAATCGGTTGCAACGATGTTGAAAAACGGGCGCTTCTTGGCGCCTCCACGAGCTAAACGAATAACGACCATAATAATTCCAAAAAGTTGTGCTGGGCGGAGAAAGCCGACGATTATAGCGCGCAATGCCACAATGCAGCAAGCGTTATGACAACAAGGCGCGCGGTCCCGGCCGAATCGGGCATTATCCGCTATTTTTCCCGCGACCGCTACCCGCCCGCTGCGCCTGCCGCCGGCTGCTACAAGTTGATACATTGCATTTACATTAAAAGTGGTGCTTTTGTTACCTTTATGAACGATACTTTGCTTCTTCATGTAACACATCCGTTAATGCATGGCACATAAAAACAAGACGCTCGCCACCGCGCTGGCGCTTTCCCTGGGAGCACTTGGGGCGCATCGCTTTTACCTGAATGGCGGCGTCGACCGCGTTGGGCTGCTGCATGTCAGCAGCCTGCCGATCGCCGGCCTCATCCTCAGTAATGCGCACGGCGCCAATCCCTTCTATGCCCTGCTGCCGCTGCTGATTTCCGGCATCGCGGCCTGTATCGAAGCCCTCGTCATCGGCCTCACGCCCGACGAGAAATGGGATGCGCGCTTCAATGGCGCGACCAGGACCCCGACCCGGTCGACCTGGATCCTGGCCTTGCTGCTGGTGCTGACCCTGCTCGTCGGCGCGACGGTGCTCATTGCAACCATCTCGCGCCTGTTCGACCTGATGTACACGGGCGGCGCCTACGGCTAGGCGCGTTTGGACCGCCCCCCTCCCCTCAGAGGCCGGCCGGCCAGCGATACTTCGGCAGCTGCGCCGGCGCGGCGCCGCTGATGATGACGATTTCCCGATGCGGCACCAGTTCCAGCGCCGCCGAGTCGCCGGTGTAGCGCGTCACTACCTCGTTCTCGATCAGATAGTAGCGCACCGGTCCCGCCAGGCCGGCCGTGCCTCCCATTCCCAAGGGCTGGTTCCACAGCGCGAAAAACTGCCCCAGCGTGAACCGCTTGGCCACGGCGCCTTCCATGTGCACCATGCCCGTGACGTCGTGGGTGTGCAATTCGTAGGTGCAAGCGTCGCGCCCGACATTGCCGGGCAGCCCCAGCCGCGTTCCCTCCTTGTAGATCGATACCAGCGAGTGCTGGTGGTAGTTGATGGTGCCGAGGCAGCCGACGCCGGCGACCGCCGTGGGCCCGCCCGGGCCGAGCCATGCGTTCCAGCCCGGCTGGCTGGAGATGGTGCCCGCAACAAGGTCGGTGCAGGCGGCCGCCAGCACCGGTTCGGTCGGGGCCGGTTGCGCGGAAGGGGTCGGCTGGGTCGGCGGCTGGGCCGGCGGCTGCGCAGGCGGGCTGGGCTGGACAGGCGGCGCATCGGTGACGAGCGGCGCCGGATCGCCGCCGCCGCTCCCGCAGGCAGCGAGCAGCAGCATGGATGAGATGGCCAGTGCGGGGAAACGGATCGTGCGCGCAATTATCGTTGTCATGGTCGGCTCCAGGTATGGATGGGTCGAGCCACTCTACGAACGCGGCCGTACGGCTCCGTTTAACCTACATCAAGCTGAGCGGAAGTCCGCAGCGCGCCTGCCATGAAAAAAACGGCCCGCAGGCTGCCGCGCGGACATCGCGAGCACGAAGGCCAGCTCGGCCGGCGAAGTCCATTCCGGGCGATGGAGGGGGCGCTGCAGCCCGGGCAGGTGCGCACCGCGGTCCGGCTCGGCCAGCCTGTCGGCCGGGGTCCCGATCGTTTTCTCGCGCTTGCGGAGGTGATGCAAGGGTATCGCGCATCCTGTCGTTGCCATCCTTTCCTCTTCGCGTTTCTTGCAATCCTGACTGTCGCGATATTCCCAGCCCACGCGCCACCACCACCAATTTTTTGTTGCGTATATTTCCACTTCACTTTGCTGAAGCGAAGCCCGATGGAGTCATGCAGAATGCTTCCTTCATGAATGAGCTGATCCATGTTCGCAATGAGAACATTTTCAAGCTCAACTTCGTAGCATTTGACAGGCTTGCCGTCGCCGTCCGCCGGAACGTGTCAATGAATTTGAAACACCTGGATTAAATTTCTGAGAGTCTAAATCTCATTTCAAGCAGCCTTCTTCTCCATGGTAGTTGGTGGGTTGATCCAGGCCGCCGTCGGCATCCGGTGGGGCTGTTTCACACCCATTGAAGCAGAGTGAATTTCAATCCAGCCCTGGTGGTCCGAGTCCATCGATTCGCCCTTGATGCCGTCGATTTGCAGGTAAACGTCAATAACCATGCCATGCCTCCACGCAGTGAAAAAATGCTTCAGTCGTCCGCACCTCGCAGCCCCCCGCAGGCACAGCAGCCAGCCGAAATCAAGAATCCGGTTGTGAAAACACAAAGCCCCTAAACGCGTGCCTACGGCTCGAAGACATGGGGAACCTGCAAAACGCGCGCAGGAGACCGGCTGGCACAGTGCATGAGAAACGCACATGACGCTTATGTGATTCGAGGATAATTTCGTGAGGCACAACGCATAAGGAAGTTCAATGCACCATCCATTTGTCGCGTTCTGCATCAACGAAGAAGGCCAGCTGGTCATCAGCCACCAGCGGGATCCAAAACGTACCGATCCTCTTGAAATGGAGATTTCCCTGTCCGAACTCGAGGAAAAGGGGTTCGACGGCGCGGCACGCTTGATCGGCGAGGTCGCGCTTGGGCTGCTTTCGCGGTGGTATCCGGCACATTTCGAGGAACACGGTGCATTGATACCGCCATCGATGCAAAAACGCTGAGTTCGCTCGGCACTGCTCGTGAATCAATAAAAAAGCGGCCCCTGGCCGCTTTTTTATCGCCCCCCGTCGTTCCGGTCAGAACTGGTCGACGTCCAGCGCCAGCACGCCGGCGCTGCCTTCGGCGATCGCGCTGCGCAAGCCGCCCGCGCCCGACAGGATATGGTCGGCGAAGAAGCGCGCCGTGCCGATCTTCGCGCGCAGAAAAGCGGCATCGCCCTCGCCCGCATCGAGCTTCTGCTGCGCCACCAGGGCCGCGCGCGCCATCTGCCAGCCGCCCAGCACGATGCCGGCCAGCTTCAGGTAAAGCACGGAACCGGCGAACACGCCCTTGATGTCGGATTTGACGTTGGCCACGATAAAGTCGACGACTTCTTCCAGCGCCGCCGAGCCGAGCGCGAGCTGCTTGCGGATCGCGGCCAGGTCGGCGCCCTGCGCTTCGGCCAGTGCGCTTTCCGTCGCGCGCACCTGGGCGATGATCGATTTCGCCACCGCGCCGCCGTCGCGCACCGTCTTGCGGCCGACCAGGTCGTTGGCCTGGATCGCGGTCGTGCCTTCGTAGATGGTCAGGATCTTGGCGTCGCGGTAGTGCTGCGCCGCGCCCGTCTCTTCGATGAAGCCCATGCCGCCATGCACCTGCACGCCGTCGCGCGCGACGTTTTCGCTCATCTCGGTCGACCAGCCCTTGATGACCGGGACCAGGTATTCGTAGACGGCGAGATTGGCTTTGCGCGTCGCTTCGTCGGCGTGATAGTGGGCGACGTCCGAGATGCCGGCGCCGACATAGGCCAGCGCGCGCGCCGCTTCCGTTTGCGAGCGCATCGACATCAGCATGCGGCGCACGTCCGGGTGGTGGATGATGGCGACCGGGCCGGCGGAACCGGCCAGGTCGCGCGACTGCACGCGGTCCTTGGCGAAAGCGACTGCCTGCTGGTAGGCGCGTTCGGCCAGGCCGATGCCCTGCATGCCGACGCCGAAGCGGGCCGCGTTCATCATGATGAACATGTACTCCAGGCCGCGGTTTTCTTCGCCGACCAGGGTACCGATGGCGCCGCCGTTGTCGCCGAACTGCAGCACGGCCGTCGGGCTGGCCTTGATGCCCAGCTTGTGCTCGATCGAGACGCAGTGCGCATCGTTGCGCGCGCCCGGCGTGCCGTCCGCATTGATCATGAACTTCGGCACGATGAACAACGAGATCCCCTTCACGCCCGGCGGCGCGTCCGGCGTACGCGCCAGCACCAGGTGGACGATGTTCTCGGCCATGTCATGCTCGCCGTAGGTGATATAGATCTTGGTGCCGAAGATCTTGTAGGTGCCGTCGCCCTGCGGCACGGCGCGCGTGCGCACGGCGGCCAGGTCCGAACCGGCCTGCGGCTCGGTCAGGTTCATGGTGCCGGTCCACTTGCCGGTGATGAGCGGCTCGAGGTAAGTCGCTTTCTGCTCGTCGGAACCCGCGGTGAGCAAGGCTTCGATGGCGCCGTCGGTCAGCAGCGCGACCAGCGCGAACGAGAGCGAGGCTGCGTTGAGCATCTCGGTGCATGGCGTGCCGACCAGTTTCGGCAAGCCCTGGCCGCCGAATTCGGTCGGATGCTGGATGCCCTGCCAGCCGGATTCGCCGAAGGCCTGGAAGGCGACCTTGAAGCCGGCGGCGGTCGTGACCTGGCCGTCGTGCCAGAAGCTCGGCTCCTTGTCGCTCGGGTGATTCAGGGGCGCGACGACTTCTCCGCAGAATTTCGCGTTCTCTTCCAGCACCGCGATGACGGTGTCGGGGGTCGCGTCCTCGCAGCCTGGCAGCTGGCTGACCTGTTCCAGATTCGCCAGTTCGTTCAGGACGAACAGCATGTCTTTGATCGGGGCTTGGTAGCTCACGATATCTCCTTAGATTGGATGTAAAACAGGCCACGCCAGCCGGGCAGATGCCGGACCAGCGTGGCCTGAGTATTTTTTCATGTGCTGTCACGCTTGCGCGTTGGCCGTTGTGCACCGTACGGCGTCATTGTGGCCATTGGCCACAACGACCCCGTACCTTACGCAGCGGTCAACAACAGGTTTAACCCAGTTCCTTGACCAGTGCCGGAATTACTTCGAACAGGTCACCCACCAGGCCATAATCCGCCACCGAGAAGATCGGCGCTTCCGGATCCTTGTTGATCGCGACGATCGTCTTCGAATCCTTCATGCCGGCCAGGTGCTGGATCGCGCCCGAGATACCGACGGCGATGTACAGCGACGGTGCGACGATCTTGCCGGTCTGGCCGACTTGCCAGTCGTTCGGCACGTAGCCGGCGTCGACGGCGGCGCGCGAGGCGCCCATGGCGGCGCCCAGCTTGTCGGCCAGCGGCTCGAGCAGCTTGAAGTTGTCGCCCGAGCCCATGCCGCGGCCGCCGGAGACGATGATCTTCGCAGCCGTCAGTTCCGGACGGTCCGATTTCGCCAGCTCGCGGCCGACGAAGGCCGACTTGCCGAAGTCGGCAGCAGCGGCGATGGTCTCCACCGCAGCCGAGCCACCGGTGGCGGCGGCGGCGTCGAAGCCGGTGCCGCGCACCGTGATGACTTTCACGCTGTCGTTCGACTGCACGGTGGCGATGGCGTTACCGGCGTAGATCGGGCGCTCGAAGGTGTCCGGCGCATCGACCTTGGTGATTTCCGAGATCTGGGCCACGTCCAGCCTGGCGGCCACGCGCGGCAGGATGTTCTTGCCGTAGGCGGTGGCCGGGGCCAGGATGTGCGAGTACGCACTGGCGACGGCCAGGATCTGCTCGGCCACGTTTTCGGCCAGGCCGTCGGCGAACCAGGCTGCGTCGGCGACCAGCACTTTCGAGACGCCGGCGATTCCAGCGGCGGCTTCGGCGGCGGCACCGCAGTTGGAACCGGCGACCAGCACGTGGACGTCGCCGCCGCACTGGGCAGCTGCGGTTACCGTGTGGTGGGTGCTGCCTTTCAGCGAGCCATTGTCGTGTTCAGCGATAACTAATGCGACCATGATGTTTCCTATATTTTGTAGTGGAGGCGATGGCCGGTCAGATGACTTTGGCTTCGGTACGCAGCTTGGCGACCAGCGTGGCGACGTCCGGCACCTTGATGCCTGCCGAGCGCTTGGCCGGCTCAACGACTTTCAGGGTCTTCAGGCGCGGGGTCACGTCAACGCCCAGGTCTTCCGGCTTGATCGTTTCCAGCGGCTTTTTCTTGGCCTTCATGATGTTCGGCAGCGTGACGTAGCGCGGCTCGTTCAGGCGCAGGTCGGTGGTGACGATGGCCGGCAGCGTGAGCGACACGGTTTCCAGGCCGCCGTCGACTTCGCGCGTCACGGTGACTTTGCCGTCTTCCAGCACGACTTTCGAGGCGAAGGTGGCTTGCGGCCAGCCCAGCAGGGCCGCCAGCATCTGACCGGTCTGGTTCGAATCGTCGTCGATCGCCTGCTTGCCCAGGATGATCAGCTGCGGCTGCTCTTTATCGGCCAGCGCCTTCATGATCTTGGCCACGCCCAGCGGCTCGGTTTCGCCATTGGTTTCGACCAGGATGCCGCGGTCGGCGCCAATCGCCATGCCGGTGCGCAGGGTTTCCTGGCACTGCGGCACGCCGATCGAGACGGCGACCACCTCGGTGACCTTGCCGGCTTCCTTCAAACGGGTCGCTTCTTCGAGCGCGATTTCGTCGAAGGGGTTCATCGACATCTTGACGTTGGCGATATCCACGCCGCTGCCATCGGACTTGACGCGGACCTTGACGTTATAGTCGACCACGCGTTTGACGGGTACCAGGACTTTCATAGGTGTGCCTTTGGAAAATTGAAGAGGTCTAGAGTGGCCTAGATTATAAGAGATAAACAGCTTCAGGGCTAAATTAAAGCACGATCGTGCGATTTTTGGCTAGAGGGATGCTTCCAAAAATGCGCGATCAACGAAAAAAAGGGAACTGGCGGGGCGCTTGCGTGCCCCGCCGGCGGCCGCTTACTTGCGGCGCATCAGGAAGACAAACACGCCGTTGGCGTGCGTGTGGTACAGCAGCGCGTTTCCGGTCTGCTTGGCAAAAGCCTGGAAGTCGCGTACGGAACCGGTATCGGTGGCCGTGATACGCAACACCTCGCCGGTGGCCATGTCGGCCAGCGCCTTCTTGGCTTTCAGGATCGGCAGCGGACAGTTGAGGCCGCGCGCGTCCAGGTCCTTCTGGAATTGAATGGTATCGGTATCGAGAATGATGTCGCTCATCGCAGGCCTGCTAAGGTGGTGATTCTGGTTGCATACTACTCCAATTCCCGGATTATGACGCGCCGCACCAAAATAGTCACGAATTGTTGCATGCTCGCAACCGGAATGGATGTACTAGGGAAAGCTTGCAGGAATGACAGTAGAGGAGTAGGAAGCCGGATTGGTAGGGTGGCCGCCCCGCACCCACCCGGTACGCGGTGTTCTTTTGCCTGCGGCCGTGGTGTTATCCGTCACATTGCCAAGGTAACTTTTCCGCACCGCATAGATACAGTAATGCACTGGAATGGCGCTTGAGTTGCATAGATGCAACCTCCGTGCCGCGTGGCGCTGGGTGCCCACCCTACCGAGATGCGTCCGACACAACCGTCGGGTGGGCCTCGGCGGCCACGCGACTCCCGCCCACGCGTTCAATCAGCGTGGGAACAACCGCAACCACTGTTTCAACGGTAGTTGAACGCGTGGGCGGCAAAGCCGCCCACGCTACATCCTGCTGCAAGCGTTCGCTTACGCGCGCTCGCCCACCCAGCCAGCAACCGCAGCCAGCGCTGCCGGCAGGCCCGACGGATCGGTACCGCCCGCCTGCGCCATGTCCGGACGCCCGCCGCCCTTGCCGCCCACCTGCTGGGCCACAAAGTTGACCAGCTCGCCGGCCTTGACCTTGCCGGTGGCATCCTTGGTCACGCCCGCGATCAGGCTGACCTTGCCGTCGACCACGCTGGCCAGCACGATCGCCGCCGTCTGCAGCTTGTCCTTGAGCTTGTCCATCGTCTCGCGCAGGCTCGTCACGTCGGCACCGTCCATCGTCGCGGCCAGCACCTTGATGCCGTTCACGTCGACCGCCTGGTTGACCAACTCGTCGCCCTGGCCCGACGCCAGCTTCGACTTCAGCGCGGCGACTTCCTTTTCCAGCAGTTTCACTTGATCCTGCACTTGGGCGATACGCGACGGCAGTTCTTCCGGTGCCGTCTTCAGCGCGGCGGCAGCAAGCAGCAGCTTGGCGTTGGTCGCTTGCACCCAGGCCAGCGCGCCCTCGCCCGTTACCGCTTCGATGCGACGGATGCCGGCAGCGACGCCGCCTTCCGACACGATCTTGAACAGGCCGATGTCGCCGGTGCGCGTCACGTGGACGCCGCCGCACAGCTCTTTCGAGGAGCCGATGTCGAGCACGCGCACTTCGTCGCCGTACTTCTCGCCAAACAGCGCCATCGCGCCATGCTTCACGGCGTCGTCGAAGCTCATGTTATGCGCTTGCGTCGGGTGGTTCTCGAGGATCTCGCGATTCACGATCATCTCGACCTGGGCGATCTGTTCCTGCGTCACCGGTGCGTTGTGGCTGAAGTCGAAACGGGTCTTGTCCGGATCGACCAGCGAACCCTTTTGCTGGACGTGGCCGCCCAACACTTCGCGCAGCGCCTTGTGCATCAGGTGCGTCGCCGAGTGGTTGCGGATGGTGCGCGCGCGCTTGGCCTGGTCGACCTGGGCGTCGATGGTGTCGCCCACTTTCAGCGAGCCGCTACGCAGCACGCCGTGGTGGCCGAAGACTTCCGCCTGGATCTTCAGCGTGTCCTCGACTTCGAACTCGCCCACGCCCGATTTCAGCAGACCGTGGTCGCCCACCTGGCCGCCGGATTCGGCGTAGAACGGCGACGTGTCGAGCACGACGATGCCTTCCTGGCCGGCTTTCAGTTCTTCTACCTTCACGCCTTCGACATACAGCGCCAGCACGTGGGTGTTGTGCACCAGCGACTCGTAGCCGACGAATTTGGTCTTTTCGCCTGCGTACTCCACCTTGGCGGCCATCTTGAACTTGCCGGCGGCGCGCGCGGTTTTCTTTTGCTGCTCCATGGCGGCCGTGAAGCCGGCTTCATCGAGCGTCACGCCGCGTTCGCGGCAGATGTCGGCGGTGAGGTCGAGCGGGAAGCCATAGGTGTCGTACAGCGTGAAGGCGGTACCGCCGTCGAGGTTTTTCGCATCCTTGGCCAGTTGGGCTTCGAGGATCTTCATGCCGTTTTCCAGCGTCTCGCCGAAACGCTCTTCCTCGGCCTTGAGCACTTGGGCGACGCGCTCTTTCGCGTCCAGCAGTTCCGGATAGGCGGTGCCCATTTCCCCGTTCAGGTCTTCGACCAGCTTGAAGAAGAACGGACGGGTCTGGCCCAGCTTGTGGCCATGGCGCAGCGCACGGCGGATGATGCGGCGCAGGACGTAGCCGTGGCCTTCGCTGCTCGGGATGATGCCATCGACGATCATGAACGAAGCCGCGCGGATGTGGTCGGCGATGACCTTCAGCGAGTTGTTGTTCAGGTCTTGCGCGCCGGTTTCGCGGGCAGCTGCCTTGATCAGGGCCTGGAACAGGTCGATCTCGTAATTGCTGTGCACGTGCTGGAGCACGGCGGCGAGGCGTTCCATGCCCATGCCGGTGTCGATCGACGGCTTCGGCAGCGGGGTCAGAACGCCCGATTCGTCGCGGTTGAACTGCATGAACACGAGGTTCCAGATCTCGATGAAGCGGTCGCCGTCTTCCTCGGCCGAGCCTGGCGGCCCGCCCCAGATGTCGGCCCCGTGGTCGTAGAACACTTCGGTGCACGGGCCGCAGGGGCCGGTGTCGGCCATCTGCCAGAAGTTGTCCGACGCATAGCGCGCACCCTTGTTGTCGCCGATGCGGATGATGCGCTCTTTTGGCACGCCGATTTCGTTGGCCCAGATGTCGTAGGCTTCGTCGTCCTCGAAGTAGACGGTGACGGTCAGCTTCTCGCTAGGGAGCATGTAGACTTTCGTCAGCAGCTCCCAGCAGTAGTTGATCGCGTCGCGCTTGAAATAGTCGCCGAAGCTGAAGTTACCCAGCATTTCGAAGAAGGTGTGGTGGCGCGCGGTGTAGCCGACGTTTTCCAGGTCGTTGTGCTTGCCGCCGGCGCGCACGCAGCGCTGCACCGAGGTCGCGCGCGAATACGGGCGCGAATCGAGGCCGAGGAAGACGTCCTTGAACTGCACCATTCCGCTGTTGGTCAACAACATGGTCGGATCGTTGCCCGGCACGAGGGGGCTGGAGCGTACGATCGAATGGCCCTTGGACTCAAAGAACTTGAGGAACTTTTCGCGAATTTCGGAAGATTTCATGTTGGTGGGTGCGGAAAGAGCGCAGTACGGTAGATAAAGCAACGATTATATCAGTCAGTGGTGACTTATTTATACGCGTCGGAAGTTGCTGCCCCGTAGGGTGGACGGGTCCCCCGTCCATGCGTTCAACCAGCGAATGAACAGCCGCGACGACGGACTCGCCGCTAGTGGAACGCGTGGACGGCAGCGCCGTCCACGCTATGCGAAATCCGGGCCAATCAGGTCGATGCGGTCGGTGCAGAAAGCCTCGACGCCCCAGCCGAGCAGCTCACGGGCGCGCGCGGGATCGTTGACCGTGTAGCAGAACAGGCCATAGCCGGCCGCCCTCACCTCCTGCGCCAGCTGCGGCGTCAGGTGCCTGTGATTGGTATGGATCGCGATCGCCTCGACCTCCCGCGCGCGGCGCTCCCAGTCGGACGGCAGCTCGCTCATCAGGCAGGCGCGCGGCACCTGGGGGGCGACTTCACGCGCCGACTCCAGGGCCAGCATGCTGAACGAGGACAGCAGCGGCACCGCCGCCATGTCGCCGGCCGCGATCTCGCCGGCAAACAGGGCCGCGGCGATGCGCGCCACCGTGCCGCCGGTCTCCAGCTCGTACTCGGGCGCGGGCTTGATCTCCATGTTCATCCAGACGCCATGCGCCTTGCAGAACCCTGCGAACTCGACGAACAGCGGCACCGGCTCGCCCTCGTATTCGCGCCCGAACCAGCCGCCGGCGTCCAGCCGCGCCAGCTCGGCCGCATCGTAGTCGTAGACGTTGCCGCTGCCGAGCACGGTGCGGCCGAGGTAGGGATCGTGCATCACCACCGGCACGCCATCGCGCGCCAGCATGATGTCGTATTCGATGGCGCGGTAGCCGCGCTTCAAACCCTCGCGCAATCCGGCCAGCGTGTTTTCCGGCGCCAGCACCCCGCCGCCGCGGTGGGCTAGCACGCGCGGGTAGCGCCAGGAGCCGGGAGGCGTCGTCATGTCAGGTCGCGAAAATGCGCGAGGACAGCCACAGGAAGCCGGCGACGTTCGCCACCACCGTGCACCAGAACAGTTGCTGGAACGAGCGCTTGGACGTCTTGTGGCGCAGCCACTGCTGGGCCAGCACGCCACCCGGCCAGCCACCGACCAGGCCCAGCAGCAGCAAGGTGCACTCGGGCGTGCGCCAGTTGCCGTTGCGGGCGGCGGACTTGTCGACGGCGTAGGCGACGAAGCAGGACAGGCTGGTAACCAGGTAGGCGCCGGCGATCAGCCAGGGCAGGTTCCACGCCAGCATGGCAGCTGCATAGATCAGGGCAAACAGGAGAATGGGCAGATAGTGCATCTCGTCAGCTTAGCGCCAAGCGCATGCAATTGCTAGCTGGCACCGTTGTGCCTGTTTTATTGCCGCTACGTTCGATAACGTACCGAGTTGGGGCGGCGTGCGCCCTACTCTCGTCGTTCACCTTGTCATTAATGCAGGAGAACGCCATGGCTTTTGATTTAGGAAATCTGTTGCAGCAATACATGGGTGGCGCACAAGGCGCCAACACGAGCCGCGCCGAAGAAGACTTCGACCGTGTCGCCCAGGAAGCGCCGCGCGAAGCGGTGGCGCAGGGCGTGACCCAGGCTTTGCGCTCGGACCAGACCCCACCCTTCCCGCAGATGGTCGGACAGATGTTTGGTCAAAGTAATCCGAACCAGCAAGCCGGGATGCTGAACCAGCTGATCGCCGCCGCCGGTCCTTCCCTGATCGGCATGCTTGCCGGCCGCGGTGGTGCAGGCGGACTCGGCGATTTGGGCGGCGGTGGCGGACTGGGCGGTATGGCCGGTGGCCTCGGTGGACTGGGCGGCCTGCTCGGCGGCCTCCTGAATGGCGGCGGCAACGGCCAACAGCCGCAGATCACGCCGGAACAGGCATCGCAACTCTCGCCTGAGCAAGTCCAGGAAATCGCCCAAAAGGCGGAACAGGAGAATCCGGGCGTGGTCGACCGTATGGGAGACTTCTACGCCCAGCACCCGAACGTCGTCAAGGGACTCGGCGGCGCGGCACTCGCCATTGCCCTCGCCCACATGGCCTCGACTATCCAGCGTCGTTAATCCGCAGCACCCACCACCAACAACAAAGGAGCATCACATGGGCATTCTGAGCAATATCTTCAACAAGATCTTCCCGAACTCGAACGCAGCCAAGGAAGCAGCAGCGAAAGCACAGGCGCAAAACGCGCCGGCAGCACCACGTCCGACCACTACTGCAGCGCCTGCTCCAGCTGCACCGGCGGCGGCTTCCACCCCGGCAGCGATGGATCAGGTCGACGTCGAAGCCATCCTCAACAGCAAGCTGCAAGCCTCAGGCCAGCAGCTGAACTGGCGCAGCTCGATCGTCGACCTGCTGAAGCTGCTCGACCTCGACAGCAGCCTGCAGTCGCGCAAGGAACTGGCTGCTGAGCTCAACTACACGGGCGACACCAGCGATTCAGCCTCGATGAACATCTGGCTGCATCGCCAGGTGATGAACAAGCTGGCGGCCAATGGCGGCAAAGTGCCGGCCGATTTGAAAGACTGATCGGACTAGTCCGAAAGCGCAGTATTCGCGGCGGTTCCGCATGTAAAGCAGAACCGCCCGAACGCATTCTTGCGCGTCGCGCAGCCGCCACAGCGGTTGAACAGGCCGATGCCGCAATGGGGGCAAAAGTCAGTCGCCCCATCCTTCAGGTCCACCTGTCGCTCGCATCCTGGGCACACCCCTTTCCCCAGACGCACCAGCACCGTGTCGTAGCGCATCGTCTGGCGGCGCTTGACCTCAGGCATCGCTTCGCTTTCCTTCTGACGCGCCAGGTAGCGCTGCAGCGCTCCAATCGCATACCTCCCCACCAGCACCGTGACGATGATGCCCACGATATAGCGTACATAGCCGCCATAGCTGGGCAGGTAAGGCAGCAGCTCGAAGAAAAAGGCGAACAGCGCGAAGAAGATGAAGCCCCAGACGAAAGGCCAGCAGGCACGCTTCCTCTTGTGCTTGAACAGCCAGCCGGCCACGGCCAGCAGGGGCAAGGTCAGCGCCAGGCGGTAGCCGAACACGCGCCGCTCCTTGCTCCGCATCGCTTCGACGTAGGCAATCGCGGCCGGACGCTGCAGCGCATCCAGACGCGTCGCGGCCCGCTCGGCCAGTTGGCTGTCGTCCAAGATCGCCTTGCGCTCCCTTTCGACCAGCCCCAGTGCCTGGCGCTCGCTCGCCTCGAGAGCGTCGAGCGCTACGGTGCGCTGGATAAGTTCCGGGTCCTGGTCCGAGCGCGCCGTCGCCTGGCGCGTGGCGAGCCAGTTGTCGAACGTGGCGCGCGCCGAGCGCGTGTTCGCGCGCGCCACTGCATGCTGCTCGCCGGCCAGCTCGAGCCGCAGGCGTGCGCTGTCGCGCCGCGTCTCGGCCTGCTGCTGCTCGGCGCGCACGGCCGCGGTTTCAGCCGGGTCCATGAACATGGCGACAGTCAGGTCCGTTTCCACGTCCCACAGGTTGTCGACGACCTTGCCGCCAAGTCCGATGAGGAAGCCCGCGAACACGACCGCCACCAGCCACAACCCACGCTGCAACCACTTCTCCGTCAAGCGCAATCCCTTGCTCATGATTCCTCCTGTCACGGTGAACGGCGATCGTCAGGCAATGCCGCGGACGCAGCTTGTCATGGCTCGAGGGGGGATGCCAGCGTGGATGGAGGGAGGGCGTGTGGCGATACCGGCGGGGGCGCGGTGTGCGCCTCGCACTTTGGTAACTTGGAGAGAAGGACGTAGGGTGGGCGGGTTTCCCGCCCACCCTGCATGTCTATTCAGCTTTTGCCTCAAATGAATCAGAAGTACGACAGGCCCAGCGCGCGGCGCACTTCGTCGACGGTGCCGGCCGCCACTTCGCGCGCCTTCATCGTGCCTTCCTTGAGCATCTGCATGACCTGGCCCTTGTCCTGCGCGAACTCTTCGCGGCGGGCGCGGATCGGTCCCAGCAGGTCCTGCAGCACGCCGTCGAGGCGCTTCTTGACGATGCTGTCGCCGAGACCGCCGCGCATGTAGTGCGCCTTCATTTCTTCCAGCCCCGCCTTGTCGGTGTCGAAGGCATCCAGGTAGAGGAAGGCGACGTTGCCCTCGACGTGGCCCGGGTCCGAGACCTTCAGGTGCAGCGGGTCGGTGTAGACCTGTTTCACGGCGGCGCGGATCTGGTCTGCGCTGTCGCCCAGGTTGATCGTGTTGCCGAGCGACTTGCTCATCTTGGCCTTGCCGTCGATGCCCGGCAGGCGGCCGATTTCCGGCACCAGGGCCTTGCACTCGACCAGGATGTCCTTGTTTACCAGGCGGTTGAAGCGGCGCACGATCTCGTTGCACTGCTCGATCATCGGGATCTGGTCGTCGCCCACCGGCACCAGGGTCGCCTTGAAAGCGCTGATGTCGGAGGCCTGGCTGACCGGATAAGTCAGGAAGCCGGCCGGGATGTCGCGCTCGAAGTTGCGCAGGGCGATTTCGGTCTTGACCGTCGGGTTGCGTTCCAAACGGGCGACAGTGACGAGGTTAAGATAATAGAATGTCAACTCCGCCAGCTCCGGAACCTGCGACTGGATGAAGATCGTCGAGCGTGTCGGATCGATCCCGACGGCGAGGTAATCGAGCGCCACTTCGACAACGTTCCGGTGTACCTTTCCGGTGTCATCCATGTTGTCGGTGAGCGCCTGGGCGTCGGCGAGCATGACGAACTGGCGGTATTCGTTTTGATAGGCAACACGATTGCGAAGGCTGCCCACGAAGTGGCCAAGGTGCAGCGGGCCGGTCGGACGGTCGCCGGTCAGGATGACGGGTGCGGGCGCTGTTGGGGAGCTCGTTGCTGGGGAATTCATCGGTTTTCCTTGTCTGTGCCCCGATCCCGCCGCGCCAAAAAAAACGCCACCTGAATCGAGGCGGCGTTCATGTGAGTCACATCTTCTCGTCTGGGCCGCGCGTCGTCAGCGGCGCCACCAGGTGCGAAACGATGAGTGTGGGTTAAAAAATTTCATGGATGGCATGTTTGCAGGTTGACGGCGCAATGTCAACCGGAAGTCTGAACAGGACCGCGACGAGGGGGAAGCGGTACCGGCCCATCGATGAACGAAGGCGGTAGCGCTCATCCATACAGTGAACACAGAATTCCAAACGGTCGATTGTTCCGAACTTAATCTTTTCGGCGACCGTCTAAGAGTATTTTGTTGTTAAAATTTTAACAAGTGGTGAAATCATGAATAACACGAGCCCGAACAGCCAACCCCGCCCACTCGAATTGTGGGGCGGCCTCGAATGCACCGTGAACCGCGTGCAAGACGACTACTTCAGCCAGCTCGACCGCAACGGCCATGCCGTGCGTAACTGCGATATCCAACGTTTCGCCGACCTCGGCATCCGCGCCATCCGCTATCCGATCCTGTGGGAACGCACGGCGCCGGACGGCATCGACAAGGCCGACTGGTCCTGGCCGGACGAGCGCCTGCCCGGTTTGCGCGAGGCCGGCGTCACCCCGATCGCCGGCCTGATCCACCACGGCAGCGGTCCGCGCGACACCAGCCTGCTCGACCCCGCCTTCCCGGAACGCCTGGCCGAGTATGCCGGCGCGGTCGCTGCGCGCTATCCGTGGCTCGAGTACTACACCCCCGTCAACGAACCCTGCACCACCGCGCGTTTCGCCGGCTTGTACGGGGTCTGGTACCCGCACGCGCGCGACGATCGAAGTTTCATCCAGGCCCTGCTGATCCAGTGCCGCGCCGTGGTGCTGTCGATGCGCGCCATCCGCGCAGTCAACCCGAACGCCAAGCTGGTGCAAACGGACGACCTCGGCAAAACCTACAGCACGCCCGAAATGGCCGACGTCGCCGAGTTCTACAATGAACGGCGCTGGCTGGCCTGGGACCTGCTGTGCGGAATGGTCAAGCACGACCATCCCCTCTGGAACTACCTGATCCGCTCCGGTGCCCTTGAATCCGACCTGCTCTGGTTCGGCGACAACACCTGCTCGCCGGACATCATCGGCGTGAATTATTACGTCACCAGCGAGCGCTGGCTCGACCACCGGCCGGAGCGCTACCTGCCGCACCACCGCGGCATGGCCGACGGCATTCCCTGCGCCGACATCGAAGCCTCGCGCGCGCTGGCCACGCCGACGGCCGGCATCGGCCCCCTGCTCACGGAAATCTGGGATCGCTACCGCCTGCCGCTGGCAATCACCGAAGCCCATATCGATGCCAACCGCGAAGATCAATTGCGCTGGCTGCTAGAAATCTGGCAGGCTGCGCAGACTTCGCACGCCAATGGCGTCGACCTGCGCGCCGTCACCGTCTGGTCGCTGCTCGGCTCCTTCGACTGGAACAGTCTGGTTACGCAAAACAAGGGGTACTACGAACCGGGCCCGTTCGACGTGCGCTCGCCCATGCCGCGCCCGACCGCGCTGGCCGCGATGATGCGCGAACTGTCGAACGGCCAGCCGCTCTCGCATCCGGTGCTGCGCGGCCAGGGCTGGTGGCGCCGTCCGGGCCGTTTCCTGTGCACGCCGATCGCCACGCCGGCGGCGCTGAGCTCGATTTCGGCAGACGGCCACCGCCTGCTGGGCCCGGGCGTCGCGCCGATCCTGATCACCGGCGCCACCGGCACCTTGGGCCGCGCTTTCGCGCGCGTCTGCCAGAAGCGCAACCTCGCCTATAAACTGCTGTCGCGCCACGACATGGACATCGCCGACCCGACCTCGGTCGAGCGCGCGCTGGCCCACTTCAAGCCCTGGGCCCTGATCAACACCAGCGGCTATGTGCGCGTGGACGATGCCGAAAGCGAGGTCGAACGCTGCATGCGCGAAAACACCCTGGGCCCGACGGTGCTGGCCGACGCCTGCGCGCGCCATGGCGTGCACCTGACGACCTTCTCCAGCGACCTGGTATTCGATGGCCGCAAGGAGCGCCCCTACGTCGAAAGCGATCCGCTCACGCCGCTGAACGTGTATGGACGCAGCAAGGCCGATTCGGAAGCCGCCGTGCTGGCGCAACACCCGGGCGCCCTGGTCGTGCGCACCAGCGCCTTCTTCGGCCCCTGGGACAAGCACAATTTCGTGACCCTGGCCTTGAGCGCCCTGGAACGCGGCGAAACCTTCGCCGCCGCCGACGACATGATCGTCTCGCCGACCTATGTGCCGGACCTGGTGCACACCTGCCTCGATCTCGCGATCGACCGCGAATCCGGCGTCTGGCACCTGAACAACGGCGGCTCGGTCACCTGGTTCGAGCTGGCCCAGCTGGCGGCGAGCAAGGCCGGCATCGACGCCGGCAGTCTCGTTGCGCAGTCGTGCAGCGCGCTGGACCTGCCTGCCGCACGCCCGCGCTACAGCGTGCTGCACAGCGAACGCGGCGTCCTGCTGCCGAAGCTGGACAATGCGCTCGATCGCTACATCGAACTGCGCGGCGTCGACGATCCGGAGTACGAAGCACTGGTGAAAACCGCCGAAACGCGGGTGCCCTTCGCCGGCGGCCATCGCCAGCAGGGCGAAACGGCGGCCGAGGCAGTACAGGCCGGGTTCTGAGTATGAACCAACGGCGTCACGGCCCCCCCATGGCGCCAGCGTACGTTAGGGTGGGCACTTCATCCCCCCGTGCCCACGCGGACGCTGGCACCGTTGCAGCTGCATTATGTCCTTGCTGCCAGCGGTGCCCGTCGGCCTCCTGAAGCAATGAGTTAGCGCACCTTCCACGCGGCGCTAACTCGACGCATGTGCAATCTCCTCTTGTATTCCACATCTCCCATTTGAACGAAGCAACTGGCACGCCAGGTTCCGCGTGGGCACGGGGGTTCTTCCCTGCAGGACGGCGCCCACTTCCACGCACGCCGCCGCCTGGGCCGCCGGATGGGCGGCCATGCACCAGGCCCACCAGCTCAAGGTCGCGGCCGACGTTTCATGGCCGGCCAGGAAGGCCGTCATGCACTCGTCGCGCACCGCCCGCAGGGGCCAGTCGGCGGGATCCTCGAGGTGCAGGCTCAGGCGCCGCGTCAGCAGGTCGGCCGGCCAGGCGTCAGGGGCGAGCGCCAGGCGCGCCGCGACATGGCGTTCGATCAGGCCGCGCAGCACGGCCATCGCCTCGCGCTTCGCACGTGTCCACGGCATGCCGTCGGCGCAGGCCCTGTTCGAGGTCGACCTGGCGGCCATCCAGGACCGCTTCGTGCCGGTGGGCGCCGTGACCGGGGCAGAGTTCGCCCCGCTCCGGGAGGCGCTGGCGGACAACCGCGACACCGATACGGCGGCCGTGTTCGAACGCCACCTGGCGCGCCGCTGGCAAACGCTGCAAGGCCGGAATGGCGTGCAGGCTTCGCTGCGCCAGCTGGGCCGCAACTGGGTCGAACGCCTGGCTTGCCGGGCCAGGCAGTGGGCGCGCGTGCACAGCCCGCGCCATGTGGAGCGGCGCATCAAGTCCTTCAGCGCCCGCTCGCTGCCCGAGTGGAACAGCCTGGTGCGCACCGAAGGCCTGTTCTTCGCGGCGCGCGAACGTCATGAAGCCGGACTGCCGTTCGAATGGACCGCACTGGCCCTGGACGAAGGCTACACGGACCAGGCCCACATGATCCGCACGGTCAAGCGCATCACCGGCTTTTCGCCGACCGAGTTCGCGGCGCGCTTCGAGCGCGACGAATCGTTCTGGATGTACCGGCTCTGGATTTGAGGCCCGGCGTTATAGAATGCCAGCGCCACCCCACAACCCCAAAGGCTCACCCCAGTGCAAGAGCAACACGCTTTCCCGTTTTTCCGGGAAATCATCCTATTCCTGATCCTCGCCGGCATCCTCATTCCCACGCTGCAGCGCTTGCGCATCAACCAGGTGCTGGGCTTCCTGGCCGTCGGCGCCCTGGTCGGCCCCTTCGGCCTGGGACTGCTCGCCACGCAATTCCCGTGGCTGGCCTGGCTCACCTTCGCCAGCGGACCGGGCATCTCGATGCTGGCCGAAATCGGCGTGCTGTTCCTGATGTTCATGATCGGGCTCGAATTGTCGGCGGCGCGCCTGTGGTCGATGCGCGCCTGGGTGTTCGGCGCCGGCACGCTCCAGGTGCTGGCCAGTGCGGCGCTGATCGGCGGCGCCCTCGCCCTGCTCGGCCAGCCCTTCGCTACCGCCGCCATCCTCGGGCTGGTGCTCTCGCTGTCCTCGACCGCGGTGGTGATGCAGCTGATGAGCGAACAAGAAAGCACCGGCAGCCGCCTCGGCCAGGCCGCGTTTGCCGTGCTGATGCTGCAGGACCTGGCCGTGGTGCCGATCCTGGTCGTCATCGGCGTACTGGCGCGCGGTGGTGGCGACGGCGCGGCGACCCTGGCCTTCGTCACGCTGGCCAAAGCGGGCGGCGCCATCGCCCTGATTTACCTGGTGGGCGGACGCGTGATCCCGCGGCTGTTCAAGGCTTTCGCGCGCCACCGCCAGCCGGACGTGTTCATGGCGCTGATCCTGCTCAGCACCTTCGGCATCGCCGGCCTGTCCGCCGCTGCCGGCCTGTCGATGGCGCTGGGCGCGCTGATGGCCGGCCTGCTGCTGGCCGAGACCGAATTCAGGCACGAAGTCGAGCTGATGGTCGAGCCGTTCAAGGGCCTGCTCATGGGCCTGTTCTTCATGACGGTCGGGATGGGCATGGACACCCGCCAGATCGTCGAAGCGCCCCTGTGGCTGGCTGCCGCCGTGATCGGCCTGGTGGCAATCAAGGCGCTGGTGGTCACGCTGCTGTTCCGTACCGGACGCCTGCCCTGGGGCCGCGCCGTCGAGGGCGGACTGCTGCTGGCCCAGGGCGGCGAATTCGCCTTCATCGTGCTCGGCTACGCCGTCACGGCGAAACTGATCGACCCAGGCCTGGCTGCGCGCGTGATGCTGGCCGTCGGCCTGTCGATGTTCATCACGCCGATGCTGGCGCGCCTGGGACGCGCGATCGGCGAAGGCGGCGAGCGCGCCGCAAGCGAACGCTCGGCGCAACACGACGAGGCCGAACTGGCCGCGGCGCACGGCCGTATCATCATCGCCGGGTTCGGGCGCGTCGGCCAGCAGCTGGCCAAGCTCCTGAAGGCCCAGAATATCCCCTTCATCGCATTCGAGAATGACGCCGCCCTGGTCTCGCGCCTGCACGCGCAAGGCATCCCGGTTTTCTTCGGCAATGCCTCGCGACCCGAATTGCTGCGCCGGGTGCAGGCGGACGCCGCACCGGCGATCGTGCTGACGATGGACAATCCGGCTTCCTCGCTGCAGGCAGTCAAGGGCATCCGGCGCGAATTCGCCGAAGTGCCGCTGTTCGTGCGCTCGCGCGACGAACGCCACGCGCGCACGCTCAAGCGCGCCGGCGCCACGGTGGTGGTGCCGGAGACCCTGGAGGCGAGCCTGCAGCTGTCGGCCTTCGTGCTCGAATCGATGGGACTGGACGAGCACACCGTGGACGACATCGTCGACCGCGAACGCGACCTGTTCGCCGAACAGCTCAACGATGCGGGACTGCGCGAACCGGGTTCACGCAGTACTTAGCGCGCGTTCGGCCGCGCGCCAGCCCCACCACGAGGCTTCCTCGAAGACCGAAAAGCCGGACAGGTCGGCATGCGCGAACAAAATCGGGCCATCGAGTTCGCGCAGCGCCGCAAGGCCGGCGTTCGCGCGAAAGCCAGGACCCGGCACCGCCATCGCATGCCCGCGCAGCGTGATGTCGACCCGCTCGACGCAGGGCGCCAGGGTCCAGCCATAGGCCGCTTTCAGGTCGGCACTTGCCAGCGCGATCAATTCCCCGGGTGTCGCCTTCTGCATCCAGGCGCGCGCTTCTTGCGGGCCGCGGTCCGACAGTGCGACATAGGCGGTGTAGACGCTGCGCTCGGGCGGCTGCACGCGGATGTCCTGGTGGGTCGACACCACATAGCCGAGGCCCGGTTCGGACTGCACCACGTTGTCCCAGGCGAGCGGCAGCTCGCCTGTCTCGCGCGGGCGCTTCTTCATCACGAAGTTCGCCACCATCCACGGTGCATAGGCAGGCAGGTGCTGCTGCGGGTCGAAGCCGAACCGCGCGATGTGGTCGACGACACGTGCGGCGACGAACAGCGGCATGGCGCAGATCGCCTTGCGCGCCCGCACCAGGAAGGTGGTCGGCACGCCGTTCTCCAGCCGCATGCACAGCGCTTCGACGCCGTCTTGCGTCCTGCGCAGCGACACCGCCGTCCCCGGCCGCCGTTCGACGCCGGAGCGCGCGGCGATGGCGGCAACCAGGGGCGCCAGGCCGCCAGGCCAGGTCAGCACCGCGGAATCGTCCGCATTGGCGGCCTTGCCGTCGCGGCCGGCGAAATAATGCAGGCCGGCCCAGGCCGAGATGCGCTCGTAGCGCGCGCCGTAGTCGTCGCGGCAGCAGTAGTTCAGGTACCAGTGCAGGCCGGGCGAACGGTAGCCTTGCCCGTCGAGCCACGCCTTGAAGCTGATGCGGTCCAGGGCCGCGTGGGCCGGGTCGCTCGAGGACAGCGCCGCCGGAAAGACGAACACGCGCCGCCCGTCGGCGCCGCGCAACTGGCGCAGGCGCGCCATCTCGGCAAAAAAGCGGCGCTGCTCCGCGAGGTCGGCGCTCGTACTGCCGAGCGCGGGGATCAGGCCATCCTGCCACTGCTTCCCCACCAGCAGGCGCTCTTCCGGCGCATGCACGAGATAACGCTCGTCGTAGGTTGGGCGTTCGTCGAGATGGCCGCGCGTAATGACGCCGACGTCGCGCAGCATGGCGCGAACGTGCGCGGCATCAGGCGACGGCAGCGGCAGGTAATGGGCGCCGGCCGGGCAAGCGAGATCGCCGTAATGCGCACCGGCCGCATTCCCGAACGGCTCGGGGCCGTCGATCATCAGCGCACGCGCGCCCGCCTGCCCCAGCTTCCAGGCCGCGGTGACGCCGGCCACGCCCGAACCGAGGATGACGACGTCGGTCTCGAGGGTCGACGAGGGCGGCGGCAGCCGGCTGCGGTCGCGCAGGAAATGGCCCTCGGCGCGGCCAGGGGTATGGACGGTGGGTGCGATCTCCTGCCAGCGCGCGAAGCCCGCTGCACTGCCGAGCGCCGCGAGCGAGGCCCCGCCGGCCGACCACAGGAAGGAGCGGCGCTCCATCAGCGCACCACCTGGTTCCAGTCCTGCTCGAACTCGTGCACCAGCGACTGGGTATTCAGGCGGTTCGGCGCCATCGGGCGCCGCTCCATGTCGGGCGGGAAGGCGAACATGGCGCGCGTGGTGTCCGCGTTCAGGTAGCGCATCGGCAGGCGGTAGCGCTGCGGGGGCGCGTACTGCGCCTGGGGCGAGGCCATGATGAAGCCCCACTCGCCGAAGGACGGCACGTACAGGTGGTAAGGCCAGGTGCGCATGCCGACCTCGCGCAGCGTGACGTCGATGGTCCAGTAGGCGTTCGGCGCAAAGTAGGGAGAAGTCGACTGCACCACGATCAGGCCGTTGGCGGCCACGTGCTTTTTCAGGAGGCCGTAGAACGGCACCGAATACAGTTTGCCGAGCGCGAAGCTGGACGGATCGGGGAAGTCGACGATCACCGCGTCGTACATGGCGTCGATCGTTTTCAGCCACACGCCGGCATCGGCATTGATCACCTTCACGCGCGGGTCGGCGAAGGCGTTCGCGTTGAGTTTCACCAATTCCGGGCGCGTGGCGAAGGTCCGGGTCATGGCCGGATCGAGGTCGACCAGCGTGACCTGCTCGACGTGCTGGTAGCGCAGTACTTCGCGCAGCGCCAGCCCGTCGCCGCCGCCCAGTACCAGGACGCGGCGCGCCCATGGCAGCTGCTGCAGCGCCGGATGCACCAGCGCCTCGTGGTAGCGGTACTCGTCGCGCGAGGAGAATTGCAGGTTGCCGTTGATGTAGAGGCGCAGGTCGTCTTTCCAGCGCGTGATCACCAGTCGTTGATACGGCGTGGTGGCGGAGTACACGATGTCGTCGCCGAACAGGCTGCGCTCGCCCCAGCCCACCATCCGGTCCGACAGCATGAAGCCGAGCGCCAGCGCGAACATCACGGCGCTGGCGCGCAGCACGCGCCCACCCAGGTTGGCCAGTTCGAAGCGGAAAGCGTACAGGGTCCACAGCGCGACCCCGACGTTGAGCATCCCGAACAGGAAGGCCGTGCGCACCAGGCCCAGGTGGGGCGCCAGCACCAGCGGGAACAGCAGGGACACGGCCAGCGCGCCGAGGTAGTCGAAGGTCAGCACCCGGCTCACCAGCTCGGCGAATTCGGTATTGCGGTCGTTCAGGGCGCGCATCACGAGCGGCACTTCCATCCCGACCAGCATCCCGATCAAAAACACCAGCGTATACAAGAGCGTGCGAAAGGGTCCGGCCATCCAGGTAAACGCCATGAACAGCAGCGCGGCCGAGACGCCGCCGATGAGGCCGACGGCCAGTTCGATGTCGATGAAGCGGGCCAGCACGTCCTCGTCGCGCACGTATTTCGAGAAGTGGGCACCGACGCCCATGGCGAACAGATAGCAGCCGATGATGGTCGAAAACTGGAGGACCGAATCGCCGAGCAAATAACTCGACAGGGCGCCGGCGATCAGCTCGTACGCCAGGCCACACGATGCAACGACGAATACCGAGAGTATAAGAATTCTTTTGGTCATTAAACGGCTTTTGTTCTAAGATCGCGTTGCGTCATGCACCAGACGAATACAAGACACATCATGGAAAATTTTATGCCCGCCATCCTAGCCTATCTCTTGCATCTCGCGACGGCCATTGCGCTGGTCATGGCATTTTTCGTGGTGTACACGCGCATGACGCCGTATGACGAAGTGCACCTGATCCGCGAAGGCAACGGCGCGGCCGCCCTGTCGCTGGGCGGCACCCTGCTCGGCTTTTCGGTCACCGTGGCGTCTAGCCTGACGCACACCGGGAACTACTATCAGTTCGTCGGCTGGGGCGCGGCCGGCATGGCCTTGCAGCTCCTGGTCTTCATCGTCGTCACGCGCCTGCTGCGCATGTCGAAGGACCAGATCGAAGCCAACAACTGCGCCTTCGGCGGCCTGCTTGGCGCCATTTCGCTGTCCATCGGCCTGATCAACGCCGGCAGCATTTCCTGAATTTCTCTTCACGTTTCACGGAGTCCATCATGTCCATCGGTTCATTCATCAAGAAGCAGTTTATCGACGTCCTGCAATGGAACGAAGAGGTCGACGGCGTGCTCGCCTGGCGCTTCCCGATGCAGGACTTCGAGATCCAGAACGGCGGCATCCTCAATGTGCGCGAGTCGCAGATGGCCGTGTTCGTGGACGAGGGCCGCATCGCCGACGTCTTCGGCCCCGGCTCGCACACGCTCACCACGCGCACCCTGCCGGTGCTGACCAACCTGAAGAACTGGGACAAACTGTTCGATTCGCCCTTCAAGTCGGACGTCTACTTCTTCAGCACGCGCGTGCAGATAGGGCGCAAATGGGGCACGCCGCAGCCGATCACGATTCGCGACAAGGACTTCGACATGATCCGGGTGCGCGCCTTCGGCATGTATTCGTACCGCATCGCCGATCCGCGCACCTTCTTCACCGAGATAAGCGGCACCCGCGCCAGCTACACCCGCGAGGAAGTCGAGGACCAGCTGCGCGGCATCCTGATGGCCACCATGGCCTCCTCGCTCGGCACCTCGAACGTCGCCTTCCTCGACATGGCGGCCAACCAGGCGCTGATGGCGCAGCAGGTGCAGAAGGACCTGGCGCTGGCCTTCGCCCGCTACGGTATTGAACTGGACGAATTCAACGTTGCCAGCGTCAGCCTGCCGGAAGAACTGCAGGCCGCGCTCGACGAGCGCATCTCGGCCGGCATGAAGGGCGGACTTGGCGCCGACAAGATGGGCGGCTTCACCCAATTCCAGGTGGCGAGCAGCATTCCGCTGGCGGCACAGAACGAAGGGGGCCTGGCCGGCATCGGCGCCAGTGTCGGCGCAGGCATGGCGGTCGGCCAGGCGATGGCGCAGAGCATGGGCGGCGCGTTTGCGCAACAGCCGGGCCAGGCCACCCCGGGCCTGGCCCCCCATGCTGCACCGGTGGCTGCACCGGCCGACTCGATCGAAGAGCGCCTCGGCAAACTCAAGGGCCTGCTCGACAAAGGACTCATTTCCGCCGCCGACTACGACAGCACGAAGGCCGAGTTGCTGAAAAAGCTGATCGGTTAAGCGGACGTCGATGCAGAACGTTTCCTGTCCTTCCTGCGGCGCCCCGGTTCAATTCCGCTCGCACACCTCCGTCATGGCGGTGTGCGAATTCTGCCGCGCCAGCGTCGTCAAGGACGCCAATGCGGTGCACGACCTGGGCAAGATGTCGGAGGTGCTGGAAGACTATTCGCCGATCCAGATTCATGCGGAAGGCATCCATGCGGGGCGCCGTTTCACCGTGATCGGCCGCATCCAGCTGCGTTATGCGGATGGCTTCTGGAACGAGTGGTACCTGCTGTTCGACGACGGCGCCGCCGGCTGGCTGGGCGACGCGTCCGGCCAGTTCATGCTGACGATCCCGCAGCCGGACGGCTGGACCCGCTGGCCGGAATTTGCGGACATCCGTCCCGGACAATCCTGTCTCGTCGGCGACGGCCACTATACCGCCGCCGACCGGCGCGAAGCCGACTGCGTCGGCGGCCAGGGCGAGCTGCCGTTTCGCGTCGGCCCAGGCTGGAAGGCGCGCGTGGCGGACTTCCGGCGCGAACGCGCTTTTCTCACGCTCGACTATTCCGACGGCGACAAGCCGCTGCTGTACCAGGGCTTCGCGGTCACCCTGCAGGAACTGAAATTCCAGCTGCTGCGCGACGACGAACAGATCAAGGCCAGCGCCGGCAAATACCGCGGCCGCGTCGAGTCCCTGCTCTGCCCGGCCTGCGGCACCGCGATCGGCTACCTGCCGGGCATGGCGAGCAATCTCGTTTGCCCGTCCTGCGCGACCCGGCTCGATGCCGCCACGCCGACGGTAGCGGTGCTGGCCATGGGCGAACAGCTCGATCGGCGCGCGATGACGCTGCCGCTGGGCGCGATTGCCAGGATCGGCGACAAGCCCTACCGCGTGCTCGGCGCCATGGTGCGCATGGACGACGAAGGCAGCGAGTGGAGCGAATACCTGATGTTCACGCCGCAGGGCGAGTTCTTCTGGCTGGTCGAGACCGACGAAGGCTGGTCGCGCGCCACCGTGCTCGATGGCTGGCCGCAGCCGGCCGATCCGGACGCGCTGTCGGTCAGCCTCGACAAGATCGCTTACCGCCGCCAATACGACTACCAGGCGCAGGTGGTCCACGTCGTCGGCGCCTTCAACTGGCGCGTGGCGCGCGGGGACCTGGTGCGCGTGGTCGAATTCGAGCGTGGCACCGCGAAGCTGGCGGCGGAAGTCACCGCCAACGAGATCACCTGGACCCGTTCGACGCCGCTCGCATTGGACCAGTTGCGCACCTGGTTCGGCACCAGTGCCCCTGCGCTGGCGGCGCCAAAGGCGTCAAGCGGCTCGGTGTTCGACGACCGCCTGTTCGCCAGGATCGGGCGCAGCGTCATGTGGCTGCTGGCCCTGAACTTCATCCCGCTGTTCTTCAACTTCCCGGCGGTGTTTTTCTACCTCCTCATCGGCGGCGCGGCCCTGGTACTGCCTCCGATCCTCGCGCCCGGCAACCGCTGACCATGAAAAAGTATTACTCCCTGTACGCGGTCGTCGTCATCGTGGTCGTCACCATCCTGTGCTGGATGTCGATGTTCAGCTCGAGCAGCGGCTCGTCGAGCTCCGGCTATGGCCGCGGCTACTCGGGCGGCTCCTATTCCGGCGGCGGCCACAAGTGACGACTCCTCACCGTCCCGCGGGCGTTCACCTGCTGGCCGACCTGCACGGCATCAGCCCCGGCCTGCTGACCGACGCCGCGCGTATCGACACCCTGCTGCGCGAAGCCGCGCTGGCCGCCGGCGCGCGCATCCTGCACAGCCACTTCCACACCTTCGGTCCCGGCATGGGCGTGACCGGCGTGCTGCTGCTGGCCGAATCCCACATCTCGATCCACACCTGGCCGGAAGTCGGCTTTGCTGCGGCCGACATCTTCATGTGCGGCGCGGCCCTTCCCCAACGCGCGCTCGCCCTCATCGAAGCGAGCCTGCGGCCTGCATCGCGCAGCGTGCGGACCGTGGAACGCGGCCAGCTATAATCGCCGCTCGACAAACCTGGCAAAAATATCATGCTTGAATCCGCTAACGTAAGTGGTGCGCCCAAGGCGCTGGGACATATCCGCGTGCTCGATCTGTCGCGCGTGCTGGCCGGCCCGTGGTGTTCGCAAAACCTGGCCGACCTCGGCGCCGACGTGATCAAGATCGAGCGCCCCGGTTGCGGCGACGACACGCGCGCCTGGGGTCCGCCGTATGCGAAAGACACGGAGGGCCGCGACACGAGCGAAGCGGCCTACTACCTCTGCGCCAACCGCGGCAAGCGCTCGGTGACGGTCGACATCGCCAGCCTCGAAGGCCAGGCCCTGATCCGCGACCTGGCACTGCATGCGGACGTGGTGATCGAAAACTACAAGGTCGGACAGCTCAAGCGCTATGGACTCGACTACGCATCGCTGAAAGCGCTCAAGCCGGACCTCGTCTACTGCTCGATCACCGGCTTCGGCCAGGACGGCCCCTACGCGCACCGCGCCGGCTACGACTTCCTGATCCAGGGCATGGGCGGCCTGATGTCGGTCACGGGCGAACGCGACGAGCTGCCGGGCGGCGGCCCGCAAAAGGCCGGCGTCGCGCTGACCGACCTGATGACCGGCATGTACGCGACCATCGCCGTGCTGGCAGCACTGACCCACCGCGACCGCACCGGCGAGGGCCAGTACATCGACATGGCGCTCCTGGACACGCAAGTGGCGATGCTGGCCAACGTCGGCAGCAATTACCTCAACAGCGGCAAGGCGCCCAAACGCTGGGGCAACGCCCACGCCAATATCGTGCCCTACCAGACCTTCGCCTGTGCGGACGGCCACATCATCGTCGCCGCCGGTAACGATGGCCAGTACCAGAAGTTCGTCGAAGCCGGCGGGCGCCCCGAACTGGCGCTCGACCCGCGTTTCGCGACCAACCCGCAACGCGTGGCCAGCCGCGACGTGCTGGTGCCGCTGCTCGCCGACATGGTCGCCACGCGCGGGCGCGACGAATGGATCGCGCTGCTGGAGGCGGTTGGCGTGCCGTGCGGGCCGATCAACGACGTCGGCGAAGTCTTCGACAACGAACAGGTGCAGGCGCGCGGCATGGCGGTCGACCTGGCGCATCCGGCGGCCGGCACGGTCACGCTGGTACGCAGCCCGATGAAGATGTCGGGCACGCCGGCGACCAGCGACAAGGCGCCGCCGCTGCTGGGCCAGCACACCGACGAAGTGCTGCGCGATGTGCTGAACAAGAGCGGCGACGAGATTGCGGCGCTGCGCGCGCGCGGGGTGGTGTAAGCGGTTGTTACGCCTGGTACGCGCGGCGGTTACAGCCAATGCCGCGCGTGATTGCGGGTGATGCCCGCGACACCCGCCGCGTGCCTCGGCCGGTGTCGCGGGTACGTCGTTCTTAGTGCAGCTTGTGCTTGAAGTCCGACAGCTCGGCATGCACGCGGGTAACGACTGCCTCCAGGTGCGCCGGCATCTGCGGCGACGACCGGCTGATGCGCTTGGCTTCGTCGCCCATGTTTTCCAGGCTGTCGACACATTGCACGATGCGTGCCTCGTCGTTCGACTGCATCACATCGCGGGCCTGCTTCACCTCCCGCGAAATGCGCTCGATACAGGCGCGCATTTCCGGCGGCGTATCCTGCGACGACTTGCAGACCTGCTCGGCTTCGCTGATGGTCTGCTGCAGGTGAGTGTAGCGTTGCTGAATTTCATTAGCTTGCAGCATGATGACCTCCTCAACATAAAGACAGCGGTTCATTTTAGCCCTGGATCAAAAAGGGGTGCGCGCGGTGTGCGTGAACAGGCTGGCGGCATGTGCAGCGACCGACGACACCGTATGCGCCGCCGTCATGTGCAGGTCCGATTGCGTGGTCCAGTGCAGCTGCTGTCCGGCGTAGATGACGGTGGACGCGGGCGTGGCCCAGTTGATGCTGGCGGGGTCAGCCGGGTGGCACAGGAGCCCCAGCCTCGAGCGGCGCCAGGCCGCGCAGGCGCAATGCGATCAGCATGGCGGCCACCAGCACGGCGCCCAGCAGGCCCACCACGCCGGGCCAGCCTGCGTACGCCCAGGTGAAACCGCAGAACCAGCCGACCACGCTCGATCCCAGGTAGTAGAAGAACAGGTAGAGCGCCGAGGCCAGCGCCTGCGGGGCGCGGGCGCGCCGGCCGACCCAGCTGCTGGCGACCGAGTGCGAGGCGAAAAAGCCGAAGGTGTAGATGCCCACGCCGATGACGACCGCCACCAGGTTGCTGAACAGGGTGAGCAGGAGGCCGGCGAACATCACCGACATCACCAGCCACAGGACGTTGCGCCGGCCCAGGCGGTCGGCCAGGCGCCCGGCCCAGACCGAACTGAAGATGCCCAGCAGGTAGAGCACCGACAAGGCGCCTACCGCGCTCTGGCGCAGGCCAAATTCGGGGCCGAGAAAACGGTAGCCGATGTAGTTGTACAGGCTCACGAACGAGCCCATCATCAGGAAGGACAGCGCGAACAGCCAGGGCAGTCCGGCGTCGCGGCTGTGGTTGCGCACCCCCTGCACCAGGCCGGCGAAGCCGCCCTGCCCTGGCCGGAAGCGTTTCGAGGCCGGCAGGCTGCGCCAGAATTCCCAGGCGGCGTACAGGCCGGCCGCGCCCATCAGGCCAAGCGCCGCGCGCCAGGACCAGAAGTCGCTGACCACCGAGACCAGCACGCGCCCCAACATGCCGCCGAATGCGCTGCCGCTGATGTACATGCCGATCGACAGGCCGAGCGAGGAGCCTTCGATTTCCTCGCTCAGGTAGACCATTGCGATGGCGGGCATCCCGCCCAGCATGAAGCCGAGCAGCGCGCGCAGGACCAGGAGCTGGGTGTAGTCGCTGGTGAACGCGGCCAGCAGCGTGAGCAGGCCGCCGCTGAGCATGGAGGCGGCCATCATGGGTTTGCGGCCGAAGCGTTCGGACAGCACGCTCGAAATCAGCAGCGAGACCGCCAGCGTGGCGGTGGAGATCGACAGGGCCAGGCTGCTCTGGGCGGGCGTGAGAGAAAAGTCGCGCGCGAGCAGCGGCATCAGGGGCTGCACGCCGTAGAGCAGCGCGAAGGTGGAAAAACCACCGAAGGCCATGGCGCGGTTGATACGTTTGAATTGAATGCTGCCGGCGGCGATGGCGGGAGAAGACATGGGCAATCCTGGGACTCGACTGCACATGATAACGAATTATCGGAACAGCCATCGGCGAGGAAGCGGGCGCAGACGATGCGTCGTCGATGACGCCCGCGTTCAACAGATGCCGGATTGTCGAACAGCTTACGGATACTCGGTATCGAGCTCCGACCCCACATAGTTCTCCAATTCCGCGATCAGCTGCGTCATCGGCGCCTTGGTGCGGATGCTTTGCAGGACCGTGCAGTGGTCGCGGTAGGCCGCGACGCGCTCGGCGATGATGGCGCGGTGCGGGGCGGGGACTTTTTCCAGGAAGGCGGCCCAGCCGGTCTCGAAATCGGGATTGTTCTTGCGCACCGATTTCACGAAGCGCTCGAAGTCCTTCTGGCCGGCGCGGGCGACGACGGTGCCGCCTTCGACCGCGAAGATGACGGCCAGGGCGATCACGCCTTCGGCATTCAGGTCGGGGTCGGCAATCGGGCCTTCGTAGTGGTTCTTGCGCAGCCAGCGGGCGGCCTGCACGATGGCTTGCACGCCTTCGCGCACGCGCACCTGGCCAAGATAGCGGTCGTAGCCGGTCCAGATCTCGCCCGGGTCGGCGGTGCAGATGTCGACGAACAGCTCCTTCAAACGCCGGCCCGAATACACCGGGTCGTTGTCGTATCCGCCGACCAGACTGTCCTCGGGCAGCGCCGACAGTTCGCGGATCATGCGGAAACCCGCCTGGAACACGTATTCGGCGCCGTCGGCGATCAGGATATCGAGCGCGGCGAGGTCACTCCCGTCCTCGCTGCCGTTGTCGACCAGCTGTTCGAGGCCGAGCGACATCCCGCCCACGGTCAGCAGCAGCGCGCGCTGGATGCCTTCGGCGGTGCGGTCGTTGGTGAACTTCTCGGCCACCATCGCCGTGATGGACGAGAGCTCGTCGGCCAGGCCGATCGCTTCTTCGGCGTCGGCATGGGTCGGCAGCAGCTTGACCGCACGCACCAGGCGCGGAAGCTTTTCAATGACGATGGCGGGCAGCATCGATGGCGTTCCGCTCACGAAAAGATGTCCGAACCGATGCTCTTGCGCGTGCTGCGGCGCGGCATGGTGCGCACCGACGGCACCTGCTTGCGCAGGCGGTACAGCAGGTCGCGCGTGCTGCGCTGCTGGAAGTCCGGGTCTTCGTCCGGGTCGTCCGGGAACTCGGCGTCGGCCATTTCGGCGCTGTGGCGGAACTCGGGGAAGAGTTCGATCAGGGAGCGCTCCCAGCCGTCCTCGCTGGCTTTCGCCAGGTCGATCGCCATCGGCACGATGTCGCTGTCGGACGAGGTCTGGCCCGTCACGTAGCGGCCCTTGGCGATGATCTCCCCGGCCACTTCCAGGATTTCCTTCGGCGCCAGCGACCAGAGGATGGCGAACACGGTCGCGCCGTGGTCGGTGGCCGAGGCTTCCATCAGCAGCTCGTGGCGGCGGTCCTCGTCGTCGGTCGCGTAGACCACGCCGTGGACGTGGTTGAACAGGCCCTCGGCGATGCGCTCCGGGTCGTCCTCGATCATGTTGTCGGGCCAGGTCGCGGCCATGTAGGCCAGGCTGTCGGCCCAGGCCTTGGGCGGCACCAGCAAGGTCGCCAGCGAGGTCTTGCCGCCGTCGAAGCCGGCCAGGTGCAGGGCCGTCACTTGCGGCGGCAGCGTGGCCAGCACTTCGGTCACGGCGTAGTCGCCATGTTCGTCGGCCGCCTGCGAGAACGCCTCCTCGGCGTGTCCCAGCGAGCCGGCCAGCACCAGTTCACTGACCTGGCGGGTCAGTGCCGGCAGGTTGGCGCCGCTACTTGCGTTATCGCTCATTCCCGTTCTCCTTCGCCGTCGAAGATCCCGGTAAAGTCGTCCGAGACCATGCCTTCTTCGTCTTCGTTCGTGTCGTCGCCGTCGTCGTTCCTGCCGAGCTGCTCGAGCGACTGGTCGTCGTCTTCCCAGCGCTGCTGGTGCTTGAAGAGGAAGGCGGTGATGATCGCCTGGCGTGCCAGCTCGGGGTGGTTTTCCGTCATCGACGCGTACATCGCCTCACCGTCTTCGCCCGAGCACTCGGCCATGGCGAACACCTTGTCGGCGCCGTCGCCTTCGTAGTCGGCCGCTTCGCGCAGCAGGCCCTTCGGGTCGAGGAACTTGATCTTGTCAACGAGGGCGAAGGCCATCAGGTTGACGTCGTCGATGCCCGAACCGCCGGCATACTCCGACACCAGGGCGTCGACCATCATCTGGTAATTTTTCTTGTTCGGCGGGTCGCCCAGCGTGCCGTCGATCTGGCCCTCCAGCTCGCGCGACTGGTAGGCGAATTCGGGGTGTACTCTTTTCATGTTCTGTCCTGTAAATGCAATGGGTGCGGCCGGGATGTCCCGCGCTTCAGACCTGCAGCGTCACGCCGTTGAGCGCGAACAGCGAGCGCCACAACTCGAAGGCTTCTGCCTCGGCGTCGAGCACGATGCGGTGGTTCACGCTCTGGTTGTATTCGTCGCGTTTGGCGGCGTCCGACAGGATCTCGTAGGCCTTGGTAACGGCCTTGAAGCGCGCTTCCGCGCCCGGCGCATCGTTGCGGTCGGGGTGGTAGCGCATCGCCAGCGAGCGGTAGACCTTCTTGATCTCTTCGTCGCTGGCATTCGGCGCGACGCCGAGGATCGCGTATAAATTTTCCACTTTGGAACTCTCCGGCTGGTGCCGAACTAACGGCAAAACGAGATTATCCTATAGAAAACGCCAGCGTGGCAGGAAGGCCGGACGCCACCCGTGACTTGCAGGCGGCAGGAAGCGCCCTGCGATGTGCCGCCAGTATGATCCTCGCACGGCAAGCGAACCGTGCGCTCCACCACATAGCCGAACCCTGGCGCGATCGGTCTACGGTAAAATGCCAGCAACTTTACCTATCCAAAACACCATTCATGAGTAACGACAAGAACAAGGCGGCGGCAGCGCCTGTGCCCCCGTCCAACTTCCTGCGCGCCATCATCGACAACGACCTGGCGGCCGGCATCCACACGCGCGAAGGCATGCCTTCGGTCATTACCCGCTTCCCGCCCGAGCCGAACGGCTACCTGCACATCGGCCACGCCAAATCGATCTGCCTGAATTTCGGCCTCGCGCGCGATTACACCGGCCGCTGCCACCTGCGCTTCGACGACACCAATCCGGAGAAGGAAGACCAGGAATACGTCGACACCATCATGGACAGCGTCAAGTGGCTCGGCTTTTCGTGGGAGCAAGGCGGCGAACAATTCCTGCACTACGCCAGCGATTATTTCGACCAGCTGTATGCAATGGCCGAGTACCTGATCCAGAAAGGCGACGCTTACGTCGACAGCCAGAGCGCCGACGACATGGCGCGTAACCGCGGAAATTTCGGCACGCCCGGCACCAATTCGCCGTTCCGGAATCGCCCGGTGGAAGAGTCCTTGCAGCTGTTCCGCGACATGAAGGCCGGCAAGTACAAGGACGGCGAACACATCCTGCGCGCAAAGATGAGCGAGGACGCGATGGCCTCGCCGAACATGACCAACCGCGACCCGGCCCTGTACCGCATCCGCCATGCGCACCACCACCGCACGGGCGACGACTGGTGCATCTACCCGATGTACGACTACACCCACCCGCTGTCGGACGCGCTCGAAACGATCACCCATTCGATCTGCACCCTCGAGTTCCAGGACCACCGCCCGTTCTACGACTGGCTGATCGCCACCGTCACCGAAGGCGGCTTCTTCACGCCGCCGGTGCCGCGCCAGTACGAAATGTCGCGCCTGAACCTGACCTATGTCGTCATGTCCAAGCGCAAGCTGCGCCAGCTGGTCGACGAGAACATCGTCTCCGGCTGGGACGATCCGCGCATGCCGACCATCGTCGGCCTGCGCCGGCGCGGCTATACCCCGGAATCGATCCAGCTGTTCTGCGAGCGCATCGGCGTGTCGAAATCCGACGGCTGGATCGACATGAGCACCCTGGAAGGCGCGCTGCGCGACGACCTCGATCCGAAGGCGCCGCGCGCGATCGCCGTGCTGCGTCCATTAAAACTGATCGTGGACAATTTTCCTGAAGGCGAAGCGCACGAATGCACCTCGCCGGTCCACCCGCACCACCCGGAGATGGGCGTGCGCACCTTCCCCTTCACGCGCGACTTGTGGATCGAGCAGGAAGACTTCATGGAGGTCCCGACCAAGGGCTATTTCCGCTTCACGCCGCCCGTGGGCGAGCAGCCGGGCAGCCGCGTGCGCCTGAAATACGGGTATGTGGTCGAGTGCACCGGTTTCGAAAAAGATGCCGACGGTACAGTGACGGCCGTGCACGTGAATTACTTTCCAGATTCGAAATCGGGCACGCCGGGCGCGGACAATTACAAGGTCAAGGGCAACATCACCTGGGTCAGCGCGGCATCCGCCCTGGAAGCCGAAGTGCGCCTGTACGACCGCCTGTTCCTCGATGCGCAGCCTGACGCCGGCGGCAAGGATTTCAAGGCCCTGCTGAACCCGAACGCACTGGAAACGGTCACTGCCTACCTCGAGCCGGGCATGGCGGCGGCGACGCCCGAGCAGCGCTTCCAGTTCGAGCGCCACGGGTATTTCGTGGCCGACCAGTTCGACTCGCAACCAGGCAAACCGGTGTTCAACCGCGTGACCACGCTCAAGGACAGCTGGGCGAAGTAAGGCGCTGTCGGCATCCACCCCCCGTCCCGCCCCGGTTTTCCGCGGCGGGATTTTTTCTATCCCCTCCTGCCCGTCCCTTCAACTAGCAACCCTGCCAGGTTTCATCCAGCGCTGGTTGCGCGATTCTGACCTACATCAAACAGGATCGACTCTCCGGACAACCATGGCCCCTAGTCTGACAAAAATAAAAGCGATCAGACTGTGCTCCTGGCTTGGCGCTTTGCTGTCGCTCGGGGTCGGCGTGGGCTTGCACGCCAGCACAAGCCAGGCCATCGAAAACGATGCCCAGCAACGCTTCACGCACATGGCGCGCACCGTGCAGTCGATCCTCGACCAGCGCATCAAGACCTATGCCGACTTGCTGCGCGGCACCTCGAGCCTGTTCCTGACGACGGACAACGTCACCCGTGACCAGTTCCGACGCTATGTCGCCGGACTCGACCTGGGCAACCACTTTCCCGGCGTCGAGACCATCAATTTTGCACGCAATTTCTTCGATAGCGAGCGCGCTGAGTTCGAAGCGCAGATGCTGCACAGCGTCCAGGCGCCTGGCCGCAATTTCACCATCGTGCCGGCAGGCCGGCGCCTTGCGTACACGGTGCTTACCTTCATCGAACCGGGCACGATCTGGGCCAATCGGATCGGCGTCGACCTGCAGGCACGGCCCTCCGTCGCGGTGGCGCTGGCGTACTCGCGCGATACCGGTGAAGTCTCGACCTCGGGCACGCGGGTGCGCATCCAGAGCACGCCCAGCGGCCTGGGCATGCGCATGCCGGTCTACCGTCCGGCCATGCCGCTGGGCGACGTCGCCCAGCGCCGCGCCGCCTACCTCGGTTCGGTCGGCATCGGCTTTTCGGTGGAGCGTCTTGCCATGGGCGTGCTCGACAACATGCCGAAGGAGGCGACGCGGCTCGTCATCTCCGGCATGAGTCCGACCGAGGAACCTGGCGGGCCGCCCGGCGTGTACCAGCGCACCGTGTATTTCGACAACCACCCCGGCATGCCACGCAGTGACGCGCACGTGTTCCGGGCGCTGCTGCCGGTCGGCGTCAGCGGACGCGGCTGGGACATCGATTTCAGCGTACGCAAGAGCAGCATGTATTCCGGGATCGACACCGCCTTGCCATGGGTGGCAATGCTCGCCGGTGTGATCGGCACGGCCTTGCTGTACGCCTTGTTCCAGACCCTGAGCTCCTCGCGCCGGCGCGCCATCGAACTGGCCGAGGACATGACCAAGGAATTGCGTGCCAGCGAAACGAAGCTGCAGAGAACCAACGAAAACCTGCGGCGCCTGGCTGCCCACGCGGAAAGCATCAAGGAAAGCGAGAGGAAGCGCATTGCGCGCGAGATCCACGACGACCTCGGACAAAACCTGCTGGCGCTGCGCATCGAGGTCGACCTGCTCGCCTCGCGCACCGGCCGCCACCCGCGCCTGCATGCACGCACGCGCTGGATGCTCGAGCAGATCGACGCAACGATCAAGAGCGTGCGCCAGATCATCAACGACCTGCGCCCGCACGTGCTCGACCTGGGCCTGACTGCCGCGGTGGACTGGCAAATTTCGGAATTCCAGCGCCGTACCGGGCTGTCCTGCGAATTCGTGGCCCATAACCACGACCTGCACGTCAGCGACCGCTGCGCGACCACCCTGTTCCGCATCCTGCAGGAATCGCTCACCAACGTGTCGCGCCATGCCCGTGCGACCTCGGTGCGCGTGGAACTTGCCGTCGATCCGGACTCGATCACGATGACGGTGAGCGACAACGGAATCGGCCTGCACAAGGCCGGCGGCGGCCAGAAGTCCGGCTCGTTCGGACTGGTCGGCATCGAAGAACGCGTCCGGATCCTGGGCGGACGCTGCGTCATCAGCAGCCGCCCGAACGCCGGCACCACCGTCCACGTCACCATTCCGGCGGCGGACAACCTCCTTTCCGTTTCATCCGCAGCTTCGCCGGCGCCGCTCCCCCACGCTGCGTAAATAAGCCACAAAACCCGTAGGAAGTTTGTGTAAGGTCCGGTAGGAAGCCCACTCAGGACCCTGTAGGCATATTTACCACAAGAAATTAGTTGACGTCATCCAACTTGTGCGAAGTCAACGATTTCCAGAAGCTTGAGGGCCAGAATCCATATCAATGCTTCTCGTCAATCACCCCCAGCACAAGGGAAAAAGGAGGATCGACCATTCGCCAGCACGACTACATCGCAACCGGATACACACAAACAAAATAACGATGCAGTAGCCAAAACAAAGGATGAATCATGATCTCGAACCACGATTTCGACCTGATTGCCGCGCTGGACCTGAACCCGATCAAAGTCAAACTGATGCACCAGCAATCCGGCGAAGGCTGGTCGCCGGAACGTGCAAATGCGATGGAAACCGAGTATCGGCGTTTCCTGTACCTGATGAAGACTTTTCCTAACGAGCAGACCGCGCCAACGGTCGACGTCGACACCTTCTGGCACTACCACATCCTCGACACGATGAAGTACGCGCAGGACTGCGCGCGCGCCTTCGGTTACTTCCTGCACCACTATCCGTACGTCGGCATGGAAGGCGAGGATGGGCCGGCGGTGCAGGAGCAGGCCGGCGACCGGATGCGCGAACTGTACGAAGCGACCTTCGGCGAAGCCTATGATCGTTCGTTTGGCGCGCAGAATGCCTGGTGCGGCAAGGCGCCGGCGAATGATGCGGACGGCGCGGCGCAAGCGTCCTGGTGTGGCCGGGCGCCGGCCAACGACGCGGCCGGTCCGGCGTCGACTGCCTGGTGCGGCCGTGCGCCGGAAGCTGCTGCCAACACGGCCTGGTGCGGGCGTTCTCCGGCAACCGTGGCGGCAAACGATGCCGACACCGCATGGTGCGGGCGTGCTCCAGTGAAAGCCGGCACGGCGCAAACGGTCTGGTGCGGGCGTGCTCCCGAGCGGGTCGCGGCAAACGACGCCAACACCGAATGGTGCGGGCGTGCGCCGGTAAAAGCCGACGCGGCGCAAACGGCCTGGGGCGGGCGTGCTCCCGAGGCCGGCGCCAGCGCGACGGCTGACACCGCATGGTGCGGATGTGCGCCGCTCAAGGTCGGGGGTACGCGGACCGCCTGGTGCGGCCGGGCGCCGCACGCCCTTGTCGGCGAGGCTGCCAACACCGCCTGGTGTGGCCGCGCTCCGGTCAAGGCCGGCACGGCCGGGACCGCCTGGTGCGGCCGCGCCCCTGCCCTCGCAGTGGCGGCCTGAAATTCGCATCCAGTTGCCGACGCCCCGTTTGCGGGGCGTTTTTTATTCGGGCGCCGGCTGCCGCATCAGGTTTTCTTGTGGCGCTGGCGCAGTTGCTGCCGTTCCTGGGTCTGCACCTTGTTCTGCCTGGCTTCGAACAGAAGCGTTGCATCTTTCTTGGCCTGCTCGACGGTACGCATCGCTTCATGGTCGTCATGGGCCACGAAATAATCGTCGGCCTGGGCGTCGACCACCAGTTTGATGGCGGCGTCGTCGTCGAGTTCGTACATTTCGGTCAGCAGCGTCGTTACTTCGTCCAGGAATGCTTCGTAGCTCAGGGTCGTCATGGTGTGGGGCTCTTTAGGGAATGCGTGCGGAAAGGGGCGTCATTCTACCAGCGCCCATTGCGCCAGTGCGTGCTGGACGTCGGGATAGCGCAGGCGCACGCCGAGTTCGCGGCGGATGCGCGTGTTGTCGAGCCGGCGCGATTCCGACATATACGACATCAGCACCGGCGAGACCACCGCGCGCAACGCGGCGCGCGGCAGGCGCGGCGCACGTTGCAGGCCGAAAGCGTCGGCCACGGCGTCGAAATAGTCGGCCATTTTGAGGCGCGTGTCGTCGGTCGCGTGGTAGACCCGCCCGGGGCGCGCGCGAAACAGCGCCAGCGCGACAATGCGCGCCAGGTCGTCGGCCTGGATGTGGTTTGTGTACACGTCGTCCTCCGGGCGCAGCGCCGGCGTGCCCTCGCGCAGGCGCTTGAGCGGCAAGCGCTCGCGCGCGTAGATGCCGGGGGCGCGCAGGATCGCGGCACTGCCGCCGCTGCGCCTGGCCCAGGCGCGCAGGATGCGTTCGGCGTCGACGCGGCGTTCGGCGCGCGCATTTTTCGGCGCCACGGTGCGCGTTTCGTCGACCAGCGCCCCGCCGCAATCGCCATACACTCCGCTGGTGCTCACATAGACCAGGCGCCCGCCCGCGGGCAACACCGCGACCAGGTTGCGCGTGCGCAGGTCAAGCTTGCCGTCCGGCTGCGGCGGCGCCAGGTGCACCACGTAGCGGGCCAGGCCGCGCAGGCGCGCCAGGCTGGCCGGCTGGTCGAGGTCGGCCAGGATGGGGATGGCGCCTGCGGCGCGCAGGGGCGCGATACGCTCGGCGTCGCGCGTTAACGCGAAGACGCGAAAGCGCGGGCACAGCAGCGGCAGCAGGCGCATGCCGACGTCGCCGCAGCCGACCAGCAGCAGGCGCGGACGCCCGAAGGGGGAAGATTGTTTATTCACACCGGGATTTTAAACGAGCCAGGCCGTGCGGGCTTCAGCGGAGGAAAATGCCGCCTGCCGATTGCGCGGCACGACCGACAGCGCCCGGCATGCGGCGTGTAAAATGGCGGCACTTTATTGCATCGGAAAAATCGTTCACGCCGACCGCATGCGCTCCCGACCTCACTACTGAAAAAGATCCGCTTTATGACCTTCCTGATCACTGTCCAGCCCAGCGGCACCCAATTCGCCTGCGAAGCCGACGAAACCGTGCTGGCGGCCGCGATCCGCGCCGGCGTCGGCCTGCCGTACGGGTGCAAGAACGGCGCCTGCGGTTCGTGCAAGGGCAAGGTTGTCGGCGGCGCGGTCACGCACAAGCCGCACCAGGCGCGCGCCCTGTCGGACCAGGAAAAGCTGCAGGGCATGTCGCTGTTCTGCTGCGCGCTGCCGGAAGGCGACGTCGTCATCGAGGCGCGCGAGATCGGCGGCAGCAGCGATTACCCGATCCGCAAGATGCCGAGCCGGGTGCAGTCGATCACGCGCGCCGCGCCCGACGTGGCCATCGTCACGCTGCAGCTGCCGGCCAACGAGGCGCTGGCCTACCGCGCCGGCCAGTACGTCGAATTCCTGCTGAAAGACGGCAAGCGCCGCGCCTACAGCCTCGCCTGCGCGCCGACGCTCGAGCGTCCGCTGGAACTGCACATCCGCCACCTGGCCGGCGGCCTGTTCACCGACCACGTGTTCGGCGCCATGAAGGAACGCGACATCCTGCGCTTCGAGGGGCCGCTGGGCACCTTCTTCCTGCGCGAGGAATCCGACAAGCCGATCGTGCTGCTCGCTTCCGGCACCGGCTTCGCCCCGGTCAAGGCCCTGGTCGAACACCTGATGCACCTGAAGTCGACGCGCCCGGTACGCCTGTACTGGGGCGGACGCCGCCCGCAAGACCTGTACATGGACGAGCTGTGCCAGGCCTGGACCACGACCTTGCCCGACTTTACCTATGTGCCGGTGGTTTCCGACGCGCTGCCCGAAGATGGCTGGAGCGGCCGCAGCGGCTTCGTGCACGCGGCGGTGATGCAGGACATTCCCGACCTGTCCGGCTACCAGGTCTACGCCTGCGGCGCGCCGCTGATGGTCGACGCCGCGCGCAGCGAATATGTGGCGCAGTGCGGCTTGCCGGCGGATGAATTTTTTGCGGATGCGTTTACGACCGAAGCGGATCTTGCATAGGCGTCATTGAGGCCAATGGTCTCAATGACGGGTTCGCCGGTCGCCCCTGTGGCCACCCTACGCAGCAATTGATCCAATGAGGCACAATTGGCAACTTCTCGCCAGAAATCGCCCTCCTCCATGTCCCTGCTTTCCTCGTCCAGCGGCCTCGGTGTCCTGCGCAACCGTAATCTTTCCTTTTACCTCTCCGCACGCTTCCTCGGCACCCTCGCCGTCCAGATGCAAAGCGTGGCGATCGGCTGGCAGGTGTACCAGATCACGGGTAGCCTGTTCGACCTCGGACTGATCGGCCTGGCGCAGTTCGCGCCCTTCCTGGTCCTCATTCTCTGGGCCGGCCACGTGGCCGACCGCTACGACCGCCGCAAGATCATCGTGCTGTGCATGCTGACCCAGCTGCTGGTCAGCGGCCTGCTGCTGGCGTTTACTGCCAGCGGCAGCCGCGTCGTCTGGCCCGTGTTCGCGGTGCTGGTGCTGTTCGGCAGTGCGCGTGCCTTCATGATGCCGGCTTCGCAAGCCGTGCTGCGCAACCTGGTGCCGGACAAGGATTTCGGCCAGGCCGTGGCGCTCGGCTCTTCCACTTTCCACGTCGCCGTCATCGCCAGGCCCGTGCTGGGCGGCCTGCTGTATGCGTTCGGGCCGACCACCGTCTACATGATGTCGGCCGCGCTGCTGTTGATTGCCACCCTGCTGATGGCCTCGACCACCAGCGCGCCGCAGGTGCGCAGCACGGCGCCGGTGAGCTGGCATACCTTGCTGGAAGGCTTGCGCTTCGTGCGTTCGCGCCCGATCGTGCTGGGCGCCATCTCGCTCGACCTGTTCGCGGTGCTGTTCGGCGGCGCCACCGCCCTGCTGCCCGCCTACGCGCACGACGTGCTGCACGCCGGCCCGACGGCGCTCGGCTGGCTGCGCACGGCGCCCGGCGCCGGTGCGGCGCTGTGCTCGATCGCGCTGGCCTTCGTGCCGCTGCGGCGCCACGTCGGCGCCTGGATGTTCGGCGGGGTCGCCGTTTTTGGCGTGGCCACGCTCGTGCTCGGCTGGACCGACAATTTCAACCTTGCCCTGGCCGCCCTGTTCCTGCTCGGCGCCGGCGACATGGTCAGCGTCTACGTGCGCCACCTGTTGGTGCAATACGAGACGCCCGACGACATCCGCGGCCGCGTCAGCGCAGTGAATGCCGTGTTCATCGGCGCCTCGAACGAACTGGGCGAATTCGAGTCCGGCGTCACCGCGGGCTGGTTCGGCCTGACACGGGCCATCCTGCTGGGCGGCGCGGCGACATTGGTCGTGACCGGACTCTGGACGGTGCTGTTCCCGGTGCTGTCGAAAATGGATCGTTTTCCTCATCACAAGAAGGATTAGGTATGCAACTGGCGTACGGTACGCGGCAAAAATAGCAAAAAGTGTAAGATCGGCTTCAAGAACTTTGATAACGGGAGCCACCTTTATGCAAATCAATGTCAACACCGACCGTACCATCGACAAACACCAAGGCCTGGACGAGCACGTCGCAGCCGTTGTGCAGAATTCCATCGGCCGTTTCGGCGAGCAGATCAACCGCGTCGACGTTCATCTGAGCGATGAAAACAGCCAGAAGCAACTCGACGGCGGCAACAAGTGCATGATGGAAGCCCACGTCGCCGGTTACGCGCCGGTCGTCGTCACCGAACACGCGATTAACCTGCACCAGGCCATCACCAACGCCGGTAACAAGCTCAAGCGCGCACTCGACAGCGCCCTCGGCCGCCTGGCCGACAAGGGCCGCCGCGAACCGGCGCTGCTCGACGTCATCGATACCGAGGACGAGCTCGAGCCCGAACAGGACAAGAACCTCACCAGCGGCGTGTAACAACGACGCTGGAACGAACAAGCGCGGCCTGGCCGCGCTTTTTTTATCCCTCGAACAGCGCGCGCAATTCGCGCAGGTAACGCAGCCCGGCCAGCGCGCGGCTGCCGTACCAGGACATCATTTCCCCATCGACCAGGAGTACCGGAATGCCGAGCTGCTTTTCCAGTGCGTCGGCGTGCGCTTCGGTGAAACGGTAAGGCTCGGTCGACAGCAGCACGGCATCGAGCTTGTCGACCAGTTCGCTCGACCAGTCGAAGCGCGGATAGCGGCCCGCATCCGGCAGCGCCGGCACAGTCCAGCCGATCTCGCCCAGCATGCGCGCGATATAGGTGTCGTGCGAAATGCTCATCCACGGGTCCTGCCAGATGCAGTACAGCACCGTGCGCGGCGGGCCGGCGGGTGTGGCGGCGAGCACGGCATACTCGGCCTCGAACGCGGCGCACCAGTCTTCGGCCTGCACTTCGGCGCCAAAGATGCCGCCCATCAGCCTTGCCAGGCCCAGGTTGTCGCGCGGCGCCAGCGGGTGCGTCACGACGACATGCGGCACGAACCCGGCCAGCGCTTCGGCAGTCGGCTTTTCGTTTTCGTCGATGTTGACGATCACGTGGGTCGGCGCGAGCTTGCGGATCTTTTCGAGGTTGACGTCCTTGGTGCCGCCCACTTTCGGGATCGCGGCGACAAGCCCGGCCGGGTGGATGCAGAAACCGGTGCGCCCGACCAGTTGCGACGCCAGGCCCAGGTCGCACAGCAGTTCGGTGATCGAGGGCACCAGCGAAACGATGCGTGCGCCCGGGGCCGGCGCGTGTGCGACGCCGAGGGCGTCGACCAGCAGATGAGGTGTTGAATTCATGCCCGCTATTGGAACACTGCTGTTTCCGAAACGCCAGCGGAACGCGGCGGAGGATGGTTTATCATGCATTCTTTAATAGTGAATACCCCAGCGCACACGCGGAGGAACGTTTTGAAACTCATCGGACCATTTCGGGATTCGGGCTACACGGTGGACAAGCTGGCGCTGTTCCGCGACGCCGACATGGCGGCGGCCGCGCTTGCGCTGGCCGATTGCGAGGTGGTGCAAGTAGCTGCCGGCGAGCCGATCGCGGACCCGGTGCGCGCGCGCCTGTACATCGTGCTGTCCGGCATGCTCGAAGTCGAGACCGATGGCCATACCGGGAGCGCGGACGGCAACATCAACCGCATCATGCCGGGCGAAAGCGTGGGCGAGCAGTCGGTGCTGGACGACGCCGCCAACCTCGACGCCGTGCATGCGGTGGAAGAAACGCAGCTGCTGGTCATCGAATCGAAACTCGCCTGGGAGCTGATCGACCACTCGAACGCCGTGGCGCGCAACCTGCTGCGTTTGATGTCCTTCCGCATCCGCGCGGCGAATGCCCTGCTGCGCCGGCGCCAGAAGCTTGGCGAGTTCTACCGCCAGCTCTCGCTGAACGACACCCTGACCGGCCTTTACAACCGCACCTGGCTGGCCGACATGCTGCCGAAATTGGTCGGCCGTTCCCGCGCCCAAGCCAGCCCGCTGGCCCTGCTGATGATTGACCTCGACAATTTCAAGAAGTTCAACGACACCCACGGCCACCTGGTCGGCGACGCCGCCCTGTGCGCGGCCGCCAACGTGATCCGCGACGGCCTGCGTCCCTCCGACTTCGCGGTGCGCTATGGCGGCGAGGAATTGATGGCCGTGCTGCCGGAGACCACGGCCGAGCTGGCCTACATGGTCGCCGACCGCCTCTGCCGACAGATGCGCGAAGTCGTGCTGTTCCCCGACATGCGCGTGCCGCTGCCGCACCTGACCGCCTGCTTCGGCGTGGCCGTGCTCGACCCGACCGGCGACGAAATGAGCCTGATCGAAGCGGCCGATGCGGCGCTCTACCGCGCCAAGGAAGCCGGCCGTAACTGCGTCAGCGTTTGATTGACGGATCGCGGTCCTGCCGCGACAATCCGTGCCATTCTTGATACTTGGTCAAGACGGCACACACAATAAAACGATGAGCACACACACTTTCCTCTGGCACGACTACGAAACTTTCGGCGCCCAGCCGCGCCGCGATCGTCCGGCGCAGTTCGCCGCGATCCGCACCGACGCCGACCTCAACGAGATCGGCGAGCCGCTGATGCTGTACTGCCAGCCGGCCAACGATTACCTGCCCGATCCGCAGTCCTGCCTGATCACCGGCATCACGCCGCAGCAATGCCTGGAACTGGGCGTGCCCGAGCACGAATTCGCGCGCCAGATCGAGGCGGCGTTTGCCGAGCCGGATACGGTCGGCGTCGGCTACAACACGATCCGCTTCGACGACGAAGTCACGCGCTTCCTGTTCTGGCGTAACCTGCTCGACCCGTATGCGCGCGAATGGCAGCACAACTGCGGCCGCTGGGATTTGCTCGACGTGGTGCGCATGACCTATGCGCTGCGTCCCGAAGGCATCGAATGGCCGACCCATGCGGACGGCCGCCCGAGCTTCCGCCTCGAAGACCTGGCCCGCGCGAACGGCCTGGCGCATGAAAGCGCCCACGATGCGCTGTCGGACGTACGCGCCACCATTGCCCTGGCGCGCCTGATCCGGACCAAACAGCCGCGCCTGTTCGACTTCTGCCTCGAATTGCGGCGCAAGGACAAGGTTGCCAGCGAAATGGGCCTGCACCTCGAGCGCGCTTCGCGCCAGCCTTTCTTGCACGTGTCGGGCATGTTCCCGGCCGAACAGGGGTGCCTGAGCCTGGTCTGGCCGCTGGCCCAGCACCCGAGCAACAAGAACGAAATCCTGGTGTGGGATTGCCGTCACGATCCGTCGGAACTGTTTGGCCTCGATGTGGAAACGATCCGGCTACGCATGTTCACGCGCAGCGCCGACCTGCCCGAGGGCGTGACGCGGCTGCCGATCAAGAGCGTGCACCTGAACAAGTCGCCGATGCTGGTCGGGAACCTGAAAACACTGAGCGGCACGATGGCGGCGCGCTGGGGCATCGACCTCGACCAGAGCCGCGCCAATGCGCAGCTGGCGGCGAACGGCCCCGACATGGCGGCGGTCTGGGCCCAGGTTTACCAGAAACCGGCGGCCTCGAACGAGACCGATGTCGACGAGGATTTATATGGCGGTTTTGTTTCCAACAACGACCGTCGCAAGCTCGAATCGCTGCGCATGCAGACGCCGGCGCAGCTCGCCGCGGCGCGCCCTTCCTTCGAGGACGAACGCCTGGCCGAACTGCTGCTGCGCTACCGGGCACGCAATTTCCCGGAGAGTTTAAACGAAGCGGAAATGGAAAGCTGGGAAGAACACCGCGCCGCGCGTTTGTTCGACGGGGCTGGCGGGGCGCGTACGATCGACCAGTTGTTTGGCGAGATCGATGCGCTGTCGGAGACGGCGGACGAGCGGGCCGAGGAGATTCTCGGCGCGTTATATGAGTATGTGGAGGCGATTGCGCCGAGCAGGTATTAAGGGTTTGTGGGGCTGTTGCCTGTCAGGTTATCGGTGTTTTGAATCCGCGTGGGCAAGAGTGCCCACCCTGCGAGCGTGTGAAAAAATCGCCATGGCTGCGTTGCATTCGTCTCGCCGTACCAAGGTATTGTCTTCGCGGTCCGCCGATGCGGCGATGCGTCGGGTGGCCGCATCCCTTGCCCTGACGATTTTTTCACACGCTCTACGGGAGACGATATCGGCGAGTTCTGATTAAACCCCGGAACTCGTCTAAGAACGTCTCCCGACGATCACCCCCGATACCGATTGATCTCATCGCGCGTCTCGCGCGCCACCCTGTGCGCCGCGGCCGCGAAATCCTCGCCCTCGCCTGGCGCCGCATACAAAATCGCCCGCGACGAATTGATCATCATCCCGGTCCCGTCCGCCGTCCGTCCCGCGCGCACGGTCGCTTCGACGTCGCCACCCTGCGCCCCGACGCCCGGCACCAGGAGCGGCATGTCGCCGATAATCTTGCGTACCTGCGCCAATTCTTCCGGGAAGGTTGCGCCCACCACGAGCGCGCATTGGCCGTTGCGGTTCCACTTCTCGGCCACCAGGCGCGCCACGTGCTGGTACAGCGGCACCCCGCCGACGTCGAGGAACTGCAAGTCCGAGCCGCCCGCGTTCGAGGTGCGGCATAGCACGATCACGCCGCGGTCCGCCCATTCCATGTAAGGCTCGACCGAGTCGAAGCCCATGTAGGGATTGACGGTGACCGCGTCGGCGCCGTAGCGCTCGAAGGCTTCGCGTGCGTACTGGTGGGCCGTCGCGCCGATGTCGCCGCGCTTGGCGTCGAGGATCAGCGGAATGTGCGGATAGTTGTCGCGCAGGTAGCGGCAGATGGTCTCGAGCTGGGCCTCGGCGCCGAGCGCGGCGAAATAGGCGATCTGCGGCTTGAAGGCGCAGGCGAGATCGGCGGTGGCGTCGATGATGGCGGTGCAGAACTGGACAATTGCGTCCGGTTGGCGCTGCAAGTGGGTCGGGAAGCGCGCCAGGTCAGGGTCGAGCCCGACGCACAGCAGCGAATCGTTGCGGGTCCAGGCCGCGGAGAGTTTGTTCATGAAATTCACGTTGGGCCCCTTGTAACAGTGTCATTGCAAACCCAATATTGTACCCGTCGCCCCGAACCTGGTCGCAGTACGGGCACGACCGTGCGACCCGTATGGACGGAGTCCTGTATAGTTTTAACTATTCGACAACTCGCAATGGACAGGGACATCATGACGTCTTCCGTATTTTCGCGCTGGACCCGCTTGCTGGCGGTAGCGACACTGACAGGCTCGCTGCTCTCGGGCTGCGGCTACAACGATTTCCAGACCAAGGACGAAGCCACCAAGGCCAGCTGGGGTGAAGTGGTCAACCAGTACCAGCGGCGTGCCGACCTGATTCCGAACCTGGTGAACACGGTCAAGGGCTATGCCTCGCACGAACGCGAGACCCTCGAAGCCGTTACCCGCGCCCGCGCGGCCGCGACCAGCTTCCAGATCACGCCGGAAGTGCTGAACAATCCGGAAGCCTTCAAGAAATTTCAGGAAGTGCAAGGCGAACTGTCCGGCGCGCTGTCGCGCCTGATGGTCGTATCCGAGAAATATCCTGAACTGAAGGCCGACACCAGCTTCCGCGACCTGCAGTCGCAATTGGAAGGCACCGAGAACCGCATCACGGTCGCCCGCCAGCGCTATATCGCGTCGGTGCAGGACTATAACGTCGTCGTGCGCAAGTTCCCGACCAACCTGACGGCGATGATGTTCGGCTACGAAGCCAAGCCATCGTTCACGGTCGAGAACGAAAAAGCCATCTCGACCGCACCGACGGTCAACTTCGGCAAATAACGATGACTGTACTGCGTAGCTTGTGGCTGCTGGTACTGGCCGTCGCGCTGGCTGGGCCGGCCCAGGCCCAGTTGAAACCGGTGCCGGCCCTCACCGGCCGCGTCACCGACACGGCCGGCATGCTCGATGCGACCCAGCGCCAGCGCCTGGAAGCCGTGCTGGCCGAGCATGAGGCCAAGAGCGGCAACCAGATTGCGGTACTGCTGGTGAAATCGACCGAGCCGGAAGCGATCGAGCAATTCGGCATCCGCGTGGCCGACGCCTGGAAGCTCGGGCGCAAGGGCGTCGACGACGGCGTGCTGCTGCTGGTCGCGCGCGACAACCCGAGCTCGCTGCGGCGCTTGCGTATCGAGGCCGGGCGCGGGGTGCAAGGCGTGCTGACGGATGCGCAGTCGAAGCGCGTCCTGCAAGACGTCATCGCACCACATTTTCGTCAAAACCATTATTACGAGGGCCTGGTCGCAGGCGTGGGTGCGATCGCCACCCTGCTGAACCGGGATCGATTTCCCGAGCCGGCGCAACAGATAGCACCCGCGGACGGGAGTGCAGGCACAGGAGGAGGCGGGATCGGTATGGTCGGTATCTTGATCTTGGTAATTGGTTTCATGCTGGTGCGCTCGATGTTCAAGCCACGCCGTTCGCGCCTGTCGCGCGGCGGCTGGGGCAGCGGCGCCACCGGATTCATCCTCGGTAACATCCTCAGCAACGCGGGACACGGCGGTGGCGGCTTCGGCGGCTTTTCCGGCGGCGGTGGTTTCGGCGGCGGCGGTGGTTTTTCCGGCGGTGGCGGCAGCTTTGACGGCGGCGGCGCCTCGGGAGACTGGTAATGGCAGACCATATGACACACGAATCATTCGGACAACGCTTCAGCCGCGTCCTGCGTCACTGGCGCAGCAGCAAGGCCGACGCCCGCCACGCTTTCCCGGAAAGCACGCTCACGGCAGCGGCCCAGGCCATCACGGCGGGCGAACAGACGCACCGCGGCGAAGTGCGCTTCATAGTCGAAAAGTCGCTCCCGACCGATGCGGTCTGGGATGGCGTCACGAACCGCCAGCGGGCCCTGGCCCTGTTCGCCGACTATGGCGTCTGGGATACCGAGGACAATTGCGGCGTGCTCATTTATGTGAACCTGGCCGAACACAAGGTGGACATCGTGGCCGACCGCGGCATCGACCGCAAGATCGACGAAGCGACCTGGCAAGCCGTCTGCCGCACCATGACCGACGGCTTCAGGCGCGGCGACTTCCACGGCGCCACGCTGGCAGCCATCGAGCAGGTCAATACGCTGCTGCGCACCCATTTCCCGGCCAGCGGCGCACGTCCCAACGAGCTGCCCGACAGCCCGATCATGCTGTAAGCAAGCCTCGCCTCGGTCGCTATCACGCGGTTCAGGCCTGCCGTTACAATGACGGCAACTGAACTCCATGAAAGCGCACCATGAAACTCGTCGACAAGATTGCCCTCGTTACCGGTGCCAGTCAGGGCATCGGCCTGGCCTGCGCCCAGCGCCTGGTGCGCGAAGGCGCGCGCGTGATGCTGGCCGACGTGCGCCCGGAAGTGGCCGACGCCGCCGCAGCGCTGGGCGGCGCCGCCCGCTTCTTCTGCGCCGACGTCAGCCAGAAATCCGACGTCGACGCCCTGTTTGCCGCGACCATCGAGGCCTTCGGCCGGGTCGATATCCTCGTCAACAATGCCGGCATCACCCATGCGGCCGATTTCCTCGACCTGCGCGAAGAAGACTTCGACCGCGTCATGCGCGTCAACCTGAAATCGATGTTCCTGTGCAGCCAGGCGGCGGCGCGCGACATGGTGAACCGCAAGAGCGGCGGCTGCATCATCAACATGTCGAGCGTGAATGCCGAACTGGTGATTCCGAACCAGGTGCCCTACGTGATCTCGAAAGGCGGCGTGAACCAGCTCACGCGCGTGGCGGCCATCGGCCTGGCCCAGCACGGCATCCGCGTCAATGCCATCGGCCCCGGCACAATCCTGACGGAACTTGCGAAGCAGGCCGTGCTGTCTAGTCCGGAGGCACGCCACACGATCCTGTCGCGCACGCCGCTGGGCCGCTGCGGCGAGCCGGAAGAAGTTGCATCGATCGCCGCCTTCCTTGCCAGCGACGACGCCTCGTACATGACCGGCCAGACCCTGTATGCCGACGGTGGGCGCATGCCCCTGAATTACACCGTTCCCGTACGCGATTGAAGGCGCTGCCAGCTGCACCGCGGCCAGGCGAACTCAGCCATATTCACCATTCGCATGTCTGGTATCTGATTTTGCAATTAGACAAATATATCGCGACGCAACATAATGAACCTGTCTCCACTATTCTCCTCCAAGAAAATAGTTTTAAGCCCGCTCCTGAAGCGGGCTTTTTTTTGTCCACGCGGGAAGCCGGCTCTTCCCACACTCATAGATTGCCGTTCAGGCCGATCGTTCACGGAAGAGCTTGAATGCTTGCGCCAGGTCATACTCGGGTAACAATCGCCCCCTATACTGGATTCATCTGCAGTACACGCAACCGATATGCCTGACTGCAGACAGGTGTGCAGCGCAGACGCGTTGCACACCCACCGAACACAGTGTCTCTTGGCCCGATCTTGGGTTGTGCCCACCGCTCTTTCCGGTGGGCATTTTTTTTGTTCAATATGACCCGTATTGCATAAATGTGAAGACTGGCCTTGCAGCTTGAGCGGTTTTGACTATCATGAAGTCTCGCCGCAAGCGGGTCTACGCAAAGCCGGCGGTCGCAAGCGGGGTTGTCGGCAAATCCCAAGGCGGACGCTGCACACACCAGACAAAAGGGAGCCGGACCGATGAATTTACAAATCTCCGAAAAGCACGCCGAACACGCATCCGCCGGCCGACGCCAGCATGAAGACGTCGATTGCCTGGTCCTCAGCGAGCTCAATCCGCTGGTCGTGGTCGACCACCTCGACGGCCAGCAGGCCACGCTTACTCTCCTCACCTTCGGCAACGTGCGCGAAGTCTGCCCGAAGTGCCAGCACAGCAAGCTGAAACTCGTGCTGCGCCAGACCTCGGTACGCATGGCGCACCTGTTTTGCGCCGAATGCGAAAGCTGTTTCGACGCGCGCTATGCCGATGGCGCCCCGGCGCTGACCATCTGATCGTCCTGTTGTCCCTCAGGCCGTGCAAGCGCACGGTCGCATGCCGTGGTATGGTTGCCGTTTTTTCAGCTGGTCAACCATGCCGCGTTTTCTTTCCTACCTCCTGCTCGATCCACGCCTGAACAAGCTGCGCTATACCGCGGCCATCCTCATCTTTCTCTCGATCGTGATCACCGGATCGATTCCCGGCGCGCGAGCCGGGATCGGCCATTATGCGCCCGGCGTCGTCCTCCATTCCTCCGCCTATGCCGGGCTGGCCCTGCTCTGGTTCACCGCCAGCAGCGGCAGCGCGGCCAGCCGCACCCTCGCCACCGTGCTGGCCATTGCGGTCATGGGCGGCATCGACGAAGGCGTGCAGAGCCTGCTCCCCTACCGCGGCGCCGACGTGCGCGACTGGATGGTCGACTGCAGCTCGGCCCTGGTGACCTGCGCGATCCTGTGGATGATCCTGCCGAAGGCAGCGCTCCAACGCCGCTGAGTCCGGCTCACGGTCAGTTTCCTTCGAAACACCCTCCGCTTGATCTGGCTCATGCTGCACCCGAGTCAGCTGGAACGTCGTGCCCGTTTGCGCCTCTTACCGAAGTGGCAGGCGTCATCGTCACGCATACCCACTGACAAAATCAACGGAGGATCGATCATGAAACAACAACATCAGAGCGTGGTGCTGGCGGGCTTGCTGGCCTTGGCGCTCGGCCTGTCGGGCTGTAAAGCCATGCGCGGCGGCGACACGGGCAGCGACACCAGCGGCAGCGGCAGCGCGCCCGCCAGCACCAGCGGCAGTTCAGGCATGGGGGTCACTGGCAGCGAAGCCGGCAGCTCGGGCACCGCGGGTACGTCCGGCGCCGGCGTCGCCGACCAGACCGGCACCGCGAGCACGGGCAGCACCACCGAAGGCGGCGCCAGCGCCACGTCCGACGCCGCCAGCGGCGCGCAAGGTGCCTCCACGACCGGCAGCGCCACCGCCTCCAGCACCAGCCCGAACAGCACGGTGGTCTCGATCGAACTGGGACCACGCCCCAGCAGCGGCGTAGGCGGCGCAGGCTCGGTGGCCGGGGCGGCGGTGGGCAGCAGCGCCACCGGCGCGACCGGCAGCTCGATGGCGTCCGACCGCGTCTACCGCGTCACCCTGCGCATGGACGACGGCAGCACCCAGGTCATCACGCAGGAAACCACGCCCGACTTCCGCAGTGGCGACCGCGTAAACATCAGCGGCGGCGCGATCAAGCGTTAAGGCCAGGCATGCGCGGCCGGTCCCGGCGGCGCAAGTGGGCACGGGGGCTGCTCCGCCTGTCGTGTATTGGATTAATACACCCGTTCGACCAGATAGCCGCGCTGCGCCAGCAATTGCGGCAGGCCGTTGCCGCCGAGCAGATGCAGCCAACCGACGCCGACGAACAGGACGCCGCCCTCGCCCATCAACTGGTCGATCTGCGCCGCCATGTCCGGATTGCGCCGGCCCAGCAGCTTGCGGCGGGAGAACTCGGCCGTTTCCGAGCTGCCCGCGGTGGCGTCGACCAGTACGGCGCCGAGGGCGGCGGCGTCGCCCGGGCGCCAGGCTTCGATCGCGCGCCGTGCCCGGCCGACCAGGCTGCCGTCTTGCAGGCCGGCAAGGGTTTCGCGCAGGTAGCGTTCCGATTCGATGGCGTTCATGCTGTCGAACAGGCCCAGCTGGAACTCGGCGCTTTCCAGCTGCGCCACCCGTGCGCCGCGTTGTTCTGCCTGGGCAAGGAGCGCGCTTTCGACGCCGTTGCTGCGGCGGTAGCCCTGCCTTTCCAGGGTCATGTTCAGCAGCAGGTTGGCGGTCAGCCAGGGTTTCAGGTGCGCCATGCTGGCCAGGCTCATGCCCTCACGGTGCAGGGCGGCGCGCAGGCGTTGCGTGGTGTCCGCCGAGATGTAGCGCGTGATGTCGTCGCCCGGCGCGTAGCGGCCGTGCCTGTCGAGTGCGTGGGTGAAGTCAGCGTCCGCCCGGGTATCGAGCTCCACTACTACATGGTCGGCGCTGCCGAGCGCCCGTTCGGCGTCGGGCGCCATCGGATAGAAGGAGCGGTCGCCGACGCGGACGGTGCCGAACAGGTAAGCGACGCGGCCGTGTCCGCTGATGCGGTAGAGTCCGCCGTGATGGCGCGCCGTCACCGGCGCCGGGCCGGCCGGGTGGTGCGCAGCGGCATACTCGCCCGAGGCGAGCGGTACCGCGGCAGTGGCGCCGGCCAGCGTCAGTGCAAGGACGGTGAACGTGGCGAACACGGCTGGCAGGCGGCGGGCCGCGCGTTTCCCCATGCGCTCACACGTTCGCTTCCACACCCGCAATGCCGGCAGGTCGCCGGCCAGAATGCACACGTTCACACCACCACGCCAGCAGGAAGACCCGGCACACTCCATCCGGACACCGGCGCCGGTTACGGGCTGCTCATCCGGGGAGCACGCGTCCGCCGGGTGCGGGCGCTGCACAGACGCCAGCATAACCGGCACCGCCCTTCATGCGCAACAGGGCCGGCACGGACAGCAGCTGCCCGGTGCCGGCCCTGTCAGCTGATTGCCGCTCAGGCCGGATCGACGTCCTTGCCTTCTTCGAGCTTCAAGGGCTGCAGCTGCGCATTGCGCGTTGCCGCCGAGATCAGCTCGAACGGCAGCTTCGGCGTCCGGTCCGCGTTCAGCAGGCCGTTCGCTTCCTGGAAGGTGTCGGCGAACTGCGTGTAGCAGAAGCCGCTGAACATGAAGGTTTCGTTGACGACTTTCAGCAGGCCGCGATACAGGTTGTGGAAGCCATCCGCCGTGGTGGAACGCGAATAGCCCCAGGTGCCCTCTTCCGGCGTGCCGCGGGTGTCGTAGGCGATGCCGCCGAATTCAGTCAGCACGATCGGCTGGCCGCGGTGCGGGAAGCCGTCCAGCGTCAGGATGCGCCCGCCCGGACGCCGTTGATCGAACAAGGTACGCACCGGGTCGCTCACCTCGTAGCGCGCCTTGACCTTGTCCGGATCGCCGTCGTAGTCGTGGATGCCGAGGATGTCGGTGGCCGACGCCTCCCAGCCATCGTTGCCGATCACCGGCCGCGTCGCGTCCAGCGTACGCGTCAGGTGGTACAAGGCCTCGACGGCGTTGCGGTGGGCCTGCGTCAGCGTCAGGTTCGGCACGCCCCAGGATTCGTTGAAGGCCACCCAGACGATGATGCAGGGGTGGCTGTAGTCGCGGTCGATGGCTTCGGTCCACTCGCGCACCATGCGCGAGATCGCGCGCGGGCTGAAGCGGTAGGCAGACGGCATCTCTTCCCATACCAGCAGGCCCAGTTTGTCGGCCCAGTACAGGTAGCGCGGGTCTTCGATCTTCTGGTGCTTGCGCACGCCGTTGAAGCCCATCAGCTTGGCCAGTTCGACGTCGCGTTTCAGGTGCTCGTCGGACGGACCGGTGAGGAAAGATTCCGGCCAGTAGCCTTGGTCGAGCACCAGGCGCAGCTGGTATGGCCTTCCATTCAACATCAATCGGTCGCGGTTGATCGCGAACGAGCGCAGTGCCGTGTACGAGCGGACGCGGTCGACGACGCGGTCGCCGCAGCGCAGCGTCACCTCGGCGTCGAGCAGGGTCGGACGCTCCGGGCTCCACAGCAATTCGTTGCGCGAGTCGTCGATGCCCGGGTCGGACAGCGCGATCTTGCGGTTCGCTTCGCCGCCGAGCAGCTTGTAATGGTCATCGGCCAGCAGGTGTTCGCCGTGCCAGATTTTGACCTCTATAAACATGTCGTCGCGGATTTCGCCGCCGGCGAACACCTCGCAGCCGATCTCGAAGGTTTCGAAAATCGGGGTCCATTTCAGTTTCTGGATGAAGGTCTTTTCGACCTGCTCGACCCACACCGTCTGCCAGATGCCGGTCGTGCGCGGATACCAGATCGAGTGAGGTTCGAGCAGCCAGTCCTGCTTGCCGCGCGGCTTGGCGAGATCGGCCGGGTCGTCCTCGACGAACACGGTGACCGTCTGCTTGCCGTCGGCTTTCATGGCCATGGTGATGTCGGCCGAGAACGGCGTATGGCCGCCCTCGTGCTCGGCGACCAGCTGGCCGTTGACCCAGACCCGCGCGAAATAGTCGACCGCGCCGAAGTGCAGGATCGTGCGTCCATCATGGGGCATCACGGTGAACTCGCGTTCGTACCAGCAGAATCGGTGGAAACCCGTGTCGCCGATGCCGGACATCTTGGTTTCGGGCGCGAACGGCACCTCGATTTCATGCGTCCATGCCGGAATCTCGCCCGGCAGCTTGCAGTGCATCGCGTCGTCGAAACAGAAGCGCCACTTGCCGTTCAGGCTAATCCAGTTGTTGCGTACCAGTTGGGGACGTGGATATTCAAACTGACTCATTGTTTTCCTTTCGTTCAGTCGGAACCGGGATCAGGATGCGGCCCTGCCGCCCGTTCCTGTTGTATTCGTTGAGGGCGGCCTCGGCCGCCTGTTGCGCATGGCCGGCCGTGCACAGCGCCACGCAGGCGCCGCCGAAACCGGCGCCGGTCAGGCGCGCGCCGACCACGCCGTCCTGCGCGCGCAGCAGCGCGCACAGTTCGTCGAGTTCGGGGATCGATACTTCGTAATCGTCGCGCAGGCTGACATGCGACGCGTTCATCAGTTCGCCGAAGCGCTCGGCCGACACGCCGTCGGCCGCTTCCAGCACGCGCAGGTTTTCCTGCACCACGTGCCGGGCGCGGCGTTTCAACAGGTCCGGCAAGGTGTCGACCGAGGCCGGATCGGTAACGTCGCGCAGCGCCTTCACGCCCAGGATGCGCGAAGCTTCCTCGCACTCCGCGCGCCGTTCGTTGTACTTGCTGCCGGCCAGCTTGCGCGCGATGCCCGAGTCGATCACGATGATCTCGGCGCCTGCCGGCAGGGGTGCGAGCCGGTGTTCCAGCGTGCGCGCATCGATGAACAGCATGTTGGTCTCGTCGGCCAGGCTCGAGGCCATCTGGTCCATGATGCCGCAGTTCACGCGCGCATATTCGATCTCGGCGCGCTGGGCGATGCGGGCCAGCTTGACGTCATCCAACTCGAAGCCGAGTAACGCGCGCAACGCGCGCAGCGTCGCCACTTCCAGCGCCGCGCTCGAGGACAAGCCGGAACCGACAGGCACGTCGGTCGCCACCCAGACCCGCAGCGGCGGCACGCTCACGCCTTCGGCTTCAACCAGGCGGATGCAGCCCTCGATATAGCTGCCGAAGCCCGACGGCGCGCTGGCCTCGGGCGCAAACGTCACGTTCGCGTCCAGCGTGCTCGAATAGAAATGGAAGTGGCCGTCGTGGCTGGCAGCAAGCGCCACCGTCGTGCGCTGGGGCGTGGCCACCGGCAGCATGAAGCCGTCGTTGTAGTCCGTATGTTCGCCCAGCAGGTTCACGCGTCCGGGTGCGGATGCATGGACCTCGGGCGGACCGCCGAAGAAGGAATCGGTCGTCACCATCAGTTAGTCTCCAGCCAAAGGGGCCGCTGGCGGCCATGTACCGTTACGGACGGCCAGCGCGGGTCCAGGGTCAGGTTGTCCAGTCCCTGCGGGCCGAGCAGGAAAGTGTCCTCGAGTTTCAGGCCCACAAAGCTGGGGTTGAATGCGAAGGCCATGCCCTCTTCAAGTTCGGTCGCCGTGCTGGCGGTGGCGACGATCTCGCGTGCCTGGTAGCCGGTAATGCCGCCCTGGTGGTGCTCGTTGATCGCATCCTGGCGGTCGGCATGGTTATAGGCCGCGGCAAAGGCGTGGTACACGGCCGACAGCGATTTACCGGGTGTGACGGTGGCCAGGCCGGTGGCCTCGACTTCCATCAGCGCGCTTTGGTCCTGCGGCGCCATCCCGAAGGCGACGCAGCGCGTGAGATTTGCGTACAGGCCGTGGCGGCGCGCGCAAAACACGAGCATGGCGCGCGACCCGATCGGTTCATGCGAGGGCGTCGGATGGCGGTAGACGGGCAGGCGCCGTTCGCCGGCGGCCAGCACCAGCGCCGGATGGATGCCGCGCTGCCAGAGCGCCGCGGCGCCGGCGCCGGCCAGCTGGTACTCGGTCCAGTCGGGACGCGCGGCGCGCATGACGTCGGTCATCGCCTCGGCCGCTTCGCGGCCCAGCAGGCGATAGCGCGCCTGCTCGGCGTCCGTCAGCACCAGGCGCCGCTGGCGCAAGGCGTTCGGCAACGGCTGCTCGGCCCCGCGCGGACGGTCCGACAGCACTAGGCCTTCGCCGGCCACGCCCAGCACATAGCGCTCGCGCAGTTCGACCTGGGCCCAGGGCGTGACGTGGAAAGCGAATCCCGCCGGGACTTCTTCCTCGCGCAGGCGCACCGCTTCGATCTCGTCGGTCAGGATGACGGCTTCGTCGCGCGTGACCAGGACTTCGGCCACGCCCAGTTCCGCCGTATGCAGCACGGCGCTCGAACCGCCCGCCGTGACCCAGGCAAACCAGTCGATGCCGTGCAGGCAGATCGCCGCGGCGCCGGCCCTGTCGAGGCAGTCGCGCAGCAATGCCAGCTTGGCCGCCACTTCGGCGGCGCGCTCGAGACTACTCATGCACCCTCCAGCGATACGTTGACGGCCTTCAGCTCGGCCGCCGTATTCTCGGGCAGCACGTCCATCGCGAACATGCCGGCGCCAAGCTCGGTACCGGCCAGGTATTTCAGGCGGTCGCGCGAACGGTAAGGCGGATAGAACTGGGCGTGCAACTGGGTTTCCGGATGCGCCGCGCCATCGGTCGGCGCCTGGTACCAGGCCATCAGGTAAGGGAAAGGCCGGTTCCACATCGTCTCGTACTTGAGCAGCACGGTTTTCAGCGCACGCGCCAGGCTGACGCGCTGCGCATCCGACAGCGATGCGAAATCCTGGCAGGGCGCGGTCGGCAGTACCCACACCTCATAGGGATAGCGCGCGCAGGCGGGCACGAAGGCAATCGCGTGTCCGTCCTGGAACAGCACGCGGCTGCCGTCGGCTGCTTCGTTCTTCGCCATGTCGCACAGCAGGCTGGTGCCGTGCTCGAGAAAATATTCACGCTCCTGGGCCAGCATGCGCGCCGGTACCTGCGGCACGAACGGGTAGGCATAGATCTGGCCGTGCGGATGGTGCAGCGTCACGCCGACCTCGGCGCCGCGGTTCTCGAAGGGCAGCACGTACTCGATCTGCGCATTGGCGCCGATGCGGCGCGTGCGTTCGCCCCAGACCTGCAGCAGCAGTTCGATGCGCGACAGCGGCAGGTGCACCAGCGCCGTCGTCGGATCCTGGGTAAACACCACCACTTCGCAGTGGCCGTTGGCAGGCGCGGTCGGCACCGTCAGGTGCGGCGGCGTGTGCGATTCGAGCGCCAGCGAAGGAAAACGGTTGTCGAACACGGCGATTTCGTAATCGCCCTGCGGCAGCTCGGTCGGGTTCGCCGGGTCGACGGTGACCGCCAGCGGGTTGTACTCCGGCGGCGGCAGGAAGGTGCGGTTCTGGCGGAACCCGGCATAGGTCACCCACTCGCCGCGCAGCGGATGCCAGCGCAGGTGCGGGTTCGCATTCATCGGGTCGGGGAACGGGCTGGGCGCAACCAGACCGTCGGGAATAGGCCGGTTGCTGTAGAGAGTCAGGTGTCGTCCGTCGGGCTTTGTCAGTTCTTTACTGTGCATGGCATCGCTTTATGTCGGCAGATCACATACGCTCGCAGGCAATAGAAATCCCCTGCGTTCGCGGCTAGGGATTGATCCTAACATGGCGTTTACGCCACAGTTTCAGTGCGGAACGTATGTATTTTCCAACAGTTAATGACTCGGCTGAGCAGCTTGGGTGGGCGGATGGCGCTAGCGCGCCTCGCTCCTATGAAAAACTAGCCCGCAGCACAGTGCGGTCGAGCCTCGACCAGGTCTTTGTAGGGCCAAACCTACAAAACCATTAGAAGTATTTACGGGGTTCGGCAAGACAAACACTGACATGCCCAACGGGGGCGCCGCCAGCGGGAGCGGCCCTTCGGCCACTGTTGTGGTAGCAAAGGAAACACCGGCGCAGGCGCGCCGGTGGGGAAGTCATGACATTGAAGCGGCGGCGGCTATTTCGCCAGTTCGGCCAGCACCGCCGTATACATTTGCAGGTTGAGCAGCAGCTGCTTTAGTGTGATGAATTCATGCTCGGAGTGGCCCGTGTAGACCTTGCCCGGCATGCCAGGACCGAAGCTGACCGCGTTCGGGAACAGGCGCGAATTGGTCCCGCCGCCAATCGCGACCGGCTTCGGGTTCTTCATGCCGGTAAAGTAGGAGAACACGTTCATCAGGATCGGGATCTGGGGCGCATCCTTGCGCAGCCATGGCTCGCTGGTCTTCACCGTGACGTTCGTCAGCGCCAGGTTGCGGCTTTGCCAGCCGCTGAGCGCCTCGTTGACTTCGCCCGTCAGCTGCTCGATGCTCTTGCCCTGCGGGCGGCGCACGTTGAGCGACACTTCGATGCCCTCGTCCTTCTGGCGGATCACCGTCGGGGCCACCGTCATGCGTCCCATGAAGCTGTCGCGGTAGGCGATGGCGCCGAATTTTTCGCCGTACAGGCCTGTGCCCACCATCTCGTTGAGGTAGTTGACCGCGGCGCCCGCCGTCGTGTTCGGCCATGGCTGGACCGCCAGCGCATCGGCCAGCATCGCCACCGCATTCACGCCATCCTCGGGTTTCGAGGAGTGCGCCGAGACGCCGCGCGCGCGAACTTCGAGGTCGTCGCCCTTGCGCGTGAAATCGTAGCGCATGCCTTCGTGCCGGGCGCCGCTTGCGCGCACCTTCTCCTCGATGGCGGCGCTGGCGTTGGCGATGGTCGCGCTGGCGTCTTCCGGAATCTGGCTGCCGAAGAAGCCGCCGCCAAAGGCGGCGATATGCGCTTCGCCCGCCGCCGGCACGGCGACACCCGTGCGCGGGAAGGTCACGGCGATCGTACCCGAAGCTTTTTCGGCCACCACCGCCGGATACTCGGCATCCAAGGTGATGTTCATCTGCGGCGGCTCGTGGGTTTTCAGGAAGTCGACCAGCGGCTGCCAGTTCGATTCCTCGCCCATGTACACGTACAGTTCGATGCGTTTCGAGAGCGGCAGCTGCTGGTCCTTCAGCGCCTTCATCGCGTACAGGGCAGTGGCGATGGGGCCCTTGTCGTCCTCGGCGCCGCGCGCCAGCAGCTTGCCCGGCTCGCTCGTCTGGTCCAGCACGAAGGGCGACTTCTTCCATTTGCTCGGGTCGACCGGCTGGACGTCGCCATGGGTGATGATGCCGACGCGCTCTTCGCCCTTGCCCATCCCGATAATGAACACCCAGCCATGGTCGGCGAAGTCGAAACCGAGACGGGTTGCCTCGGTTTTCAGGTAGTTCTTGAAGGCGATGTGCTGCGGGTCGCGGTCGGACGGCAGGTTCGGGTTGGCCACCGTGTTGTAGCTGACCAGGCCGGCCAGCGTCTTGATGACGTCGGTGCGGTAGGTCGTGACCGCATACTTGGCGGCCTTGACGGCGGCCGGGCTCGGGACGGCGGCAGCGCTTCCCTGGGGGCCAGCGGCCCCGGCGTGCACGGCGGATGCCAGCAGCAGGCTGGCAAGGATGGCGCGGTTCATGGTCTCGAATGTCTCCATTGCATAAGCGCAACGAGTCTAGCACAGAGGCGGCGCGCTCAATCCTCCACATTCCGGTATCGTTGTGATCAACGCAAATACGAACGAGGACAGGCATGAGCGACAAACTGGTACGCCGCATCCATCCGGCAGTGCGCGACGATATCGGCGACCTGATCACCCAACGCCCGGTGCCGAGCGCCCACCTGGACCAGGTCGACCCCTTCCTGTTCCTGAACCACCACGGCCCGCAGACCTACCCGGTGCACAACCGCGGCCTGCCCTTCGGCCCGCATCCGCACCGCGGCTTCGAGACCGTCACCTTCATCCTGTCCGGCATGCTGACCCACAAGGACAGCGCCGGCCACGAGAGCATCATCCGCGCCGGCGGCGTGCAGTGGATGACGGCCGGCAGCGGCCTGGTTCACGCAGAAATCTCGCCGCGCGAATTCCTCGACGCCGGCGGTCCGCTCGAGATCCTGCAGCTGTGGGTCAACCTGCCGCCGCACCTCAAGATGACGGCGCCCGCCTACACCGGGCTGCAGAAGGACGACATTCCCGCGCTGGCGCTGGACGAGGGCCGCGTGACGATGCACCTCTGTTCCGGCGAATGGGAAGGCACGCGCGGGCCGGTGAACTCGCTCACCGGCGTCTTCATGAGCACCGTCGAATTCAAGGCCGGCGCTCGCCTGCGCGTGCGCGACCTGGCGCGCCGCAACGTCTTCCTGTACGTCGTGCGCGGCGCGCTGCAGGTCGGCGTGGCCGAGGACCGCGTCAGCGCATTCCACCTCGTCGAACTGGGCAGCGAAGGCGACGAAGTCGAGATGATGGCCATCGAGGACGCCGTGATCCTGTTCGGCCACGCCGAGCCGATCGGCGCGCCGGTGGTCTCGCACGGCCCCTTCGTGATGAACTCGCGCGCCGAGATCGAGCAGGCGATCCGCGACTACCAGGCCGGCAAATTCGGCGCGCCGATGTAGGCGCGTTGCGCCTTGCGGGCGTGGCGACGCGTTTGCCACGCCTGCTTTAAAGTAGCCGGTTCCATCACCCTGCGAGGTCCGAATGCACGCTGTACCCCTTGTCGCCACAACGCGCGGATACCCATCGGCCGGCTACACGGTCGAAAACATCCATGCCGGCTCGATCGCCGTGGTGAACCGTGAAGGCCGCCTGCTGGCCTGGGCGGGCGACCCGCACTACCAGACTTTTACGCGCTCGGCCTTGAAACCCTTCCAGGCCCTGCCCTTCCTGCTCTCCGACGGACCGGCGACATTCGGCCTGGAGGAAGCCGAGCTGGCGCTGCTGTGCGCCAGCCACTCAGGCGAAGACAGGCACCTCGAGGGCGTGCGTTCGATCCTCGGCAAGATCGGCATGGATGCCGGCCAGCTCGAATGTGGCTGCGGCGCGCCGCTGTACTACGAAACCAACAACCTGCCGGTGCCGCAAGACCAGGCCTGGACGCCGCTGCACCACAACTGCTCGGGCAAGCACAGCGGCTTTCTCGCCTGGTGCCGCCAGCACAGCGCCGCGACTGCCGGTTATGTCGAATTCGATCACCCGCTGCAGCGCGCGATCCGCGCCGCGCTGGGCGATGCGGTGAACTTGCCGGAAGCGCAGCTGCCGAGCGGAATCGACGGCTGCTCGGCGCCGAACTATGCGCTGCCGCTGGCCAGCCTGGCGCACCTGTATGCGCGTCTGGCGCAGGGCGCGGCGGAACCGCGCCTCGGCCACGTGTTCAAGCCCCTGTTCGACGCCATGACGCACCGGCCCGACATGGTCTCGGGCACCGAGCGCAGCGACCTGGTTTTGATGACGGCGGGCGGCGGCGACTGGGTCGCCAAGATCGGCGCCGACGCCGTACAGGCGATCGGCATCCGCTCACGCGGTATCGGCATCGCGATCAAGGTCGCGGACGGGAATAATCGCGGGCTGCATACGATTACCTATAATGTGCTCGATCAACTCGGCTTGCTCGATGAGGGCAAGCGCGCGGTGCTGGCGCGTTTTCGTCAGCCGCAGATCAGGAATGCACGGGGGACAGTGGCGGGGGATATGCGGTCGTTGTTTACCTTGCAGCGGGCGTAAAACCGGTGCGGATGTGCCCCGGTACGAACGCGCGCATATCGAAACCCTAATCCACCAACCTCCGCAACATCCCCGCCAGCGGCTCCAGCACTTCCTTGTCCTTCCAGTAGCTGTTATGCGACAGCGGATTCCAGCTCTTGAGCATCCACCCCACCGCGCCCTGCCCGGCATTGATGGTGCGGTCCTCGACCAGCGTGCGGTAGCCGGCCGATAACGGCTGCAGCGGCCAGCCCAGCACGTCGTCCGGGTCGTACAGGTTCAGCCAGCGAAACAGCGGGGTCGGCGGCGCGATCGGTTTGATGTGCATGTCCTTGTGGGCGGCGACAAAGATCGGGATGTTGCAGCCGGTCGTGACCAGGCCCATGCAGGTGCCCGCTCCCAGGAAATGCTTTTCGCGGTCAGTCAGCAAACGTCCCAGCGCGGGCCGCGACCAGGCGTCGATGTCGCGCCAGATGCCGGCCTCGACGCGGCCGCCGCCAAGCGCCTTCTGGGCGTCGTAAATATAACTGGAGAGCACCTGGCAGCCGAGCGAATGCGCCAGGAAGAGGACCGGCATGCCGGGGTTGGCCGCGCAGGCGGCCAGCAGTGCGCGGGCGATCTGGCCCTGCGCCAGTTCGTAGACCGAGCCAGGGTCTTCCTTGCGGTTTTCCAGCCCCGCGGCGTCGGCGAAGCCGAACAGCATGAACTTGCGCAGCTCGTCGTAATGGACCTTGCTGGCGCTGTCGACGCGCTCCCACACGGTCTGCTCGTTCTTTTGCAGGATGTCCTGGTAGTACACGGAATAAAAAGCGGCGCGCTCGCGCAAGGCAGGCCCAAGGCAGGTCCGCATGTCGCCGAACACGCCGGCCGCGTAGTCGCGCGGCGTTTCGCCCATTCCGTGAACGGTAATGAGTGCAACTTGGGGCATGGCAACCTCCGATGGTGTCAGAACCGGCCTCATAAATGAAGCAGATTCCTAACTCAAGCTTACCACCGGCCGACCCGCCTTGCAGGTCCGACACGTCCGAGTAACAAATACGACCCAACTTCGCTTTACTGTATGTGTTGCAGGAACTATAATTTTCTAAAATATAACTCTATTTGTTCAATTGTATGTACGCCCGCCCATGACGCCCGTGCTGTTCCCCGATTACGCCAACGCGATCCGCACGCTCGACCTGGCAGCAATCGGCGCGCAGTGGAAGCATGCGATGGCGGAGGCCCAGCGCCAGCTAGCCGCCGGCGCTTTGCAAGCCGAGGTGCTGCGCGCCGCGCGCCTGGCCGGCGCCTTCAGCGGCGCAATCCGGCCGAACTTCGTCGCCCTGCTGGACGCCATCGGCGTCCAGCGCTGGCTCGGCATCGCCAGCTGCGCCTCGCTGTTCGACACCGATGCGCATTTAGAACCTATCCCAGTGGGGAATGAGTCGTTGCTGACGCGCCTGGCAAGCGGATGCGGCGTTCCTCGTCGTTGCATGGCTCGCCATGCGGCCTCCTCGCGCCTTGCCTCCGCTTGCCATGCATCGTCTTCAACTTCCTCCTCCCTACTGGGACAGGTTCTTCGTGCAGATCAGCGCCATCCTGCGCCATCCGGTGTTTGTCGACGGCCGCAATTACAGCGGCATGCCGGGCATGGCGACCCAGCCCTTCCTGCGCGAGCAGGTGCTGCTCCACTTCGCGCATGAAGCGGCCCAGCTGCCGGACGCGCTCTACATTCCGATGGGCGGCAGCGTTGCCGAAGGACTCGGCTGGCTGGCGCGCGAAGGCGTCATCCGACGCGACCGCATCCTGCACGGCCTGCCCCACGCGTCCGGCGCGAACGGCGAACGCGTGGCCTACTTCCTCGGCCGCAAGGAGCGCGCCGCCCTGTCCTCGCGTACCAACGCGCGCCAGATCGACGCCGCGCGCGCGACGCTGCTGGCGCAGATGGACGCGCTCAGCGAGGGCGCCTGCCCGGGTCAAGCCGCACGGCAGGGTGGCACCGTCTTGCACTACTTTATGTGCATGTCATGTGAGGATCGGCGGGCATGAGGGTCGCGCCGCAACTGGTCTTGTGCCCTTCATAGGCAACCGCGACCCCATCGATGGTATGGCGGGAATTGCCTTCCACGATAGAGCCCGGACCATGTTTCGGACACGTCGTTTTATCCCCGACGCAAGCGACCGCAACGCCGGCGACGGTGAAGTGCGTCGCCTTCACGCTCACCACTTTGCCGCCGTGGCTGGTGGGGTCATTCAGCCGTATGATTTTCGGCATGTTGCTATCCTCCAGAACGTGACGCAGCCGTCAATTGCCATCATTCGACAGGAGGGCTGCCGGCATGCCGCGATGCGCGAACACGTCGCCGCCCCGTGGATGCTTTTGCGTCTTGCGCTGCTCGTCGCTCGGAGGGCTGATCAGGACGATCGAAGCTTCGTCGGCGCTGCGCAGGTTGACCGCCGCGCTGACCCCGCCGTCGCGGTAGCTGCCCATGATCCCGATCCCCATTTGCACGAACAGCGTTGCCGCCCCGGTATTGCCGAGACGCTTGTCGGTATCGATGAACTGGCTGGATTTTCCGGTGTCGAGCTCCGGCCCGCCGTGTTCCGCCTGGGTGTCGAGGGTACGGTGCAATGCGATCAGCTGCTCGGTGTTGCCGCCGGTGGCGGCGATCACGCGGGCCGGCGCACCGCCGCGCTTCGTTTCCGGCAGGGCCTGGAGCGCTGCCTGCCAGCCGGCCTGCAGCAGCTTTTGCCGTTCGTCGCGCCGGGTGACGGGTTTGCCCTGCTCATCGGTGAAACGGACGAAGGTCGGGCGGTGGAGGTAGCCAAGCGTGGGCAGGCGGTCGAAGGTTTCCAGCTGCTCGCGGTTCCATGGAATCGGGAACCAGGGGCTTGGCTTCCAATCTGTCGGCGGACGGTGGGTGAATGGATTGAGTTTGCCCAGCATGCTGACGGCGCCGGTGCCGCGCACGTCCGGGCGCTGGGCAAAGGCGGCGGCGGCTTCTAGCCATTCGCTGACCAGGGGTTGGCGCTGACCCAAGCCGCCGCGGATATCCTGGCGGGTCATATCGGCGCCGACCTGCATCGGCGTTTGCAGCGCGTGCTTGCGCTGCCAGTTAGGGACAGTGTCCATCAAATTGGAGTACATCCAGCGAAACTCTTTCTGTAGAAATTCATTGTCGGGGTCGTCCCAGACAAACGGCCGCACCGGGTCGACCCGCTCGCGGCGGGCCAGCACAAACAGCGCGGAAGCGTCGGGCATTTCGGTGACGTAGTGCCCGTCCTTGAGTAAGGGTAGCGTATCGTCTGGACTATTCGACTCACGCACCCCCATGCCATCCTCGGAATTGAGGACTACATAAGGCACATCGGGATTGGCATCGAAAAAAGCAAACACATCTTCGATAATGCGGTCGGGCTGCTCGGCAAAGCGGCGCGGGCCGACGACAAACTGATGCCACGCCATGCCCGACGAGTCCGCGCCACCGACGAGCCCTGGCTTGGGACTCTCAGGCGTGTCCATCCGCATAGAGTTGTATGCTGGCGGCTCAGCATTAAACGCAGACACGGTGTAATACATCGGCGTAAATTGCGCGCCGTTGATAAGGGAACTCTCGTTGCGCCCACCACCGGTTCCCACCTTGTCGCGCGCACTCCAGTCGTATTTTTTTGGGTCCTGTTCGCGAATCGTGCTATGAGGATTGCCGCTCTGCAGGACCTCCCATAATTTGCCCTGCCGGTATTTGTCCAACGTAACGCCGAGGCCGATCACCTCGAGTACATATTCGCGTTTTTGCTGTTCGCTTACAATTTCCTTCGTGGAATCAAGCGCAACGTTATTTGGAGCTTGATGCGCCCTTTTTGATTCCTTTACCCAGTGAGTGCCGAAGAGCGTTAAAACGAGAACAGTTGGTCCCATTACCCACCACAACATACGATTGCCCATCGTCTGCTCCTGATTAGTTAGACTGTCTGGCTGGATCACGACCATCACGAAAATTGTCCATGCCGGGATTAGAACGACGAGGGCTAGGAATGCGCCGATAACGTATCGCGCAGGACTAGCCTGGATACTCTTGACCATGCCGCTCATTTCTTCCCCTTGTTTGCAACACCTGAAGCTGCAGCAGCCGTTGAGGAAATGGCGACTCGATCTCCTGCCACTGTTTCGCAAACGACGAGCTTCGGTAACCCTGTATGCAGGGCAGGCACACATCCAGGCAACTCGCCTTTGCTGTAATAATCGGCATTACCGGTAATGAGTTCCTTTCGTTCCGGCTTTTCGACGTTCCAATAAATTCCGAATGTTTTTGTAAATTCTTTCCACCGCAGTACGGATGCTCGTGGCGCAGCGCCGAGATCCGACTGCAGCCGCCAATCCGCCACCGCACACAAATACGCATAAAACTTCGGATCGCTCGACGCCAACCCTCCCCCGATGGCGAGGTCATACGCCGTCACGCTGCGATGGTTTTTTGCACTGCCGAAAATCGAACTGTGGAAGGATTTCGGACTGAGCTCGTGCTGCCAGCGCTTGCGCGCCTCGTCCGGGCTTTCCTGAATCAATGCCTGGACCCGGCCATCCGGATAGCGCACGACCTCCAGTACTTTGCGTCTTCCTTCCGGGCCGAGGCCATCGAATCCCTTGTCCTTGTTGTGGCGCGCTTCAACCGCCTGGCGATCGGACGCCGACAGTTGTTGCGGACTCCCCCCCCGCCTGACGGTCCCGCTCGGATCGGGACAGTCTTCGCGCCAGGCGTTCAGTCCCTTGCCACTGGTCAGGGCAATGGCCGCATCGATCGGATCGACTTCCTCGCACGGTCCCTGGTCCTCGCGCGCCACCCTGGCCTGGATCGATGTCTTCGGGATGTTCTTCGGATCGATCTGACCGGTGCCGCGCAGGTCGGCCGGCACAGGCGTGCGCAAGGCTTCGGCGTTGATGGTGCGGATACTCTCGCGCTTGTCGGCGTCCGAACGCATGAAGTCGAGCATGCCGGGCTGGGGCGGCCACTGCACTTCCGGGTGGTTTTCGCGCATGCTGCGGCTCGCCGCGGCCACGTGTGCATGGTCGTCTTCGTCTTCGATCCGCAATGCGAAGTCGTGCGGAGCCTGCCCGACCAGTACCGGACCAGTCGTTTTCTTCGCCCTGTCGTAGCGCGCCTTGCCCGTAAAGACGCGCTGGAAAAATCCGCGCCCCAATTCCGCCAGGGGCTTGCGATCCTGCTGTTCGGTCTTGAACTGCAAGGACGAAGCGTCCCACAGGCTGCGCTTTTTTCCCGGGTCGGTTTTCGACAGCGCGGTCCCGCTCATCAAATCCGGCACCCCCTGCCAGCCGATCCCCTTCATATTGTCCAGCGCGACCGTCATGTCTTCGGGACAGAAATACAGGTACACCTTGCCGCGGTTATCGCGATCGCTGCCGGCGCTCCATTTCGCGCCCACCATGCCGTGGTGCTTGCCGTGGTCGGTGAGTCCCGTGAACGCGGGCGTCGTGTGCTTTTTGGCGGCAACGCCCTGCACGATGTTGATCAACGTCCGCAGACGCGCATCGAAGGTCTGGCGTGCACCAAGCGCCTCGTAGTGCCCTTCCATCGCCGCGTCCGTCCCGCTGCGGACCTTCTCCGATAGTCCGAACAGGATCCCCGCTTCCTCTTCCAGGCTGTAGGGCGGATGCGTGAGGATCAATGTATCGGCGGGCCGTGCTCCCTTGTCGAGCAAAAAGGCCTGGGCCAGGAGGCTGATCAGGCAACCCTGGCTGTGCGCGACGATGTTGACGACCTCGTTGGCATCGTAGTCGCGGATCATCGCCACCAGCGCAGCCAGGCGTTTGGCGGCCAGTACCATGTACATGCGCCCGGGTGCACTCAGCACGGGGCGCAGCGCATCGCCGCCGATGTCCATCGGCGAACAGATGCCCCGGTTCCACATGTCGGGCAGCGTGCTCGTCGCATTACCGAAGGGGCCGCCGCCTTTCGACAAATCCTTGTCGAGCCGGTTGCCGAAGCGGTCGGTATGCTGTCCGTTTCTGGTACCAGCCTGCTTGCGGATCTCGCGAAATCCCCAGTAAAAAGGGATCACCGGGCTGCGGGTTCCGTTCTCGGTCTTGCGCTTGAAGAACACAGCATCCGGGTCCGCTTCCAGCGTGTCCTTGTCTTTCGCGGTTGGAAGGCGGTAAGTCCCGGGGACGAAACGCGCTTGCTTGCCAGGCTGACCGCCATTCACCCGTGCATCGAGTCCGGCGCACAGTCCTTCCTCCACGGCGCCAAAGCTGACGCCGACATCGTTCACGCCGTGGATGACGATGACGTTGCAGGGCAAATCGGGTTTGATGTCGACTGTCTTGTCGGCCTTGCGATCGCATTGCAGGACGCTCGTGTCCTGCCCAATGCAATAGGCTTCCTTTGGATACAGCATCGGGCACCTCCTCGTTTCTTACTGTTCGTCGGTCAGGATCCGGATCGCTGCGATATGCATCGCGTCCCGTTGAAGCACCTCGGTCTTGCCCGCGGCATCGCTGACGCCCTTGAGCGTGCTGCCGTCGGACATGTCGATCTCGAAACGCCGGTTTGCCGCGGGCAGCGCCTCGTCGCCATCGGCGCCATACTTGAGCACGAATTTCTGGTCAGGACTGCCGCTCTCGAACGTCGGCAGTTCTGCCGCCATGCTGGCCGGGCCGTCGAAAGGAAAGTTGGCGCCGTGGTGTGTGATGTCGCCTTTGGTGCCGAGCGTGATGCCGCCGCCGAGCTTGATGAAGGAGCCGTCCTCGGCGACGAGGTGGATTTCCTTCGCCATGAGGACGACCTTGCCGTCGGTCGCCGTCACCCGGACGTTCCTGGCCGAATTGATTTCGGTGTCGTCGTGTTGGCTCTGCAGCAGGAATTTGCCATGGTGTGCGATGGCCTTGATGCCGCCGTGGTGCGAGAACAGCGAGACGCCCTGTCCCGCGTTCAGGTTGAAGCGCTGTCCAGCCGTGAGCTGGATGTGCTGCTGGGCCACGCTGTCGAGATTGCTCCCTGCATAGCTGACCAGTGCCTTGGGGGTGGCAAAACTGATGCCTTCGGGAGCGGTGACCCCGATCAGCGCGGCGCCGCCGCCATGCCCATCGGGGGCGGTATTGCTGCCGTTCTCCCACTGACCGAATTGCGAGGTGAGGTCGTCCAACGGCTGCGCATCGAGCGGCATGGCATGGTGATCGGCGGCATAGCTGCCCAGGCGTTGACATTGTTCGAGGCATTGCGCCATCAGCGACAGGAATTCGGTACGGGCGAGTTGGCCGTCGGCGGCGTTCAGGCGCTTCCAGGCGCTCAGCAGCATGCCCTTCGCGGCACGCAGGGCCACGTGTTCGTCGCTGCGCAGTTCGGCGCCTTCGCCGCGCGGTTTCGCCTGGCCGTTGCGCCGGGGATGGGTAAGGTGGCCAAGGTTCAGCTGGCTGTGGCCGTGTTCGCTCGCAACTTGCGTGCTGATCTGGCCGGGGGTATCGTCCATGCGCAGCTGGTTGTAGCGATCGCCGCCGACCTCGCGGCTTTTCACCCCCGACAGGAAACGGTTACCCGGCAGGCTGCCGGCATGGCTGAAATCCGGTGGCGGCGTCCGCCCGCCGTGTACTCGTCCCGTGATGATCGGCTTGTCCGGGTCCCCGCCGAGGAAGGTGACAAGGCACTCGTCCCCCTTGCGCGGCAATGAGATCGCGCCGTAGTGCTCGCCCGCCCAGGAACTGGCAACGCGTACCCATGCGGAATCGGAATCGGAGTCAGACGCACCGGCGCCTTGCGCGTGGACGTGGTCAACCGGCCGGCAAGCTGGAAAGCGGACCTTGACACGGCCGTGCTGGTCGCAATGCACTTCCTCCTCACCCGGCCCGACAACGACCACGCTTTGCACTTCGGTGCGCGGCAGGTCAATCCGGGGATCATAGGCAGGCACGATCGGAATGCCGCGCCGGACACAGCTGAACCAGTTTGAATAGCGCGCACCACGCTCGGCACTGGCGCGGGCCAGTCCATCGTCGGCGACCTGCCATTTATTGCGTGCAAAAAGACGGTTGATCCTGTCGTTCAGCGGCTTTGGCAGATTATTTTCGGCATCCACACGCAATGCCGTGACGACGAATTCGCGCTCCTTCGGTGCGTGCCGGTCGATTTCCGCGTGGCCCTCCAGGCCGATCCACTGGCCGACGCAGAGATCGCGCACGCCGCTCTCCGCCTCAAAATATTTTGCGACGTATTCATGGTGCTGCATCCGCAGCGTGACCAGGTCGCGAAAATCATCGGCATTGTCGCCCGCATGGGGAACGTCAACCAGGTACTCATCGAGGCCCCTGGCAAACTGGTCGCCCAATTTACCCTGGACGTGGCGGCCCATCTCCTCGCCTTCAAGCGCGCCCGCCCGTTTATAGTCCCAGCTTTGGCGCGTTACACGGCCTGGTGTGAGCGTGCGCTGTGCATGCCAGGCCGTGACAGTGTCGCGCTTCTCGGTTCCGTCGTCGCGGTGATAGCGTACCGTGCCGGCGGCGTTCTGCTGGAGCGCGTCGGGAGCGTCGAACAGGACAAGCCGGTGACCACGCACGCTATCGGCACGCGTTCCCCGCCCCTCGCAGGCTTCAAAAAACCACGCCAGGCCACGGCGCTTCCATAACCGGCGCAGGAATGCGGCATCCGACTCGTTGTACTGCATTGTAAATTCCCTGGCCGGGCAGGATTTCGTCTGCAATAGCTTGAAATCGAAGGCGCCTGCCAGGACCGGATTAATCTGCAGCCATTCGCGCAGCAGCGTATTCGTGATATCGATTTCGCTGGCATTACGGAAGACGCGCGTATTGACCCGCGCTTCCATCAATGCGAGCGCGTCGCGTATCACAAGCTGGTAGGTCGCCAGCCCGCCGTCGCTTTCGCCCTCGGCCGCATGCGCCACGATCCCACAGACCGAATGCAAATTTCCCCTGTCGGTAACGAATTGCAGCTCGACAGCCATGGCATTGAACGCTTTGAGCGGCAACCCGGCTTTGGTGGCAACACAGAGCAGCCGATATTCGATACCGCCACATATCGTTTCTTCGCCCTTGACGTGTTTGACCAATAACAGGTCGTCGATCGGCCGCTGCTCGCCAGACAGGCGCGCGCGGATGGGACGGTGCGCATCGGTCAGTCCATGGACAGGGGCATGGAAATGCGGAAATTGCATAACGGGGTCCATTGGCAGGTGCACGGGCCCGTGGAATTCACGGCGCGCATCGTGCGGTCGGTTAGCAGGTCGCACTTGCTGCGTCGGATCAATCCGTTCGCAAAGCGACGACGTTTACCAATGGAATTGTTGATTTAAAGCGAGGCGAAACCGTTGACAAAAATCAGCGCGATACGGAAATGACTGGTAAATCGATCACCACCGATAACAACGCAGCAGCGGAAGAAATCCGTGGTCCGGTCAACAGGCCAGGACAATACCAACGGACGTTAGCCCATGGTCTCCAACGATGCGCGTTGCCCTGCGGGCCTTGTCAGGCGCCTGAACCACCGCTGGCGGCCGTCTGCAGAATCCGCACCAGCGCCGCCATGTCGACCGGCTTGACCAGGTGGTGCGCGAACCCGGCGTCGCGCACCCGGGCGCGGTCGCGCTCCTGGCCGTAACCGGTGGCGGCGATCAGGACCACGTTGCGCATCGCGCGCTGCGCCCGCAGCAGCGCTGCCAGCTGGTAGCCGTCGATGTCGGGCAGGCCGATATCGACCACCATCGCATCGGGCAGCTCATCGAGGGCGCGCAGCAGCGCACCGCGTCCCGTGTATTCGACCATCACCGCGTGGCCTTGCGCCCGGAGCAGCATGGCCAGGCTGTCGGCGCCGTCCGCATTGTCGTCGACCACGATCACGCGCCGGGGGCGGTAAGCCTGGGCGCCGGCCGCGCCTGGCTGGAGCGAGGCCGGCGGACGCTCGATGTCGTCGACGGGCGTGCACGGCAGCGCGATCGTAAACACGCTGCCCAGGCCGACGCCGTCGCTGTGCGCGCCGACCTCGCCGCCGTGCAGCTCGACCAGCTTCTTCACCATTGCCAGGCCCAATCCCAGGCCGCCTTGCGAACGCGCCAGCGTGCGCGCGCCCTGCGTGAACAGCTCGAACACGCTCGGCAGCAGGTCGGGCGGCATGCCCGAGCCGTTGTCGCGCACCCGCAGCCGCGCGCGGCCGTCTTCGAGCGTCAGCGAGATGCCGATGCGGCCGGCCGGCGGCGTGAACTTGTCCGCGTTGTTCAGGATGTTGGCCACGGCCTGGATCAGGCGCGTCGCGTCGCCGCGCACGCGCACGGGCGACGAAGGCAGGTCGATGTCGATGCGGTGCGATTTTTCGTCGATCAGCGGGCGCGCCTGGTCGAGCGTGACGCGCGAGACGTCGAGCAGGTCGTCGATCAGGCGGCTCATGTGCTTGACCTGGCGCCCGATGATGGTGCTGGCCTGGCGCACGCGCGGCTCGTCGCGGAACTGGATGCCCAGCAGGGCCGCCGAGCTGCTGATGGGCGCGAGCGGGTTGCGCAGTTCGTGCGCCAGCATCGCCAGGAATTCGTCCTTCATGCGCGAGAGGCGCTCGGCCTCGACCCGCGCCGCGCGCTCGCTCTTTTATCGGTCGACCGAGAAGCGGAAGCGCGACTCGGTCGCGTAGCGTTCGCCCGGACGCAGGATCGTGTTCGGGAATGCCGGCTGGTTCGGCGAATCGGGAAAGTGCTGCGGCTCCAGGCAGAAACCGCTGCGGTGCGCATAGGTTTGCCCTTTGCCCTTGAGCGAGCCGTCGAGGAAATTCCCGCTGTAGAACTGCACGCCCGGCTCCTGCGTGATCAGTTCGAGCACGCGGCCCGATTTCGGATCGCGCACCCGCGCCGCGCGCGTCATGACGCCCGGCGCCGGCTGGTTCAGGGCGAAGCAGTGGTCGTAGCCGCTGCCGTGCCGCAGCTGTTCGTCCGCTTCGTCGATGCGCGCGCCGATCGCCACGGGCGTGCGAAAATCGAAGGGCGTGCCGGCGACCGGCGCCAGGCTGCCCCGCGGTATCAGGCCGGCGTCGATGGGGACAAACCTGTCCGCTTCGATCGTCGCCTCGTGGCCGAGGATGTCGCCGCCGCCGGCCAGGTTGAAGTAACTGTGCTGGGTCAGGTTGACCGGTGTGGCGTGGTCGGTCACGGCCTCGAAACGCACCACGATCTCGTTGTCCTGGGTAAGCCGGTAGCGCACGCTGACGTCGAGCGTGCCCGGGTAGCCCTGCTCGCCGTCAAAGCTGCGGTACTGAAGCACCAGTTCGTCGTTCTCGACGCGCGATTGCCACAGCACCCGATCGAACCCGGGCACGCCGCCGTGCAGGTGGTTGTTGCCGTTGTTGACCGGCAGCGTATAGGCCTGGCCGTCGAGCGTGAAGCGGCCGGCGGCGATGCGGTTGCCGTAGCGGCCGATCAGGGCGCCGAAATACGGGCTGTCGCCGCGGTAGGGTTCGAGCGTCTCGAAGCCGAGCGCCACGTCTGCAAACACGCCGTCGCGGTCGGGCACGTGGATCCCGGTGATGATGCCGCCGAAGTCCAGGATCCTGACGGTCATGCCGGCCGCGTTGGTGAGCGTGAAGACGTTCACCTGGGCGCCGTCGGGCAGCCGGGCGAAGGGAGATTGTTCGATTGCGCAGTGCACCTTGTCCTGTCCTTTTGCTGGTCGTTGTCGGCACGATCCTAGCACGCGCCGGAAGACGGGCCGCGCAGCCTTGCGCGTGTGGCGGCGCCATGAAAAAGGAAGTGCAAATGCATAAAGCAGCGTACCGTACGGGGTCCTTGATGCCAATGGCTTCAAGGACGGGTTCACCGGGCACGCGTGCGCACCCTACGTTACGCCTCTGCCAACGAAATTGGCACTGGCAGACAGTGCGACGTCAGAACGCGACCCACTCCGCTTCGTTCAGCGCGGTTTTTACCGGTTGCTTCGCGGCCGGCTTGCGCGGCGTTGCGGGCGCAGGCGTGGCCGGCCGGGCCAGCGCGGCGCGCGGCGTGGCCGGCGCGACGGCACGCGGCGCCGGCGCAGGTGCAGCAGCGACAGCGGCGTCGCCGGCCACCTGGAACACGCTGACGGCGCACGCCAGGTTGGCGGCCTGCTCCTGCATCGAAGCCGACGCGGCGGCTGCTTCCTCGACCAGCGCGGCGTTCTGCTGGGTCACCTGGTCCATCTGGGCGATGGCTTCGTTGATCTGCTCGATGCCGGCCGTCTGCTCGACGCTGGCGGCGCTGATCTCGCTCATGATGTCGGTCACGCGGCGCACGCTCTCGACGATCTCCTGCATCGTCGCGCCGGCTTCGCCGACCAGCTTGCTGCCTTCGTGCACGGCCTGGGTCGAGTCGCCGATCAGGCCCTTGATCTCTCTTGCCGCCGCGGCCGAGCGCTGCGCCAGGTTGCGCACTTCGGACGCCACGACCGCGAAACCGCGGCCCTGCTCGCCGGCGCGCGCCGCTTCCACCGCCGCGTTCAGCGCCAGGATGTTGGTCTGGAAGGCGATGCCGTCGATCACGCCGATGATGTCGGCGATTTTGCCGGCCGAGCTGTTGATCTGGTCCATGGTGCCGACCACCTCGCCGATCACGCGCCCGCCCCGTTCGGCCACCTGCGAGGCCGCCTCGGCCAGCACGTTCGCCTGGCGCGCATTGTCGGCGTTCTGCTTCACCGTCGAGGTCAGTTCTTCCATCGAGGACGCGGTCTCTTCGAGCGAGCCGGCCTGCTGCTCGGTACGGGCCGAGAGATCAAGGCTGCCGGCCGCCACTTCGTTCGACGCGGTGGCAATGGTCTCGGTGCCGCTGCGTACCGTCACGACCGTGCGCACCAGGCTTTCGTTCATGGTTTTCAGGGCCTGCAGCAGCTGGCCGGTTTCGTCGGTCGTCGTCACTTCGATGCGGCTGGTCAGGTCGCCGGCGGCGACCGTGTTGGCCACTTCCAGCGCACGCGCCATCGGACGGGTGATCGAACGGGTGTTCCACCAGGCGATCAGGCCGGCAAGAGCCAGCGAAAGCACGGCCAGCACGATCATCGTCAGGCGCGTCGATTCAAAGGCGGTCTGTGCATCTGCCGCGGTTTTGCGTGCGACACCAGTCTGCAGCGTCAGCAGCTCGTTGACCGCATGTTTGAGGTCCGCGAGGATCGGACGCATCACCTCCTTCATGTAGCGCCGCATTTCTGCGTCATCGCCAGCCTTGATGCGCGTGATCATCTCTTCCTGGCCCTTGAGGTAACGCTCGTTCGCGGTGGCCATGCGCCCGACCAGCGCCTGTCCCGCCGGGGAGGCCACGCTCTGGCGCAGCCTGTCCAGGTTCTCCTGGCTCAGTTTGCGCGACGCGGCGATTTCCTCGAGTTGCTTCTGGCGGTCGGCCGGGTCATCGGAAAGGATCATGTTGCGCAGTGCAATGGCAATGTCGTTCACCTCAGACAGCACAGCATTGGTAGCGAGGATGTTCGGGACGCGGCGCGACACCAGGTCAGCCGTGCCTTCGTTGACCTTGCCGAGCATGTTGATGCCGAAGAGCTGGATGGCGACGAGCAGGACGCACAGGGCGCCGAAACCGAGCGCGAGGCGCTTGGCGATGTTCAGGTTGGCGAGTTTCATGGGATTGGACTGGGAATGATGGATGGAGAATTGCCGTAAGGAAAGTATGTTACGGCCTGGTCCTGCAGAACTCGATGGTCATTTGTTAACTTGGTTGAAAAAAATGTGTATTCGCGCAGCGTTTTGGCGCAAACGCAACAAAGTTGACGCCCGCCGGCGATGGGATTGGCGGACCGCGAGCACGCAAACCGGACGCGTCGATCTGCTAAAGTCATGAGAACATCGTTTACTATGCGATACGCATACGCGCCCACGCATCAGGAACCCATGCCAGCAGCCAGCAATCCACCCGACGAACTCGAACGCCAGCAATTGCTCCAGGCCCTCAACCTGCTCGACACCGAGGACGAGGCAGTCTTCGACCGCGTCACGCGGCTGGTGAGCCGCCTGCTGGAGGTGCCGATCGCCCTGTTCTCACTGGTCGACAAAGAGCGCCAGTGGTTCAAGTCGCGCGTCGGCCTGGAGGCGCGCGAGACGCCGCGCGAATATGCCTTCTGCGCGCACGCCCTGCTGCAGGACGAGCCGCTGGTCGTCTGCGACGCCAGCAGCGACGCGCGCTTCGCCGACAACCCGTTTGTCACGGGCGACCCGAACATCCGCTTCTATGCCGGCGTGCCGATCCGCACCAGCGGCGGGCTGGCGATCGGCACCCTGTGCGCCTTCGACGAACGGGCGCGCGTGCTCACCGCCGACGAGCTGTGCATCCTGATCGACCTGGCCGACATCGTGCAAAAAGAGGTGCAGTACCGCGAGCGGCTGGCCGTCGCCGGGCGCCACATGCAGCGCTCGGAAGCGGTGCTCGACGCCAGCGAGGCGCGCTTTCGGTCGATCTTCGACCTGGCCAGCATCGGCATCGCGCTGGTGTCGCCGAGCGGCAGCTGGATCAGCGTGAACGGCGCGCTGTGCAAGATGCTTGGCTACTCCCCGGAGGAATTGCAACGCCTGACCTTCCAGCAAATTACCCATCCCGACGACCTCGGCATCGACGCCGAACTGGTGCAGCGCCTGCGCGGCGGCGACCCCGCCGTCCAGCAGCTTCATCTCGAGAAGCGCTACATCCGCAAGGATGGCGGCATCGTCTGGGTCGACCTGGACCTGAGCAGGAAGCTGAGCGAGGCGGGTGCGGTCGAGTATTTGATCACCGTCATCAAGGACATCAGTGCGCAAAAGGCGGCTGAAGCCGAACTCAGTGGACTGCACGCCGATCTCGAGGCGCGCGTGGCGGCGCGTACCCGCGAGCTGCACGAGCGCGAGCTGGAACTGCGCAGCGTGATCGAGAATGCCAACGACGCCTATATCGGCCTGGACGAAGCCGGCTTCGTGACTGTCTGGAACCGCGCGGCCGAGCAGACCTTCGGCTACAGCGCCGCCGAGGCGATTGGCGAATCGCTCGACGACCTGATCATCCCCGAATCGACGGTCAGCGCGCACCGCAACGGCATGCGGCGCTATGTGACGACGGGTATGTCGACGGTGCTGGGCAAGCGCCTGGAACTGCCGGCGGTGCGCAAGGACGGCTCGTCGCTGATCGTCGAAGTGCGCATCAGCGCCCTCGAGCTGCATGGCCAGAAGCTGTTTTCCGCCTTCCTGCACGATATCTCCGAACGCAAGGAAGCGGAGGCGCGGCGCGAATACGAGAGCCGGCACGATGCCTTGACCGGCCTGTTGAACCGGCGCGCCCTGCTAGAGACCCTGCCGATCGCGCAAGCGCGCGCTACCCGCACGGGAAAAAGCATGGCCCTGCTGTTCATCGACCTGGACGGCTTCAAGGAGGTGAATGACGACCATGGCCACGACGCCGGCGACACGGTCCTGCGCGCGGTGGCCGCGCGCCAGCTGGAGGTGGTGCGCATGACCGACAGCGTGTTTCGCCTGGCCGGCGACGAGTTCACGGTGCTGCTGGAGTCGATGAGCGACACTTTCGACGATGCGCGCCAGGTCGCCAACAAGATCATCGCCGAATTGAACCTTCCGGTTGCCATCGACGGCGCGTCGGCCAGCGTGGGCGCGAGCATCGGCGTAGCCGTCTTCATGCCGGACAGCAGCGCCAGCGCGGAAGACCTGATCAAGGAAGCGGACCGCCAGATGTACGCCGCCAAGCGCGCCGGCAAGGGGCAGGTGTTTCCCCTGCCCGATTACGCCTCCGATCCTGGCATCTAGCAGGGTGGGCACTCTGAAGTGACGCCATGCCGATACGTTACGCCTTCGTTCAGCGTGAACTGGGCCTGCTGCACCATACGAGGCCGACGGCGTCGTGTGGATCAGGAGCGCGCCGGCCGCGCCGCGGCGCATGGCTTCCTCGTATTTGTACCTTGACGTCGACGCCCTTGTAATCGTCCCATTTTTCTTCCGGCTCAGCGACGCCGTAGCCGACGAAGACCAGCGGCGCATCGAAGGCCAGGCTGGTTTGTCCGCTGC
>JANNNC010000196.1:0-15461 GCA_031398335.1 Massilia sp.
ATGCGCTCGAAGGAAGACGCGCAGGACTACCGCTACTTCCCCGACCCCGACCTGCCGCCGCTAACCATTTCGGAAGAATGGATCGAGCGCGTGCGCGCCGACATGCCGGAGCTGCCGGGCGCCATGCGCGCGCGCTTCACCGCCAACTACGGCCTGCCGGAATACGACAGCCTGATCCTCACCTCCTCGCAAGGCATGGCGAGCTACTACGAAGCCGTGGTCGCGAAAGCCGGCAAGGAAAACGCGAAAGCGATCGCCAACTGGATGATGGGCGACGTTTCCTCGACCCTGAACCGCGAAGGCGTCGATATCCTCGAATCGCCGGTCGAAGCCTCGCAGCTGGCGCTCTTGATCCGCCGCATTGCCGACGGCACCATCTCGAACAAGGCCGGCAAGGAAGTCTTCGCGGCGATGTGGGAAGCCAAATCGCTGGACGAAAACCTGGCCGATATCGTGATCGAACAGAAGGGCCTGAAGCAGATTTCGGACACGGGCGCCCTGGAAGCCATCGTCGACGAGGTGCTGGCGGCGAACGCCAAGTCGGTCGAGCAGTACCGCGCCGGCAAGGAAGCGGCGATCAACGCACTGATCGGCCAGGCCATGAAGGCGTCGAAGGGCAAGGCGAATCCGGCGCAGGTGACGGAGTTGTTGAAGAAGAAGCTGGCGGGTTGATACAGTCTGGCTCAACAAGAAACCGGGGCATGCTCCGGTTTTTTTATTCTCAGGTACATATCGCACCTCGGCTTGCTTCGGAATTTCAGAAAATTTAAGTAATAAAGTCGTTAAAGTCGCAAGGTTTCGGAATTTAAGAAATTTTTAATATTGATCAGCATTTTCAGTCAAAATTTCGGAATTTAGGAAATATCTAAGTATTTAGCGACTATAATTGAGTGTATTTCTGAATATCCGAAACAGGACCGCCATGGAATCGATACCTACCCTTCTGACAGCGCCCGATAGATTGGGACCTCTAGTACGTCAGCGCCGCCGTGCGCAGAATTTGCGAATCGACGACGCCGCAGGACTTCTTGGCGTGTCGGTCGACCTGATGTCGCGGCTCGAAAATGGCCAAGGCAGCGTTCGTCTGGACAAGGCAATGGCTGTTCTTGACGGCTTAGGCTTGGCGTTGCTCGTCGTCCCGAAGGAGCATCCCTGGGCACACCGCGCCCACGCGATGCCTGTGCCACAGGCATCTGGAGAAATCAAGTGAACCTGGTGCTCGAAGTCTTCGCAGGAGAGCGCCCGATGGCGCACATTGGACATGATGCAATTCCGGATACGTGGTCTCTGACCTACCGAGATGAGTGGCTTGAGGCTCCCGATGCTTACCCCTTGTCGCCGTCGCTACCGCTCACCCCACACGAGCGCGGCTACGATTCACATTCGATCAAGCGCTTTATCGAACACTTGCTTCCTGAAGGGCATGCGCTCGATGTCGCCATCAAGGCCAATGGGCTAGCGAAGTCCAATGTGTTTGGCCTAATCCATGCACTCGGCACGGAAACCGCCGGTGTATTGCGTTTTCGGGACGCGCAGGCTGGGATGGACGCCCATGTCGCGCACGAGATGCGGGAAATCCCGGTTGAGGAACTCGATGCGCGTATTGCCGGTCATGACATACCGTTCATGGTCTGGGACGGCAAGGTGCGCATGTCGGTCGCGGGCGTGCAGGACAAGCTTCTGGTCTATGTCGACGCTCCGCTCGAACAGGGAGGGCGCCTGTTCCTGGTCGAAGGCCCACGCCTTGCATCGACCCATATTCTCAAGCCCGACTTCGGTCATCCTAAAATGCCGCATCTCGCGATAAACGAGCACTTCTGCATGACGCTGGCGCGCCGAATTGGCTTGCCGGCGGCGGACGTCCACTTGCTGCGCACGCCTCACCCGGTGCTAGTCGTACGCCGTTTCGATCGTATCGTGCAAAAGCAGGCTGAGGAGGTGCGCGTCGAGCGGCGACACATGATCGATGCTTGCCAGGCCTGCGATCTGCCAGTCAGTTTCAAGTACGAGCGCAACTATGGGAAAGGAGATGCCGTACGCGACATTCGAGAAGGCATGAGCTTCGAGCGTCTGTTCGGTCTTGGCGAGATGACCGGCAACAAGGCTCAAGCAAAGCTGACGATGCTGCGCTGGGCACTGTTCCAGTTCCTGATCGGGAACAGCGATGCGCATGGCAAGAACTTCTCATTCTTTGTCGAGCCTGGCGGCTATCTCGAACCGACGCCGTGGTACGACCTGGTCAGCGTGATCCAATATGAACACTTCGATACCGACCTGGCCATGGCGTTTGGCGATGCGTTCACGTTCGACGAGGTCAAGCCATTTGCTCTTGCCGACTTTGCCAAACGCTGCGGCATCGACCGCAAACTGATGCGACGTGAGGCGCAGCGCTTGGCAAATGCGGTCATTCCAACAGCTGACGAACAGGCGCGGGCGAACGACTATCGCGACGACGAACGCGCCTTCATTGCGCAGCTGGCAGGCTTCGTCGGGCAGCAGGCGCAGCGTCTGGTGACCCTGGCGCGCGAGGCGGCGACGATTTCTGATGAGCTTCTCTGATCCGGCTCCGTGCGGCGACGGCGGTCGGCGGCATGCCGGGCGTGCCAGATGGCGAAGCTTGTACTTAAGCCAGAAAGCCGCTCAGCGCGGCCTCCTCGCATCTCTCATCATGCACACATAATCGGCCAGCGGCATCACGCCGAGCGCGCAGCCGCAGTCAATGCCGGCGCCACGGCGCACAGGAGCGCCAGCCCGGCAGCGAGAAGGCGCGTCATCGAGTCAGACCCCGTCGCGCGTCAGACGCCGTAACGGGTGCGATACGCCGCCACGGCCTCCTTGTGCTGCCCCAGCTCGGCGCCCGCGCCCTCGCCCGACAGATAGGTGAACAGGTCATCCAGGTTCGCAATCGAAATGACGGGAATGCCGAATTCTTTCGCCATCTGCTGCACTGCCGATCCCTCCGACAGCGCATCGTCCTTGCCTGAACGCTCCATGCGGTCCAGCGCAATCAGCACGGCGGCCGGTTCGGCGCCGGCGGCGCGGATCATGGTGACCGATTCGCGCACCGAGGTGCCGGCCGAGATCACGTCGTCGACGATGACGACTTTACCGGACAGCCTGGCGCCGACGATGGTCCCGCCTTCGCCGTGGTCCTTGGCTTCCTTGCGGTTGTAGGCGTAGGAGGTGTTGCGGCCCTTGGCGGCCAGCGCCACGGCGGTGCTTGAGGCCAGCGTGATGCCCTTGTAGGCGGGGCCGAACAGCATGTCGAATTCGACGCCGGAATCGAGCAGGGTCTGGGCGTAGAACTGGGCCAGCTGGCCCAGCGTGGCGCCGTCGTGGAACAGGCCGGCGTTGAAGAAGTAAGGCGACTGGCGCCCGGCCTTGGTGGTGAACTCGCCGAACTTGAGCACCCCCGTCGAGACCGAAAAAGCGATAAACTGTTGGCGCAAATTGTTCACGATGACCCCACATTAAAAAAGTGGCTGTATTTTAATCCCCCGGCCCGGCCAGCGCCATCGCCGTGTCCGATGTACCGCCACCTCTCCTCTTTTTATCCCATGCCACGAATTATTTCCGCGAACCTGAACGGCATCCGTTCGGCGCACAAAAAAGGTTTCTTCAACTGGCTCGCCACGGTCGACGCCGACTTCATCTGCGTGCAGGAACTCAAAGCCCAGGAAGCCGACATGACCGAGGACTTCCTGCGTCCGCACGGCTACCACGGCCACTTCCACTATGCCGAGAAGAAGGGTTATTCGGGCACCGGCGTGTACAGCCGTCTCGCGCCGGACAACAAGCGCATCGGCTTCGGCTGCCAGGAATTCGATGCCGAAGGGCGCTACACGCGCTGCGACTTCGGCAACCTCACCGTGATCTCGGTGTACTGTCCGTCGGGGTCGTCCTCGCCGGAGCGCCAGCTGGCCAAGTTCCGCTTCATGGAAGTGTTCCTGCCGCACCTGCAGGAGCTGAAGGCCGAGGGGCGCGAAGTCGTCATCTGCGGCGACTGGAACATCGCGCACAAGGAACTCGACCTGAAAAACTGGAAGAGCAACCAGAAGAATTCGGGTTTTCTCCCGGAAGAGCGCGCGTGGATGACGCGTTTGTTCGACGAACTCGGGCTGGTGGACGTGCACCGCGTGGTGGCGCCGGAAGCGGCCGACTACACCTGGTGGAGCAACCGCGGCCAGTCATGGGCGAAGAACGTGGGCTGGCGTATCGATTACCACGTTGCCACGCCGGGCATCGCGGCCAAGGCGCACACGGTGTCGGTGTACAAGGACGAGCGCTTTTCCGATCACGCGCCCTTGATCATCGACTACCACCTGTAATAGCTAATCAGGCCAGTCGAGGGTGCGTTCGCTGGTGAACGTGCGCGGCCGGCCGGTGAGCGGATCGTCGAAACTGATCGAACGCGCCAGCAGTTGCAGCGGCGCCGAAAAATCGTCGCCCTTGCAGGGCAAGGCAACCGGGTAAAAAGCGTCGTTCAGGATCGGCGCGCCGAGCGAGGCCAGGTGCAGGCGCAGCTGGTGCTTGCGGCCCGTGTGCGGGTGCAGGCGGTAGCGCACGAACTCGCCGCGCTGCTCCAGCACTTCGATGAAGGTCTCCGAGTTCGGCTCGCCCTCCTCCTGCGTCATGACGAAGAACTTGTCGCCGTCGACCATCCTGCTGCGATAGGTGAACGGAAAGTCGCGTCCCGCGATCGGGCCCGCCAGCGCCTCGTAGACCTTTTTCACCACGCGCTTCTGGAACATCGACTGGTAGCGGCCACGCGTCTCGACATTGTGCGAGAAGATCACCACGCCCGCCGTTTCGCGATCGAGCCGGTGGATCGGCGTCAGGTGCGGCAATTCCAGCTGCGCCTTCAGGCGCACCAGCAGCGTCTCGTGCAGGAAGCGCCCGGTCGGGATCATCGGTACAAAATGCGGTTTGTCCACGACCAGCAGGTGCGCGTCCTGGAACAGGATGCGTTCCTTGAACGGGATTGGGGTCTCTGCTTCGTCGAGCGCGCGGTAGTACCAGATGCGCATGCCCTTGCGGACATGGCTGTCGGCGCTCAAGGGCTTACCCGCCGCGTCGACCACTTCGCCGCGCGCCAGGCGCGCCGCCCAGGAGTCCATTGTCACGTCCGGAAAACGCTCGGCCAGGAAGCGCAGCATGCCGCCGGGGTGCGATTCGGTCAGCCACAGGTAGCTGGGCGCGACGCCGCCGCGCACCGGCAGCGGCACATACGCATTGGCTTCGGCCTGCCTACCCATTCAATACCTTAACGTAGCGCGACGTTGGTGCGGTAAGCCGGCAAACGGTTCACCGTGGTGCCCTTGGCGCGCGCGTACAGCGGCAGCAGCACGTTCATGTGCTTCTCCATGTCGTTGATGCGGGTTTCTCCGCCCGGGTGGGTCGACATGAATTCAGGCGGCGCGCCCTTGCTCAGCATGGCCATCTTGCGCCACAGCGCGATGCCGGCGCGCGGGTCGTAGCCGGCGCGCGCGGCGATGTCGAGGCCGACCAGGTCCGACTCGCGTTCTTCGTCGCGCGAGAATTTCAGGACGACGCCCTGGCCTATCATGCCGGTGACGGTGTTGGTGATGCTCGGGTCGATGCCGAAAATGGCCGCGCCGAGCGCGCCGGCGCCGCGCGCGACGACCGAAGTGATGCCGGACTTGGCCATGCGCTCGCGGCCATGTTCGCGCAGCGCGTGCGCGATTTCGTGGCCCATGATGGCGGCCATTTCGTCGTCGGTAAGTTTCAGCTGGTTGACGATGCCGGTGAAAAAGCCAATGCGGCCGCCCGGCATGCAGAAGGCGTTCACCTGGGGTTGGTCGATCAGGTTGACTTGCCACTTCCAGTTCTTGGCCGATGCGTTCCAGCGCGGCGTGTGCGGGATGAGGCGCTGGGCCACGCCGCGCAGGCGCTTGACCTGCGGGTCGGCCGCCGGAACCAGCGCGCCTTTCTGCTGCGCCTGCGACATCATTTGCTGGTATTGCTGGGCCGCCGCCTCGTTGAGCTGCTCTTCCGGCACCAGCACGCGCACGCGCGAGAGCGGTTTCACGGCGATGCCGTCCTGTACCACTTGCTCATTCTGGGCGTGCGCTTGCTGCAGCGGCGTGACGCCGAGGGCGGCAATAACCGCGATGGACGCGGCGAGTTGTTTCATGTTTTTCATGTGAGTGGCCGATGTGCTGTTTTTGTCAACAACATCGTCGCAGAAAAGCGTGGATGGGGTACGCACGATATGGGAATGATGGGGGTGTGCGGTGTCGATTGCAATGGGCCCCGCGTTCGATCAGCCAACGAACAGCCGCGCCATTACGCCCGCTTGGCCCGCTTCCTCAACCTGAACACCGCCAGGCTCCCGCGCAAATTCGGCAGGAAGGTCACCGGCTTGCCGTCGGCCAGCGCCACATACTCGATCACCTCGAGCCCGCACTCTTCCGCCAGCTCCTTGAAATCGACGATCGTGGCGCACCGCACGTTCGGGGTGTCGTACCACTGGTAAGGCAGCGACCGCGAGACCGGCATCCGGCCTTTCAGCAGCGCGACGCGGTGCGGCCAGTAGGCGAAATTCGGGAACGAGACGATGGCCTCGGCCCCGACGCGCACGATGTCGCGCAGCAGCGCCTCGACGTGCTGCATCATCTGCAGGGAGGACAGGCAGAGCACCGTGTCGAAGGAATTGTCGCCGAACAGGCCGAGACCCTGCTCCATGTCGTGCTGGATGACGTTGATGCCGCGCCGGGTGCTTTCCAGTACCTTGTCGTCGGCGATCTCGATGCCGTAGCCGGTGCAGTGCTTGCCCTTCTCCAGGTAGCGCAGCATGGCGCCGTCGCCGCAGCCCACGTCCAGCACGTGCGCGCTGTCGCCCACCCAGTGCGCGATGAAGGCCAGGTCGGGACGCAGCGTGCTCAAATCTTCGAAATTCATGCCGCCTCCCCTGCTGATTGTTCCCAGATGCGGTCGTAATAGGCCCGTACCACGCCCATGTAGCGCGCGTCTTCCAACAGGAAGGCGTCATGCCCGTGCGGCGCGTCGATCTCGGCATAGGTCACCTGGCGCCGGTTCGAAATGAGCGCTTCGACGATCTCGCGGCTGCGCTCGGGCGAAAAGCGCCAGTCGGTGCTGAAGGACGCGATCAGGAACTGGGCGCGCGTGGTGGCCAGCGCTTTTGTCAGGTCGCCGCCGTGCTCGCGCGCCGGGTCGAAGTAATCGAGCGCCTTGGTGATCAGGAGGTAAGTATTGGCGTCGAAGTATTCCGAGAACTTGTCGCCCTGGTAGCGCAGGTAGGATTCGATCTCGAAGTCGACGCCGAAGTCGAATTTGTAGTCGTTGCGGCCCGCGCCAGGGGTTTCCGCGGCATTGCGCAGTTTGCGGCCGAATTTCTCGGCCATGTCGTCGTTCGACAGGTAGGTGATGTGGCCGACCATGCGCGCCACCTTCAGGCCGTTCCTGGGGACGACCTTGTACTCATAAAAATCGCCGCCGTGGTAGTCGGGATCCGTCAAAATCGCCTGGCGCGCGACGTCGTTGAAGGCGATGTTCTGGGCCGACAGTTTCGGCGTCGAGGCAATCACGATGCAGTGGCGCAGGCGCTCCGGAAACTTGATGCTCCAGGACAGGGCCTGCATGCCGCCCAGCGAACCGCCCATCACGGCGGCGAATTGGTCGATGCCGAGGCGGTCGGCCAGGCGCGCCTGGGCGCTGACCCAGTCTTCCACCGTCAGCAGCGGAAACGCGGCGCCATACGGCTTGCCACTGGCGGGATTCGCATGCATCGGGCCGGTCGAACCGAAGCAGGAACCCAGGTTGTTGACGCCGATGACGAAAAAGCGGTCGGTGTCGACCGGTTTGCCCGGTCCCACCATGTTGTCCCACCAGCCGAGGTTTTTCGGCGCGTCGGCGTAGGTGCCGGCGACGTGGTGCGAGGCGTTCAGTGCGTGGCAGACCAGCACCGCGTTCGAGCGGTCGGCATTCAGTGTGCCGTAGGTTTCATACATCAGCGTGTAGTCGCCAAGCTGCGCGCCGCTTTGCAGCAGCAGCGGCTCGGCGAAATGCATCGCTGACGGTGAAACGATTCCAATGGATCCCATGAGACTTTCTTTGCTATTGGCGGCACGCGCGGCCGCCTTGGTATGACGTGTTACGTGAGCTGGAGCTGTTCGACCGCCTCGAGAATTTCGGCCGGTTCCATCGAGCGCATGATGCGGCGCATGCGCGGGGCGATCTGGGCCATGTCGGCGTTCAGGATCTCCTGCTTCACCGCCAGCAGCTGCGCCGGATGCATCGAAAACTCGCGCAGGCCCATGCCCAGCAGCAGGCGGGTGAGCTTGATGTCGCCCGCCATCTCGCCACACACGGCGACGTCGATGCCGGCCTTCTGTCCGGCGGCGATCGTCATGCCGATCAGCTGCAGGATGGCCGGATGCAGCGGGTCGTACAGGTGCGCCACTTCGTAGTCGACGCGGTCGATCGCCAGTGTGTACTGGATCAGGTCATTGGTGCCGATCGAGAGGAAGTTCATGCGGCGCACGAACATCGGCAGCGCCAGCGCCGCGGCCGGGATCTCGATCATGGCGCCCACTTCGACCGCCAGGTCGTACTTGATGTTCTGTTCGCGCAGCTGAGCCTTGGCCTGCTCGAGCATGCCGAGTGTCTGGTCGATCTCGAAGGCATGCGCCAGCATCGGGAACAGGATGCGCACCTTGCCGAAGGCGGACGCCCGCAGGATCGCGCGCAGCTGGGTCAGGAACAGCTGCGGCTCGGCCAGGCAGTAGCGGATCGCGCGCAGGCCAAGGGCCGGGTTGAGCGCCGTGTGCTCGGTCGGGTCGAGCGGCTTGTCGGCGCCGACGTCGAGCGTGCGGATCGTCACCGGCCGGCCCTTCATCGCCACCACCGCGCGCCGGTACTGCTCGAACTGCTCGTCCTCGTCGGGGATCTGCAAGCCGGGAGCGCCGCGGCCCATGAACAGGAATTCGGAGCGGAACAGGCCGATGCCGGTGGCGCCGGCGTCCAGGGCGTGCGGGCAGTCGTCGGGCAGCTCGATGTTGGCCATCAGCTTGATCGCGGTACCGTCTTTCGTGACGGCCGGCGTTTTTTTCAGCTTGAGCAGGCGCTTGCGGGCGCGGGTCAATGCCAGCTGGCGCGCCCGGTACTGTTCCAGCACCAGCGCGCTCGGATTGCAGATCACCACGCCGGCGTCGCCGTCGACGACGATCCAGTCATCCTGCTCGATCAGGCGCGAGGCCTGGCTCATGCCGACCGCCGCGGGAATGTCGAGCGAGCGGGCGACGATCGCCGTGTGCGAGTTCTGGCCGCCGACGTCGGTGACGAAGCCGATGAAAGAGCGGTCGCGGAAGGCCAGCATGTCGGCCGGCGAGATGTCGTGGGCGACGACGACCATTTGCGGCGCATAGCCCTCGTCGCCGGCCAGCAGCGGCGGCACCGACAAGGCGGTGCCCATCAACACTTTCAGGACGCGCTCGGCAACCTGCTGGATGTCGTGCTTGCGCTCGCGCAGGTAGGCGTCTTCGATCTCGTCGAACTGGGCCGACAGTTCGTCGATCTGGGTCACCAGCGCCCATTCGGCGTTGTAGTGGCGGCTACGGATGATGTCGAGCGGCGCTTCGGAGATCATCGGATCGGACAGGATCAGCGCGTGGACGTCGATGAAGGCGCCCAGTTCGGTCGGCGCGTCCTTCGGCAGGTCGGTCCACAGCTCCTGCAGGTTGCGGTGCACTTCGGCGATCGCGTCCTGCAGGCGTTTGACTTCGGCTTCGACCTGCTCTTCCGGTACCAGGTAGTGCTTGACGTCGAGCGCGGCGGGCGTGAGCAGGTGCGCGCGCCCGATCGCGATCCCGCGCGAGACGGGGATGCCATGGAGCGTGAACGACGCCATCGAGGATCCCAGACGGTAGCGGCCCGATTCCGGCATTACTCGCCTTCGCCGAACTTGTCGTTGACGAGGCCGGACAGCGCCGTGATGGCGTCCTGCTCGTCGGCGCCGTCGGCTTCCAGCGTGACTTTCGCGCCCTTGCCGGCAGCCAGCATCATGACGCCCATGATCGACTTGGCGTTGATGCGGCGGCCGTTGCGGGTGAGCCAGACTTCGCTTTTGTACTTCGCGGCCAGCTGGGTGAATTTGGCGGATGCGCGGGCGTGCAGGCCCAGTTTGTTGATAATCTCAAGTTCTTGTTGAATCATGTTCTCGTTTTCTTTTCAATCGTCAGAACTGCGGCAAGCTGCCCGCTCCCTGTAACCCGTTTCAGCCCGGCCCCATCCTGATGCGGTTATCAACGCGCACGGCGCCATTCTGGGCGCCCGCCAGCGCCATCTCCACCACCACATCGAGCGTGTCGCGGCGATAGGTGATCGCGCGCAGCAGCATTGGCAGGCTGATGCCGGCAATGACTTCTACATGCCCGGCGACCGCCAGCGAATTGCAGCAATTGGCCGGGGTGCCGCCCTTGATGTCGGTGATCACCAGCACGCCATCGCCGTCGTCCAGACGCGCGATCGCATCGCGCGCCCGCATGTTCACGGCGTGCGTGTCTTCATCGGCGGCGACATCGATCGCTTCGAAGCGCTCGGTCGGCCCGCGAAACACGTGGGCCACCGCCGCGATGAAAGCCTGGCCCAGCGGTGCGTGGGTCAGGAGCAGAATACCTACCATATTATTTCCCTGTCGCCTGCTTAGTTGCCAGCTCCACCGCGTCGATGAACATCGCCGCAACGTCGAAACCGGTCTGGTCGGTGATCTCCTGGAAGCAGGTCGGACTGGTGACATTCACCTCGGTCAGGAAATCGCCGATCACGTCTAATCCTACCAGCAACAGCCCGCGCTCGGCCAGCAGCGGTCCGAGCGCCTCGGCGATCTCACGGTCGCGCTCGGTAATCGGCTGGGCCACGCCGACACCGCCGGCCGCCAGGTTGCCGCGCACTTCAGTGCCCTGCGGGATGCGCGCCAGCGTGAACGGCACCGGTTTGCCGCCGATGACGAGGATGCGCTTGTCGCCCTTGACGATCTCGGGGATGTATTTTTGCACCATGATGGTGCGTTTACCGTTATCGCTCAAGGTTTCGATGATCGCGCCCAGGTTCATCGCGTCCGCTTTCACCCGGAAGATACCGGTGCCGCCCATGCCGTCGAGCGGCTTGAAGATGACGTCGCCATGTTCGGCGTGGAAGGCGCGCAGGCGCTTTTCCGAGGACGTGACCAGGGTCGGCGACGTAAACTGGCTGAACTGGCCGATCGCCATTTTTTCGTTGTGGTCGCGGATCGCCGACGGACGGTTGAAGACGCGCGCGCCCTGCTTCTCGGCCAGTTCCAGCAGATAGGTGCCGTAGACATATTCCATGTCGAAGGGCGGGTCCTTGCGCTCGATGATGGCGTCGAATTCCGACAAGCGCGTATCGATCGCGCTATCCGCCCGGTACCAGGCCTCCTGCTCGCCGGTCAGGTGGATGCGCGCCACCTCGGCGCTGACCACGCCGCCCTCGAGCGCCATGTCGCGCTGCTCGAAGAAATAAATGGCATGGCCACGCCGCGCCGCCTCGCGCATCATCGCAAAGGTCGAGTCCTTGTAGATCTTGAAACCGGAGAGCGGATCGGCGAGGAAGGCGATTTTCATGGAGGGTCCTGTCTGGGTAATGCACTCGATTTTAGCCGGAATCCCAAAGTCGCGCGGCCGGTGGCCACGGCCGGATGATTCCGTGACGCACATAATTCCCGCCGGCAAATTATGCAGGATCGAGATAAGGCCTGAGCGTGCGCAAACCGCCGCGTATTGTCTGGGCGAGGATGAGTGCATGGACGCTCAACTTAACCATCAAGCCGAACAAGACCGCATCGCTGGCGTGTACCGCGGCTGGCACGGCGGCGCCGCGCTGGCGCGTTATGCCTGGCACCGGCCCGACATCGTCTACCAGCACGCCATGCGCATACGGGTGCTGTCGCGCATGCTCGCCGCCACCGTCGGCACCGACCTCGGTAAGGTAAGCGTCGTCGACGTCGGCTGCGACACGGGCGGCTTCCTGCGCCAGCTGATCGACTGGGGCGCCACGCCCGCCCACCTCACCGGCACCGAGCTGCAGCCGGACCGGCTCGAGCTCGCCCGCCCGCGCTCGGCGCCCGAGCTGCACTGGCATGCCGGCCCGCTAAGCGCCTTGCCGGCCGCCAGCTTCGATCTCGTCAGCGCGCAGACCGTGATGTCGTCCGTCCTCGACCGTGAAATGCGCCAGTGCCTGGCAGCGAGCATGTGGCGCGTGCTGAAGCCAGGCGGCTGGTGCCTCGTGTTCGATTTCCGTTACAACAACCCGCGCAACCCGCATGTGCGCAAGGTCACGCGCGACGAGCTCGACAGTTTCTGGCCCGGCCATCGCCAGCAATACCAGACCATGCTGCTCGCGCCTCCCGTCGGCCGGGCGCTGGCCGGCCTGCCGGCGCTGGTGAGCGAAGCATTCGCCGCCCTGGCGCCGCCGCTGCGCTCGCATTTTATGTATATGGTGCAGAAGGAGCGGTAGAGTGTGTGAAAAAACGTACACGTCCGGGTTGCGCAGCGGGCGAGGCATTAATCCGGGCAACATGTGCACATTTTCGCGTAGGCACGGCGTGCCTTTCGTAGCCCGGCCCACCCTACTAATACACTTCCGGATTCGGATCCGTGCGCTCCATCTCGAGCGATGCCGCCAGCAAACCCAGGCGCGCCACGACGCCGTACACATAGAACCGGTTCGGCGCCGCCGTCCCCGGTTTGGCCTTCAAATCCGGCACCGCATGCTGCTGGGCGAACGCGAGCGGCACGTATTGCGAGCCCGGTGCGTTCAAATTCTGGTCGATACCGCGTTCGGCATGCACGCGGTAGAAGCCGCCGACCACATAGCGGTCGATCATGTACACGACCGGCTCGGCCACCGCGTCGTCGATCTTTTCAAACGTCGGCACGCCTTCCTGCACGATCAGGTCGTTGATGGTGAGGCCATCCTTGATCACCGACATCTTCGCGCGCTGCTTCTCGCTCAGGTCGCGCACTTCGCTGGCATCCTTCACCGTCATCACGCCCATGCCGTAGGTACCGGCGTCGGGCTTCACGATCACGAAGGGTTTCTGTTCCTTCATGCCGTATTCCTTGTACTTCTTCTTGATTTTCGAGAGCAGCGCAGACACCGCGTCGGCCAGCGCCTCGGTGCCCTGGTCGTGCGCCAGATCGATGTCGGCGACCTTCGCATGCAGCGGGTTGACCATCCACGGATCGATGTCGATCAGTTTGCCGAACTTCTTGGCCACCTCGTCGGAGGCTTTCAGGTGGTTGCTCTTGCGGCGCAGCGCCCAGCCGGCATGCACCGGCGGCAGCAGCGACTGTTCGTGGATGTTTTCCAGGATCGCGGGGATGCCGCTCGACAAGTCGTTGTTCAGCAGGATCGTGCATGGGTCGAAGTCGGCCAGGCCCAGGCGGCGCCCGTTGGGCGAACGCACCAGCGGTTCGACGACCAGCATGTTCCCGTCCGGCAAGGCGAGGGGCGTCGGCTGGGTAACGTCCGGCGAGAGCGAGCCCAGGCGCACGTGCAGGCCGGTCTGTCGGAAGATCTGCATCAGGCGCGCCACGTTTTGCAGGTAATACGGATTGCGCGTCTGGGCCTGCGTTTCCGGGATCAGGAGCAGGTTGCGCGCGTCCGGACAATACTTGTCGATCGCCGCCATCGCCGCCTGGACGGTGAGCGGCAGCATTTCGCTGGCCAGGTTGTTGAAACCGCCCGGGAACAGGTTGGTGTCGACGGGCGCCAGTTTATAACCGGCATTACGCAGGTCGACCGAACAGTAAAACGGCGGCGTGTGCTCCTGCCACTCGAGGCGGAACCAGCGCTCGATGGCCGGGGTGGCGTCGAGGATCTTTTTTTCTAAATCGAGCAGCGGGCCGGTCAGGGCGGTGGCGAGGTGCGGAACCATGAAAGTGGACGTCCTTATTGGCTTCTTGGCAATGAATGCCCGTATCTTGGGGCAAGGGATCTTATTTTAAAGGTCTCTGCCACACCGCATCGGAAAAACAAAAAGGCGCCCCGCGGGGCGCCTCCATGCTAATCGGGTCGCGGTGTTACGAATGGTACGCCGATTCGCCGTGGCTGGTAATATCCAGGCCCTCGCGTTCCTGCTCTTCCGGCACGCGCAGACCGATCACGATATCGACCAGCTTGAAGGCGATGAAGGCGACGACGGCCGACCAGACGATGGTCACGCCGACCGCCTGGGCCTGCACCCAGACCTGGTGGCCGATCGAGTAGACGTCAGCCGAGGGCTTGTTGGTGACGTAATCCCAGATGCCCTGCCCGCCCAGTTGCGGCGCGGCGAATACGCCGGTCAGGAGTGCACCGACAATGCCGCCGACACCGTGCACGCCGAACACGTCGAGCGAATCGTCGACACGCAGCAGGCGCTTCAGGCCGTTCACGCCCCACAGGCAGACGATGCCGCCGACCAGGCCGATCACCAGCGCACCCATCGGACCGACGAAACCGCAGGCCGGCGTGACTGCCACCAGGCCCGAGACGGCACCCGAAGCGGCGCCCAGCATCGACGGCTTGCCCTTGGTGATCCACTCGCCCAGGGTCCAGGCCACGGTCGCGGCAGCGGTTGCCAGCAGCGTGTTGATGAAGGCCAGCGCGGCGATGTCGCCCGCTTCCAGTGCCGAGCCGGCGTTGAAGCCGAACCAGCCCACCCACAGCAGTGAGGCGCCGATCATGGTCATGGTCATCGAATGCGGAGCCATCGATTCGCGCCCGTAGCCGACGCGCTTGCCGATCACATAGGCGCCGACCAGGCCGGCCACTGCCGCATTGATGTGCACCACGGTACCGCCCGCGAAGTCGAGGGCGCCCTTCTGCCACAGCCAGCCGGCGTCGGCAGTGACGCTTGCCAGGGTGGCGGCGTCGGTGATCGCATCAGGACCGGCCCAGAACCAGACCATGTGTGCGACCGGGATATAGCCGAAGGTAAACCACAGCACCACGAAAGCCAGCACCGCGGCGAAGCGCACGCGCTCGGCAAAAGCGCCGACGATCAGGGCGCAGGTGATGGCGGCAAAGGTACCCTGGAAGGCGACGAAGATGAACTCGGGAATCATCGTCTCCTTGCTGAAGGTGGCGGCCATGCTGAACACGCCCGCAGCCGGATCGTAGATGCCGTTCAGGAAGGCGCGGTCAAAACCGCCGATGAAGGCGCTGCCGCCGGTGAAGGCCAGCGAATAGCCGTACAGGCACCACAGCACGATGATGACCGAGAACACCATGAACACTTGCAGCAGGATCGACAGCATATTCTTGGCGCGCACCAGGCCGCCGTAGAACAGGGCCAGGCCCGGGATCGACATCATGATCACGAGCAGTGTGGCGACGAACATCCAGGCGGTATCGCCCTTGTTGATGGAGGGGGCGGCCCAGGCAGGCAGCGCAACACCCAGCGCCAAGGCGGCGCCAAG
>JANNNC010000055.1:0-68828 GCA_031398335.1 Massilia sp.
CTGCGTTGGCAACCCTGGCGACGTTTTCGAAGGACGCAGGGTGGCGCTGGGCGTGGGAGTCCACACTGGCAGCCGCTACGGCGCGCTGTCAGCTTGTGCTGCTGCAGGCACTGGAGCGCGAAGAGGGCCTCGCGTATGACACGTTCAGCAGTTCTGCAGGAGCCGACGCACTGATCGGCATCGCCGCGCAAGCCGGAATCGAGAGCGTGTCCCTGCTGGCGGGCATGGCGGCGCGTCTCGGCTTTATATCCGTGCATCACGAAGACCTCCGCCTGCCCTACGCCCTGGCAGTGCGCGCGTTCGAACTCGACGAACCGGCACTGGCGCAAGGCCTGCTCGATGAAGGAAACCCGGATCTGTCATTGCTGCATACGGCAAGCCGCTTGCCCACGGACGCCAGAAGCGCATTCATCAATCTGGTCGCCATCTCACCCACGCCGCTATGGCCGCACGCGACACGCTTGTTCACGCTGGTGTCGCGCTATTTCTGCATGACAGAGGAGGAGAAAGCCGCATCCGGGCGCGCGATCGTCGATGCCGTGATCGGCGATCCGGCCGCCATGAATGCTTGCCGGGGCGAGGCGCCGCTTCTGGACCTCTTCGACGGCGAAGCGCGCGACAGGCTGCTTGCGTACGCGGCAACGACCCTGCTCGACAAGCTCGAGTCGGGGGAGTCGGACACGCTGAACGTGAACTACGATATCGGAGCCGTGTTGCCGTACATGAATGCGCAGCAGCTCGAGCGCCTGGTAAGACTCGCGCGGCGACAGCGCGACGATTATCGCTGCCAGGACATCATTGTCCTGATCCTGCCGCGCTATGCGCAGCTTTACGGGCCCGACGCCGCGCTGAAACTGCGGGCCCTGGTTCATCGCCACGATTTCGACGCTGTTTCGTGGGCGGCAATATGGCCGGCAATGCCGCCAGACAAGCAAGCGCAGATCTTCGCGCGGCTGACACTGGACGGCGCACTGAAGGGCGGCAGCGAGTCCAAAGCGCTGGCCTTGCTCGCGCCGCGCCTGTCGGGCGCCCAACTGGCCGCCGCCATGCGCTGGACCATTACCTACGATCGGCGCAACGAGCACGGCCACCTGGACGCCCTGGTCGATGCCGCGCTGTGCAGGCCGCCGGACCAGGTCCTGGCCTGCTGGGAGGTGGTGACCGCTACGGCGGCGCGCCTGTCGTGCGCGGATGCTGCCGGCTGGATAGCAGGTGCGCTGGCACTGGCCGACCGCCTCGGCGGCGCCGCCGCGCTGGATGCAATCGAGGCCATGCTTGCCAGGGCGGCGGCGCAATGGCCCAGCCGGGGCTGACGACCTGCCTGGGGGTCTGTCCCGCTGCGAACGCCGGCCTATTCGGGCACGACCGCCGTGACTTCGATCTCGACCCTGGCCCGGTCCTCGACCAGCCCCGCCACCTGCACCGCGCTCATGGTCGGAAAGTGGCGCCCGATCAGCTCGCGGTAGACCACGCCGATGTCCGGGTAGGCAGCGACGTATTCCTTTTTGTCGAGCACATACCAGGTCATGCGCACGATGTGCTCGGGTTTCGCGCCGCCCGTGGCCAGCACGGCGACGATGTTCTGCAGCGCCTGGCGCACCTGCCCGGCGAAATCGTCGGTGTGGAAGACGCCGTCGGCATCCCAGCCGATCATGCCGCTTACAAATACCGTCCGGCCGGAGGCGGCGATGCCGTTCGAATAGCCGCGTGGCCGGGGCCAGCCTTCTGGTTGCAGGAATTCCATGGGGTGCTGCCTTTCTTCCTTTAGTCGAGGGCCTGGAACTGCGCAATGCGCGCCCGCATGGGTTCAAGAATGCGCGTGGCGTGCGCCGTCTTCAGGTCCATCAGCACCAGCACCAGGGTCGCGCGCACGCGTTCCAGGCCATCAGGCCCCAGCAGCCGGATCGCCACCGTGATCGAGGAGCCGCCGATCCTGACTACCGACAGTTCGGCGCGCAATTCGTCGCCGAGCTTGCTGGTGGCGACAAAATCAGTGCTGATGCTCACGGTCGGCAGGCCAAGCCCGCGCACGCCGATCAGCTCCTGGAAACTCGTGCCCAGTCCCTGCGCGCACCAGTCTTCGACCAGGTTGTTGAACATTTCGAAGTAACGCGGGTAAAACACGATCCCGGCCGGATCGCAGTCGCCGAAGCGCACCTGCACGCCGCGCGCGAACGTGGTCGCGTCAGCCACGCGGCACCGCGCTTTCGGCCAGCAGCTCGCGCGCGATGATCAGCTGCTGCACTTCGGTAGCTCCCTCGTAGATGCGCAGCGAGCGGATTTCGCGGTACAGGCGCTCGACCGGCTGTTCGCTCACCACCCCCAGGCCGCCGAACATCTGCACGGCCGCGTCGATGACCTGCTGCGCCGTCTCGGTGGCCGTCAGCTTGGCCATCGCCGCTTCCTTGGTAACGCGGCGGCCCTGGTCGCGCTGCCAGGCGGCGCGGTAGGTGAGCAAGGCGGCGGCGTCGATGCCGGTCGCCATCTGCGCCAGCTTGGCCTGGGTCAGCTGGAAGTCGGCCAGCGTCTTGCCGAACATCTTGCGCGACGTGGCGCGCCCCAAGGCCTCGTCCAGGGCGCGCCGCGCAAAGCCCAGCGCGGCGGCGGCCACCGAGGTGCGGAAGACGTCGAGGGTCGCCATCGCCACCTTGAAGCCCTGCCCTGCTTCGCCCAGGCGTTTGGATAGCGGCACCCGGCAGTCCGTGAAACGCAGCCGTGCCAGCGGGTGCGGTGCGATGACGTCGATGCGTTCGGCGATCTCGAAACCGGGCAGGCCGGCGTCGACGATGAAGGCGGAGATGCCGCGCGCGCCGGGGGCTTCGCCGGTACGTGCGAAGACCACGTACATGTCGGCGATGCCGCCGTTGGAAATCCAGGTCTTCTCGCCATTGAGCACGTAATGGTCGCCGTCGAGCGTCGCCGCGCAGGCCATCGCCGCGACGTCGGAGCCGGCCTCGGGCTCGGACAGCGCAAAGGCGGCAATCGCCTCGCCGCTTCCGACCCGGGTCAGGTAGTCGCGCTTGTTGTCCATGCTGCCGAACAGGGTGACGGCGCCGCTGCCCAGGCCCTGCATCGCGAACGCAAAGTCGGCCAGGCCCGAGTGGCGCGCCAGGGTTTCGCGGATCAGGCAGACGGCACGCGTGTCGATCGCCTCGCTCGCCCCACCGTATTCGAGGCCGCCGATCGCGTGCCTGAGCCAGCCGGCCTCGCCCAGCTGCCTGACGAGCGTACGGCAAGCCGCGTCGACGTCGTGCCCGTGCTCCTGCGGGATGTTCGCCGCAGCCCAGGCGTCGAGCTCCTGCGCCAGCGCGCGGTGGCGCGCTTCGAGGAAAGGCCAGTCCAGGTAATCGGTATCGGCCATGCTGTCAGTCTCCTTCGAATTGCGGTTTTTCCTTCGCCACGAACGCATGGTAGGCGCGGTGGAAATCGTTGGTGGCCATGCAGATCGCCTGGGCCTGGGCCTCGGCCTCGATGGCTTCGTCGACGCCCATGTTCCACTCCTGCTGCAGCATTTTCTTGGTCATGCCGTGGGCGAAGGTCGGCCCCGCGGCCAGCGCGGCGGCGAAGGCCCGGGCGTCCGCCAGCACGCTCTCGGGCGCGCAGACGCGGTTGAAGAAGCCCCAGCGCTCGGCTTCCTCGCCAGTCAAGCTGCGCCCGGTGTAGAGCAGTTCGGCGGCGCGGCCCTGTCCTATCACGCGCGGCAGCAGCGCGCAGGCGCCCATGTCGCAGCCGGCCAGGCCGACGCGGGTGAACAAAAAGGCGGTCTTGCTGCGCGCGGTGCCGTAGCGGATATCCGAAGCCAGCGCCAGGATCGCGCCGGCGCCGGCGCAGATGCCGTCGATCGCCGCGATCACCGGCTGCGGGCAGGCGCGCATGGCTTTCACCAGGTCGCCCGTCATGCGCGTGAAAGTGAGCAGCCCGGGCATGTCGAGTTTCGTCAGCGGCCCGATGATGTCGTGCACGTCGCCGCCGGAACAAAAGTTCTCGCCGGCGCCGGTGATGACGACTGCCTTGATCTCGGGGGCGTAGCCAAGACCCCGGAACAGGTCGCGCAGCTCGGCGTAGGAATCGAAGGTGAGCGGATTCTTGCGCTCGGGACGGTTCAGCGTGAGCGTGGCCACTCCCTGCTCCACGCTGAACTGGAAGTGACGCGGCTGGTAGCCGGCAAAGTCGGCCCGGTGGCCCGGCAGCTGGTGCGGTTCGCCTGTGAGGTAACGCATGGGTTCTCCTGGAGTTACGGTTGGTCGGCGGCGGCCAGGCCCCGCTTCATGGTCGACAGCAGTTCGATCAGGGTGGCGCGCTCCTGTCCGTCCAGGCCCTGCATCAGTTCCGTGATCCAGCCTTCGTGCGTCGACGCCATGCGTTTGAAGGCGCGCCGCCCGGACGCCGTCAAGCGGACGCTGTAGGCGCGGCGGTCGTCCGGCACCGCGTCGCGCACCACCAGGCCTTCCTGCTCGAGCTGGTCGGTAATGCCGGTAACGCTGCCACCGGTGACCATCAGGCGCTTCGACAGCTCGCCCATGCGCAGGCCTTCCGGATGGCGGTCGAGCTGCGCCATCAGGTCGAAGCGCGGCAGCGTGATGCCGAATTCCGCGCGCAGGCGCGTACGGATCTCGGCTTCGATCATCGTGGTGCAGGACAGCATGCGCAGCCAGAGTTTGAGCGACTGGTGATTGTCGTCGGTCAGGCGGGTCTCGACGTCCAGCACCGGGAGCTCCTCTGTGGCGGCCTGTTTGCGTGCCATATCAGCCCTCGATCAGTTTGGCCGCGACCTGCTGCGGCGTGAGGCCGCTGCTGGCCGCCGCCACCAGCCGTTCGCGCTCGAGGTTGCGCTCGAGCTGCAGCTTGCCGGCGTGGTACTGCTTCGGCCACGGCAAGCCGGTGTAGCCCAGCTTCGCCGTTTCGTGCAGGGTCCAGGCAGGGTCGGCCAGGTGCGGGCGCGCGATCGCGCACAGGTCGGCGCGGCCGGAGGCGATGATGCTGTTGGCGTGGTCGGCCTCGAAAATCGCGCCCACGGCAATTGTCGGGATGCCGACCTCGTTGCGGATACGGTCCGCGAACGGGGTCTGGTACATGCGGCCGTACACCGGCTTTTCCTTCTTGCTGACCTGGCCGGAAGACACGTCGATCATGTCGGCGCCGGCCTCCTTGAACAGGCGCGCCACCTCGACCGCGTCGTCCGGGGTGAGGCCGCCAGGGGTCCAGTCATGGACCGACAGGCGCACGCTGATCGGTTTATCGTCCGGCCAAACGGCGCGCATCGCGGCGAACACCTCGAGCGGGTAGCGGCAGCGGTTTTCCAGGCTGCCGCCGTATTCGTCGTCGCGCCCGTTGGTCAGCGGCGAAATGAAGCTGGACAGGAAGTAGCCGTGGGCGCAGTGCAGCTCGAGCCAGTCGAAGCCGGCCTTCGCCGCCTCGCCCGTGGCACGCACGAAGTCGAGCTTGATGCGTTCCAGGTCTTCGCGGGTCGCCGCGCGCGCCACCTGCGACACGCCCTCGACGTACTGCTGCGCCGAGGCAGACACCAGCGGCCAGTTGCCCTCGTCAAGCGGCAAGTCGGTGCCGTGCCAGGCGCGCCGGGTCGATCCCTTGGCGCCGGCGTGGCCGAGCTGCATGGCGATCTTCGCGTCGCTGCTGGCGTGGAAGAAGTCGACGATGCGCGTCCACGCCGCCGTATGCGCCGGCGTGTACAGGCCGGGGCAACCGGGCGTGATGCGGGCGTCGGCCGAGACGCAGGTCATTTCGGCAAACACCAGGCCCGCGCCGCCGAGCGCGCGGCTGCCCAGGTGCACCAGGTGATAGTCGCCAGCCACGCCGTCCTCGGCCGAATACTGCGCCATCGGCGAGACCACGATGCGGTTCTTCAGCACCGTGCCGCGCAGGCGGAAAGGGGTGAGCATCGGCGGGATGCTGGTCGCGCTGCGCGGCGCCGGCACGCCGGCCTGGTCGAAGGCGCGGCTGGCGATCCAGTCTTCGAAGCGGGCGACGTAGGCGGCGTCGCGCACGCGCAGGTTCTCGTGCGACAGGCGCTGGCTGCGGGTCAGCATCGAGTAGGCGAACTGCTCGGCCTCCATGGCCGTGTAGCGTTCGACGTTCTCGAACCACTCCATCGAATTGCGCGCGGCGCTCTGGATTTTCAATACTTCGATCGCGCGCACTTCCTGGTAGGCGGCCAGCACCTGGTCGATGCCTTCCGTCCCGTGGCGTCCGAAACAGCGCGCCAGCTCGATCGCGTCTTCCAGCGCCAGCTTGGTGCCGGAGCCGATCGAGAAGTGCGCCGTATGGGCGGCGTCGCCCATCAGCACCACCGGCACGCGGCGGCCGTCGATGCTGTTCCAGTGCACCCACTGTCCGCAGACGATGCGCGGGAACTTGATCCACATGCTTGAACCCCGCAGGTGCGAGGCATTGCTCATCAGCGAATGGCCGTCGAGGTAGCGGGCGAACAGCTTCTCGCAGAAGGCGACGCCCTCTTCCTGGCTCATCGCATCGAGGCCGGCGGCGCGCCAGACTTCTTCCGGCGCCTCGACGATGAAGGTCGAGGTATCGCCGTCGTACTGGTAGCAGTGGGCCTGGAACCAGCCATGCCCGGTCCGTTCGAACGCGAAGGTGAAGGCGTCGAATTTTTTCTTGGTGCCGAGCCAGACGAAGCGGCAGTGGCGGCTGTCGATGTCGGGCCGGTAGGTGTCCGCATAGCGGGTGCGCACGCGGCTGTTCAGGCCATCGCAGGCGATGACGAGGTCGGCGCCGTACTGGCGTGCCAGCGCCTGGTCGTCGGCCACGGCGGTTTCGAACACGAGCCGCACGCCGAGTTCCTCGCAGCGCGCCTGCAGGATGTTGAGCAGGCGCTTGCGGCCGATGCCGCAGAAGCCGTGCCCGCCGGAGGTGACGGTCTGGCCCTTGAAATGGACGTCGATGTCGTCCCAGTGATTGAAGGCTTGCAGGATGGTACGCGCGGTGTCTTCGTCGGCCGCCACCAGGTTGCCCAGGGTCTGGTCGGAAAACACCACGCCCCAGCCGAAGGTGTCGTAGGGCCGGTTGCGCTCGATGACCGTGATCTCGTGCGCGGGATCCTGCTTCTTCATCAGGAGGCCGAAGTACAGGCCGGCCGGGCCGCCTCCGATGCAAACTATCTTCATGACTGCTCCGTGCTCTGGCGTGGCGTGCACAAGGGATTCGACCCGCATTTCCGGTACCAGAAAATCCATCGGCGGGGCTACCAAAGGCATGAACTTCCTGTAGACTATTAAATGCCTAAATATTTTAGATGTCAAGCATTTTAGGGAGACGCGCCTGGACCTGACCTCCGTGCTTGAAAACGCACTCAACGGCCTGCAATTCGGCCTGATGCTGGGTGGTCAGCATCCCGATTTTCACCTTGTCGGCGGCCTGGGCGTTGAAGGCGGCGGTCAATGCAAGAAGTGTGGCGATAAGGCGGTACAGTTTCACGTAGGGGCTCCTGGTTGGGCGATGGTTCGATGGTTGACAGGTATGGCTCAAGGCTGGCGCGATGCTTCCTGGCGCAGCTTGAAGCGCTGCAGCTTGCCGGTTTCGGTGCGCGGCAGGCTGCTCCGGAATTCGATCCGGCGCGGGTATTTGTAGGGAGCGATGACTTGCTTGACGTGGTCCTGCAGGGCTTTCGCCATCTCCGGCCCACCTTCCCCGCCGGCACGCAGCACGACATAGGCCGTCACGACCTGGCCGCGTTCGTCGTCGGGCGCGCCCACCACGCCGCACTCGGCCACCGCCGGGTGCCGCAGCAGCGCTTCCTCGACTTCCGGTCCGGCGATGTTGTAGCCGGCCGAGATGATCATGTCGTCGGTGCGCGCCTGGAACCAGTAATAGCCTTCCGCGTCCACCTGGTAGGCGTCGCCCGTCAGGTTCCAGCCATTGCAGACGTAGTCGCGCTGGCGCGGGTCGGCCAGGTAGCGGCAGCCGGTCGGGCCTTTCACCGCCAGGCGCCCGGTAACGCCGGGCCCCACAGGATGGCCGTCTTCGTCGAGGATGCAGGCGCGGTAGCCGGGGATCGGACGGCCGGTGGCGCCGGGACGGATGTCGTCGCCGGCGCTTGATATAAAGATGTGCAGCATTTCGGTCGCGCCGATCCCGTCGATTATCGCCAGGCCCGTGGCACGCTGCCAGGCCAGGCGCGTTTCCAGCGGCAGCGCCTCGCCGGCCGAGACGGTGCGCGTGAGGCTGGACAGGTCGTGGTTGGCGGCCAGCGGCGCCATCTGCCGGTAAAAGGTGGGCGCGGTAAAGCAGACGGTGGAGCGATACCTTGCAATCGCCGCCAGCAGCAGGTCGGGCGTGAGCTTTTCCAGCAGCACGGCCGATGCGCCATAACGCAGCGGGAACAGCAGCAGCCCGCCCAGGCCAAAGGTAAAGGCCAGCGGCGGCGTGCCGATGAAGACGTCGGCCGCGGTGGTGGCCAGCATCGAGCGAGGGAAGCAATCGCAGATCGCCAGCACGTCGCGGTGGAAGTGCATGGTGCCCTTGGGGCGGCCGGTGGTGCCGGAAGTGAAGCTCAGGAGGCAGACGTCTTCGGCCGAGGTGTCGACCGCGTCGAACTGCGGCGGCATGGCCGCCATCCGCTGTTCGAGCGCGCCCGGCGCGGCGGCGTTAAACGTGAGCACTGGCGGCGCGGTCCCGAGGCTGGCACAGGCCAGGTCCAGTTCCGCGCGCAGGTCGGCGGCGCACAGCACGGCGTCCACCCGCGCCAGCGTCATGATCGTGCCGATCTCCCCGGCGCGCAGGAGCGGCATGGTGGGCACCGCGATCAGGCCGGCCTTCCAGACCGCCAGCACGCAAGCCGCCACCATCGGGTTGTTGGCGCCGCGCAGCAGCACCCGGTTGCCGGGGACGAGAGCGAGCTCGCTGCGCAGCACGCCGGCGATGCGGTCGACCGTCTCCAGCAGTTCGGCATAGGTCCAGGTCAGGCTGGCGCCACGCACCGCCACCGAGGCGCCATGGCCGCGCACCACCGTCCGGTCGAGCAGTTCGGCGGCGCAGTTGATGCGATCGGGATACGCCAGCGCGGGCAGCTCGAACAGCAGCTCCGGCCACTCTTCGCGCGGCGGCAGCTTGTCGTTCGCAAAAGTGTCCACGTACGCGCTTGCACTCATTTCGTCTCCGGCCAGTCGGGGAAAGCCATGGCGGCGCCAGCGGCGCGGCCATGTCGGATTCTCACGCTTCTCAACATACTTTAAGCCTAAAGTATCGGGGAGAGCAAGAACTACCGCGCCGCCAGGGCCCGCAGTGCCACGCGCGCCGCGGCCAGGTCCCAGGCCGCGGTCCCGACACTCTTGAAGACAACCGGGCGCGCGGCGTCGACCGGGCCACGCAGCATGGCGCCAAGCGAGGCCACGCGCGGCCAGTCGACGCCGGCCCGCAGCAGGTCGCCGGCTTCGTGGCGCGCGCCGGCCGGATCGTCCGCGTAGATGTCGCTCCCGGCAAGCGTGCGCGGGCCCAGCTCCGCCATCTCCGGCTTGAAGGCGCCCACGCCGACGACCAGCCGCCCCGGCTGCGCCGCTTCGTCGTACACCGGCTCGGTGCTGGTCGTGAGCGTCACCACCACGTCCATGGCGGGCGCACTAATCCCGCAAGGCTGCAGGTGCGCGTGCAGCAGGCGGTTGTCCTCGCAAAAACGCATCGCCGCGTCCACGCTGCGCCCGCGAACCCAGACCTGCGCCTGCGGGTACAGGGCGTGCAGCGCTTGCACGTGATAGCGCGCCTGGCTGCCGGTGCCGATGATCAGGATGTGCCCGGGGGCGCGCGCCAGCAGGTGGCGGATCGCCAGCAGCGTCACGCAGGCGGTGCGGCGGCCCGTCACTTCCGGGCCATCGAGCACGCACCCGATCTGCCCGGTCGCGGCATCGCATACGGTGACGGCGCCGTGAATGGTCGGCAGGCCGCGCCGTGCATTCCCGGGGTGCACGTTGACCAGTTTGTGGATGGCGATATCGTGGGCGGTGGCCGGCATGCTGAGCTATGACCGCGCCGTGGCCGAGGGGCACCACCAGGCGCTCCGGGCTCAGGATGGCGCCCGCATCGAGTTGGGCCGCCGCCTCCGCAACCGCATCGGCCAGTGCGGCGAAATCGAGCAGCGCGGCGGTTTGTTCGCGGTTGTAGACGACGATGTCGCCGGCGCTGGCTGGAGCTACATTGTTCATGCGTTGTTCCTGGTGTCGGCGGTGCGCCATCCAATGATTGTCGGTTGTAGACATTATGCCGCAGGCCCTGGCCGTCCTGGAGGCCAAGCGCTTTGGTACTGTCGCTCAGGGCGTACACCATGAACAGGCACATGAAGAAGGCGACCCAGAACATCACGGTGGAAAACGCCCGCCCTTCCTGGAACAGTTTTCCGACCATCGTCGCCCAAATCTTGCGCGGCGCGTATTCGGTCATTTGCTCGACCACGTTCGGCATCACGCCGCCGATGCCCAGGCCCGCCAGAGAGCGCAGCACGCTGAACACACAAGGATTGTGCGTGAGGCCGGCGGCGGCCCTGCGCGCGCAAGTGGCCACGTTGATCGAGGACGGCGCGATCGAGGCCGGACTGGAAATGTTCGTCGACTCGCGCCGCGGCCGGCGCGCTGGCCTGCAGGACCCTGCTCATCGCGGGTGAAACAAGCCCGCGCATGTACCGCGACAACGTCGCCGCGCTCGCAGGCTGGAATCAGGCACGTGGACAAACGTTCGGTCGCCGGCGCCTCGCACGGGATGAACGTCACGCACACGGCGCGGTTCAACCGGCTGGTCCAGGCCCTCGTGCGTGGCTGTCCCTAATAACGCTGCAGCAGCCAGGAGTGCCCACGCTACGGGGAACGCCGAATCCGAGCTTGAACGACTGGCACTATCCCTGCCCCGGCTTTCAGGCCCTCATACCCGGTCCCAGGTCTTCAGGCGCGACCGGCCGCAGGGGCACTCAACTTCTCGCCCTGGCGAACAGCGCGCCGATCTGGCGGCCCGACCGCTGCAGCAGTTGCCCGGCATTCTCCATTGCATATTCCAGGCTCACCGGCCCCGGCTGGATCGAAAAGCAGCCGCCATCGAATGCCGCTTCCAGTTCCGCGTCGAGATCGACCGCGCCCGAGAGCAGGGTCACGGGAATGCCGCTGTCGCGCGCCAGGCGCGCCACCTCGGCCGGGCCCTTGCCCAGCAGGGTCTGCCGGTCCGAGCGCCCTTCGCCCGTGATGACCCAGTCGTAGTCGACCGCGCCCGCCACCAGGCGGTGCGCTTCGAGGACGAATTCGGCGCCGGGCCGCAACACGCCTCCGAGCAGCGCCACGCCAAAGCCCAGGCCGCCAGCCGCCCCGCTGCCGGCGGCATCGCGCAGGTCCTTGCCCAGCAGCGTGGCGCAGCAATCGGCGAAGTGCGCGAGCACCGCGTCGGCCTGCGCCAGGTCGGCAAAGCCTTTCTGGGCGCCGAATACCATGCTCGCGCCGTCGGCGCCGTTCAGCGGACTGGTCACGTCGGTGAGGCCGATCAGGTTCAGGCCGTCCAGCCATTCGCTGCCGGGACGGTCTTCGACCGAGCGCACCTGCGCCAGCTTGTCGAATACCGGATCGATTTCGCTGCCCGCCGCGTCGCGGCAGACGAAGGCCAGTTCGGCCAGCATGCCGGCGCCGGCATCGTTGGTGGACGAGCCGCCCAGGCCAAGCGCAATCGTCGCGAAGCCGCGCTGGTAAATGGCGTGGATCGCCTGGCCCACGCCGCGGGTGGTCCGTTGCCCGGGCGGAGCCACGGCCGCCGGCAGGCCGACGATCGCGGCGACGTCGAGCACGGCGAAGCGACCGAGCGCCGGACTCTGGCAGGCGGCGAATGGCACCTCGACCAAACTGCCATTGGCGTTGACGACCTGGACCTGCTGCCAGCTTCCATGCAGTCCCTGCGCGATGGCGCTGGCCGAACCCTCGCCGCCGTCGGCGATCGGCGCCTCGACCACGACGCAGCCCGGAATGGCGGCGCGCACGCCGGCCGCGATGCTGGCCGCGACTGCGCTTGCGCTCAGGCTGCCCTTGAAGGAATCCGGGGCGACCAGCACCCGCAGTGGTCTGCGCTCATGGTTGGAAGTCATTCGGCTCTCTCAAAAAAGGTGGGTCGATGATGCGGCAGAAGCCGGACAAACGGAATGTCCGATTGCGCCAAAGGCCTTTCCCTATCGGCAAAGCGCAACCCGGCAAATCTCAATCGATCCGGCACAGGTGCTCGAGCAGCTTCACCGCCTCGGGCACCAGGGCGCTTTTCGAACGCACGCCCAGCCACAGCGAGCGATGCGCCCACCCGTCCGTCAGGCGGATCGCGTGCAGGCCGCTGTTCCCCGCGCGCAGCACGCCCTCGGGCAGCACGCCGATGCCCAGCCCGGCTTCGATCATGCGGCAAATGGCGTCGAAGCTGCTGACCTGGATGCGCAGGCGCAGGGCGCGCTCCAGGCCGGCCGCCGCTTCGGTCAGGCGCTGCAGCAGCGAGCTGCCCTGGTTCAGGCCGACGATATCGTAGTCGAGGGTCTCTTCGAACGCGATCTCCGTCCTTGCCGCCAGCGGGTGATCGTCCGGCACCAGCAGCATCAGGCGATCGCGCCGGTACAGGTATTTCTCGAGCTTCGATGACGGGATGTTGTCGGCAAAAATGCCCAGGTCTGCTTCGCCATCGGCCACCGCCGCGATCACCTGCTCGCTCGTTTTCTCTTCCAGGCTGATGCGCACCAGCGGCTGCGCGCGCACGAAACTGGCCAGGTCCTGGGGCAGGAATTGCGTGATTGCCGAGGTATTGGCCCAGATGCGCACGTTGCCGCGCACGCCAATGGCAAAATCGCCCATCGCGAACGCCATCCGGTTGACCGCATCGAGCACCGCGCGCGCATGGTGCACCAGTTCGGTGCCGGCCGGCGTCAGCTCCAGCCCGCGCGGATGGCGGGTGAACAGGCTGCAATCGGCGGTGCGCTCGAGTTCCGCGATGCGCTTGCTCAGCGCCGACAGGGTCATGTGCGACTTTTCCGCCGCACGGGTCAGGCTGCCGGTGAGCGCCACCTGCAGGAAGACACGCAGGGACTGGAGGTCGAAGTGGCCGGGATTGATCACGAATTGCCCACGCAGCGTCGGGTCGAAAGGCCGGGCTGGCCTGCCGCTTTTCCGAAATGGAAAGGGTGCTTGAAGAATAGCCGATTTCCAAAGCGCCGGGGGCGTCCTACACTGGGTTTCATATTGTGAATCGACGAGGAGACAATCATGGCACAACCGCTTGAAGGCCTGCGGGTCATCGAGCTCGGTCAACTGATCGCCGGCCCATTTGCCGGCAAGATGCTGGCCGAGTTCGGCGCCCGGGTGATCAAGATCGAGCCTCCCGGCACCGGCGACCCGCTGCGCAAGTGGCGCCTGCTGCATGAGGGCACCTCGGTCTGGTGGGCGGTCCTGTCGCGCAACAAGGAATCCGTGTCGCTCGACCTGCGCACCCCCGAGGGCCAGGAAGTGATCCGCGCGCTGGTTGAAGATGCCGACGTCCTCATCGAAAACTTCCGCCCCGGGACCATGGAAGCCTGGAACCTGGGCTGGGACGTGCTGCATGAAATTAATCCCAAGCTGGTGATGCTGCGCGTTTCCGGCTATGGCCAGACCGGCCCCTACCGCGACCGTCCGGGTTTCGGCGTCGTCGGCGAGGCCATGGGCGGCCTGCGCCACCTGTGCGGCGAACCGGGCAAGACGCCGGTGCGCACCGGTATCTCGATCGGCGACTCGCTCTCGGCCCTGCATGGCGTGATCGGCATCCTGCTGGCCCTGCGCCACCGCGATGCGGGCGGCGAAGGCCAGATGATCGACGTGGCCCTCTACGAGTCGGTATTCAACATGATGGAAAGCCTGCTGCCCGAGTATTCCGTGTTCGGCGCCGTGCGCCAGGCGGCCGGCAGCAGCCTGCCGGGCATCGCACCGACGAATGCCTACCAGTGCGCCGACGGCAAGTACGCCCTCATTGCCGGCAACGGCGACAGCATCTTCCGGCGCCTGATGGACGTCATCGGGCGCCAGGACCTGCGCGACGATCCCGACGTGGCGCGCAACGATGGCCGGGTCAGACATGTCGCGCGCCTGGACGCCGCGATCGGCGTCTGGGCGGCCGAACGCACGCTCGACGAGGTGCTCGACGCCCTGAACGAAGCGCGCATCCCCGCCGGACGCATCTACGACATCGCCGACATCGCCGCCGACCCCCACTACAAGGCGCGCGGCATGATCCTCGACACCGAACTGGCGGACGGCACGCCGGTGCAGGTGCCGGGCATCGTCCCGAAACTGAGCGCGACGCCAGGCGAGGTGATGCATCCCGCACCGGCGCTGGGCGTGCATACCGACGCGGTGCTGGCCGAAATCGGCATCGATTCCACGACCCGCAGCGCCTGGCGCGCACGCGGCATCATCTGAGGACACCATCATGCGCTAGAAGCGTTTGTACATCCACGAAGTGGCGACCCGCGACGGCTTCCAGAACGAAGCGGTGTTTGTCGAGACCGATGCGAAAATCGCGCTGGTCAAGGAATTGAGCGAGTGCGGCTACGCCAAGGTCGAAGCGACCTTGTTCACTTCGCCGAAAGCGATTCCGGCGCTGAAGGACGCCGTGGCGGTGATGCACCAGATCGTGCGCAAACCCGGCGTCGTCTACACCGTGCTGGTGTCGAACATCCGCGGCGCCGAGCGCGCGCTGTCGTGCATTGTGGAGATGTGAACCTGGTCATGTCGGTCAGCGAATCGCACAACCGGCGCATGGAACTGACCCTGCACTTCCATAACACGCGTGGCCTGGCGCTGGTCAATACCCTGGCCGCGCTTGCCGCCGGCATCGACCGCTTCGATTCCTCGCTCGGCGGCCTGGGTGGCTGCCCCTACGTGCCCGGCGCGTCCGGCAACGTCTGCACCGAAGAACTGGTGCACCTGCTGGAACTGGAAGGCTGCGACACCGGCGTGAGCCTGCAGGGCATCCAGGCCGCGCGGCAAAGCTCCCGGGACTGATCGGCCACGACGTGACGAGCCAGATCCTGAAAGCCGGGCACCGCCTGAACCTGCACCTGATGCCTGCCCTTGGTGCCGACGCCATGCTTGAACAGCGCGCATTCGCGTAAAGGAGGCCGCCATGATCTCCCACCTTGACCGCCTCGTGCTGACCTGCAAGGTACGCCTCGCCGCCGCAGCGCTGCGTAGCGCCAGCGGGCTGCGGCTGGTGGCGGTGGCCGCCGCCGGCACCGACAACATCGACAAGGCGGCTGCGGCGCAGCTGGGGATCGAGGTCGCCAACCTGCCCGATTACGGCCCGGACTCGGTGGCCGAACACGTCATCGCCACCCTGTTCGCGCTGCGCCGCCACGTCCTCACCTGTGCCGCCGCCGCCATCGGCGGCCGCTGGACGGCGTCCGGGCATTTTTGCTGGACCGGGTCGCGCATCAGCGACCTTGGCGGCACCGTGTTCGGCGTGGCCGGGCGCGGCCGCATCGGCGAGGCGGCGGCGCGCTGGTCGATGCCAAGCGCTGGTGTCCGCCCCGCGCGCGGACAGCATCGGCGGCGCCGCCATCGGCGTGCTGGACGTCGAGCCGCCGCCGGCGAACTGACGGCGGCCAGGAAGCGGGCCTGGGTAAACCCCTGGAATTCTTCGGGAAGGATCCGATCGACTGGAAGGGCTATCCGTACGCAAGCTTCTATGCAGGCCTTCTCAAACTCAAGCACGAGAATCGCGCGCTGTGGAACGGCCAGTACGGCGGGCAGGTGGACGTGCTGGCGACCGGCAGCGACAAGGTGTTCGCCTTCCGGCAAGAGAAGGATGGCAAGGTGGTGGCGGTTGCGGTCAACCTGACCGGGACGCCGCAGCAATACACGCTGCCGGGCAGCGCCGCGAAGCGTAGTTTGACGGCCTGGGATTACAGTATCGACGCGAAGAAGAAGCAAGCGATGGGTCGACGAGCGGGATGCTCCGCTGGCCGACGCGTGCAGGCGTCAAATGGGGCGCGTGGAGGCCGGCGCTCGCACACCCAGGCCCCATCACATCACGACGACAACCTTCGCCTGCTGCTGCCGGCGCGCCGGCACCTTCACGTCGAGCAGCTTGTGCTTCGCATTCCAGCTGGCCGCCACCGCGCGCCCATCGACCGTCACCGAACGCGGCCTGGCCTGCACGTTGTGGACCTTCAGGCTGAAGCCACGTTCGGCGGCCTGGTACGCCTTGCCGGTTTCGGTCTCGAAGCCGATCGCCAGCTTGCCGCCGGCGTAGGTGCCGGTGAAGCGCACGATTTCGTACTTGCCCTGTTCGAACGCCCCAGCCGTTTCGCCATCGTCGTCATACAGCTTGCCCTTCGACGCGGCCACCGACGCGTCATGGTAGTAGTGCAGGTCGATCTGGCGGCCCGTGTAGTCGCGCGTGGTCTGCACCACCTTGGCCATCGGGACAAACGCGCCGGCGCGCACGAACACCGGGATATGGGCGTCCTCGGGTCTGACCACTTCGAGCAGGCCGCCGCGGTGCACGGCGTCGGTGTGGAAGTCGAACCAGACGCTGCCGCTGTTTGGGAAAAACACTTCCTGGCGCGTCGCGCCCGGTTCGACCACCGGCGAGACCAGGAAATCCGCGCCCCACAAATAGGTGCCGGCGCGGTCGACCGCGCGCTCGGGGTCGGCCTCGACGAACATCAGCGGGCGCATCAGCGGCATGCCGGTCTGGCTGTTGTCGAAGGCGAGCGTGTAGTTATAAGGCAGCATCGCATAGCGCAGCCACACCGCTTGGCGCGCCAGCACCTTGGCGCGCGCGGAGCGGAACACCGGCTCCGGCGCCACGTCCTGCTGCGCGTGGGGACGGAACACTGGCTGGAAGACGCCGTACTGGAGCCAGCGCACGTACAGCTCGTCGTCGAGCACCGCACCGGCGAAGCCTCCCAGGTCCGAGTGCATGTAGGCCAGGCCCTGCATGCCCATCTGGAGCGAAATCTCCATCTGCGACTGCAGGCCGCCCCAGCTGCGGCTGACGTCGCCCGACCACGGGATCATGCCGAAGCGCTGCGAGCCCGAGTAGCCGGCGCGCATCAGGATGAAGGGGCGCTCGTTCGGGAACTCCTTCTTGTAGCCCTCGGAGATCAGGCGCGCCCAGTCGTGGCCGTAGATGTTGTGGACTTCGTTTGCCGTGCGGCCGGCATGCTGCAGCCTGGCCGGATGCACTTCCGGTTCGCCCAGGTCGCCCCACCAGCCGGTCACGCCATCCTGCTTGAGCTGCTTGTAGATGTTCCAGAGCCAGTCGCGGCCTTCAGGCTTGTACAGGTCGATCAGACCGGTATTCCCGAAGTAGAAATCGTAGGTGGCCGGCTTGCCGTCCTTGCCGGTGGCGAGCACCTTGCGGTCCACCGCTTCCTGCCAGCGTTTCGAGGTGGTGAGGACAAATGGCTCGCTGATAACGACGGTCTTGACCCCCTTCTTCTTGAAGTCGGCCATCATCTGCTCGGCCTGCGGGAAGCTGTCGCGGTCCCAGTCGAGATTGCCCATGGTGCCCTTGACCTCCTTGCCGAACCAGTAGAGGTCGAGCACGACGGCGTCGAGCGGAATTTTTTCTTCGATGAATTTGTCGACCACGGCGCGCGTCTCCGCCTCGCTGCGGTAGCCGAAGCGGCTCGCGAAATTGCCGAAGGCCCAGCGCGGCGGCAGCGGCTGGCGGCCGGTCAGGCCGGTGTAGCCTGCCATGACCTCGTCCCAACTGTCACCGGCGACCACCTGGTAGGTCTTGCGTCCGCCGCTGACTTCGTAGCGCAGGGTGCCGTCCTTACGGCTGTCGAAGTCGAGCCAGCCGGTCTGCGGGTTGTCGAAGTGGATTGCGTACTTCTTCGAGGACAGCGCCACCGGCATCGTATAGTTCAGCAGTTCCGAGCGATTGCCGTAGCCGTAATCGGCCTTGTTGTATAGCTCGAATCGGTGGCCGCGCCGGTTCATGCCGACCGCGCGCGCACCGGCGCCATACAGCGCCTCGCCGTCCGCGAGCGCGAATTCGATCGATTCGACATCCTTGGCGCGGCCATAACCGCGCTTCTCCGCCACCAGCGGCTTGCCCTTGTACGCATAGCTGATCCGGAAGGGCTGCTTGTCGACGGTGACGGTGATGCCCGGGGTGGCGAAGGTCAGGCGCGCGGCCTCGTCCTTCAGGGTCACCGGCACCTGCCCTGGCGCCATGATCACGGCGTGCGAAGCGGGATCGACGCGTTCGCCTTTCGGAATGAAGGTGGTCTCGACGATGTTGCTCGAGTACGGCTTGATCAGGTAGCGGCCGTCGCTTGTGGCGATCTCGAGCGTGCCCTGGTTGCGGGTGACGCCTTCGAGCTGGCGCTCGGCATTCTGGGCAAGCGCAAGTGGGGTGGCCAGGCAGAGCGCCAGGTGTGCAATCGTTGCTTTTGTCATGGTGTGGTAATCCTTGTGTCCGTCCGCTATTTTACGGCCTGGACGGGCGCAAGCCCGGATTACCGCCCGTGGGAACCGTCCCCGCGCAGGATGTTGCGCGCGATGCTCCAGCGGTGCACTTCGGACGGGCCGTCGTAGATGCGGAAGGCGCGCACGTCGGCAAAGATACGCGCGACCACGGTCTCGTGGGTGACGCCCTGCCCGCCCAGGATCTGCACGCAGCGGTCGACCACGCGCCAGACCGCTTCCGACGAAAACACCTTGGCCACGCTCGACTCGTGCTTGCCCAGCTGTTCCTGGTCGAGCACCCAGGCGCAGTGCGCGATCACGAGGCGGGTCGCATGCAAGTCCATTTCGTTATCGGCCAACATGAAGCCGACGCCCTCGTGCGCACCGAGCTGCTTGCCGAAGGCCTGGCGCGTGCGGGCGTAGGCCGTGGCGACGTCGTGCGCGCGGCGCGCGGCGCCCAGCCAGCGCATGCAATGGGTCAGGCGCGCCGGCGACAGGCGCACCTGCGCATAGCGGAAACCCTGCCCGGGCTCGCCCAAAATGTCGGATGCCGGAACCCGCATGTTGTCGAAGGAGACGACGCCATGGCCACCAGGGAAGCACGAGTCGAGCGAATCCATCATGCGTTCGACGACAATGCCCGGGCTGTCCATATCGGCCAGGAACATGGTGGCTTCGCCGTTTTCGAGCTTGGCCATGATGATCGCAAAGCCGGCGCCGTCGGCCCCGGTGATGAACCACTTCTCGCCGCTGATCAGGTAATCGTCGCCATCCTTGACCGCATGGGTGAGCAGCATGCCGGGGTCGGCGCCGGCGCCCGGCGCCGGTTCCGTCATGCAGAAGCAGGAGCGGATGGCGCCGGCGGCCAGGGGCCGCAGCCAGCGCTCCTTTTGCGCCGGGGTGGCCACCATTTCCAGCAAGTGCATGTTGCCTTCGTCGGGCGCGGCGATGTTCAGCGCGACCGGGCCGAGCGGCGAATAGCCCGCTTCCTCGAACAGCACGGCCTTGGCCGCGTGGTTCAGGCCGAGGCCGCCGAATTCGTGCGAGACGTGCGAGGACAGCAGCCCCGCCTTGCGGCCCTTTTCAACCAGTTCCGCGCGCAGTTCCTCGGTCGGGCCGTGCGGCGTGCAGCGCGGATCGCGCTCCATCGGAATGATCTGATCAAAGATGAAGGCGCGGGTGCGGGCCTGGAGTTCCTGCAGTTGTTCGGAAATGGCATATTGCATGTTGTCCCCTGTTCTCTTGAACTTGTATTTTGCACCAGCTTGCGCTCGTCCGGTTCGAGCGCGCGGGTAGCATCCATCAAGCCAGGCCGTCCGCCAAACCCGACAGGAGTTCCACATGCCGCAATCGATGCAGATAAACCGTTCCGTCGTCCTCGCCTCGCGCCCGGACTGGCCGCCTCGCCTGCCAACTTCCGGCTCGAAAAATCGCCGCTTCCCCGCGCTCACGCTGCTCGACAGGGTTCAGTGCCCGCCGAATGCGCTGTGCGGCCCTCGAATGACCGGCATTCGGCCAATGGCCTCGATGACCCCGTACGTCAGGCTGGTGCCAACGAAGGTTACCGGCTCTTACTCGATTCCCTTCCACCAGTGCGAAAACACTTGCCGCGGCTCGTTCAGGTTGACCGGATCCCCGATGCGCGGCGTCAGCAGCCGGTAATTCTTGCCTTTGCTGGCCGCGACGGCGCGCTCGAACGGCTCGTCCCAGGCATGGCGCGCCAGGTTGAAGCGCCCGGCGTGGCCGCTCAGGAGGGCCTGCGTGTCGAGGATCTCGGCGGCGCGTGATGCCTCTTCGGGCGTCATGTGGATGTCGGCCCATTTGGCGTTGTACTGCCCGCCGTCGAGCGCGACGAAGTCGAAGCGCTCGAAGCGCTTGCCGATGTCGGCGAAGTGTGGACCGAAACCGGTGTCGCCGGAAAAATACAGGCGCCGGGCCGGCGTCTCGATCGCATAGCTCGCCCACAGGCTCTGGTTGCGCTGCATGAAGCGGCCCGAGTAATGCTGCGCGGGCAGGACGTGCACGCGCAAGCCCGGCGCCACCTCGACGCTGCCGTGCCAGTTCATTTCGCGGATTTTGCCGGGCTGGTAACCCCAATGCCGCAGGTGGGCGCCGTTGCCGATGCCCGCGATGACCATGCGTGTTTTCGGCGCAAGACCTTTCATGGTCGCGTAGTCGAGATGGTCGTAATGATCGTGGGTGATCAGGACGGCGTCGATCTCGGGCAGGTCCTCGACCGTGTACGGGCTGGTGCCGTCGAAGGCCTTGACCATCCAGGGCAAGGGCGCGGCGTAGGTGCTGAAGACGGGGTCGATCAGCAAGCGCTTGCCGCCGACCTGCACGAAATAGGACGAGTGGCCGAGCCAGACCACGATGTCCTGCTCGCGCGGCAGCGCCGCCAGGTCTGTCTTGACCGAAGGCAGCGCCATGGCGGGCGCGGGCCGGTCCCTGGGTTCGAAGCGGCCGCGCGCCATCCTGAGGATGGCGCCGACGCCACCGGGACGCGGGGGCGATGCGACCTCGTTGCGGAAGGCGCCGTCGCGGTACTGCGGCGACGCCTGCAATTGCTGCTGTTCGGGTAGCTGCCCCAGCGTGGGGGCAACGTAGGCGCAGGCGCTGATGCCGAGGGCGACACCCAGAGCCAGGCTTACTAACAGAAATCGTTTCACTATTGCTCCATTCGAAAAAATGCTGACGCATGCTAACCCAGCCGCGTCCAACGTGCGGCACCGAACGCGGAATTCGGGCAGCCTGGCGGCCCTTCAAGGTGCTCAGGGCAACGCGGCACTTGCAAAGTGCCCGACAGCGGCGCACGATGAGTTCCACCACTTGCGCCAACCACCACGAGGAGAATGCGATGATCAAAGTAAGCGTGATGTATCCGAACGGCCCGGAGGCCCGTTTCGACTTGGCTTATTACCGGGACCGGCACATGCCAATGGTGAAGAACCTGATGGGCGAGCATTGCAAGTACTACACAGTCGACCGGGCGATTTCGTCCGGTACACTGGACGCGAGTGCGCCCTACATCGCCATGGGCCACCTGTTTTGCGATTCGGTCGACGCCTTCCAGGCCGGTTTCGGTCCGCATACGGAGGAAATCATGGGCGACATCCCGAACTACACCAACCAGACGCCTGTGATTCAAATCAGCGAAGTGCTGGTCGGATAAGCAGCCGGGCTATTCCGGCATCGCCCTGCTTCGCGCCGCCGCCGTGCGGCCGGAGCTCCCCAACCCAGCGCGTCACGCGCTCGACCGTCTTCCGTCGCTGGCCGGCCTGGATCACCAGCTCCGGGCGCCCCCCTGTACTACCGGAGCCGCCGCCAACCATCCCCCGCGTTTGCGCGGGTGGTCGACAGCCTGCGTTACCGCGGCCAAGGTGTGCGGGCATCCCGTCCGCGCCTGTGCCATTAGGCCAGCCCCATCTGGCGTGCATCCTGGTCGAAGCCGGTGCGATCGTCCTTGCGTACATGGCTGGCCACCAGCGAGCTGGCACCCCAGGGAATCGATGCCGCCAACAGCAGGTCGCGGCTGTCGGTGGAGGCCACCGCCGCCGCGCCGCCGAACAAGGCCAACGGGTTGTTCAGCGGCGCGCTGTTGAGGCCCTTGTTGATCTCGTAGCCGACATACCCCTTCAGCGGCCCGAAGTTGTAGCTCGGGCGAGCGGTACAGGATCGAATCAGCCGCGCGAAAGCCGGTCGGCGACATCAGGTTGTTCGACCGAACAATCCCGTTGCGCAGCGGGTCGACCACCACGTTCAGGGTCGTGAACAGCGGCGTGTCCTGCAGGCCCAGCAACAGCGCGCCATGGCGGCCGCGCAAGCCAACCGCGGTGTGGCGGCCGAACAGGGTGTCGTTCCGGGTCGAGAGGCCGCTGTCGGCACGGATGCCGCCTTCGATGACGACGAAGGCGCTCAATCCGTTGCCCAGGTCTTCGCTGCCGCGAAAACCCCAGCGGTTCTGGGTCGCCATGCCGCTGGTGACGCGGCTTGCCACGGCGCCCACCCCGCCCCGGTCCACGGATACGCCGACGTCCATCACGCCGTAGAAGGCGACATAAGGCGACATTCGTTTGGGCGTGTGCAGCCGCCCCGCCCTGCGCCAGGATGGCGAGGGCCAGCATGGTTGTTTTCATGTCCCCGCGGATCTGGATGGCACCACGCGGTCGACCAAGGGACCTACCACGGAATGCATGTACCGGTTTCCCGTCAACGCCACTTGCCTGTCGCGGTTTAACTGCAGCTTTTCGACGCTGACGCCCGTTGTCGTGCGGACGAGCCTCGTCATGGTCGTGAAGCATCCTTTTCTCGGAAGCTTCACTCATTCCATCGGATTGAGCGATGAAATTCCTGTCGTGGCCCAGGTGTCGATGCGCTACGTCGGACGGTGACCTGCACTGTCCAGATGCCTGGTGTGTTGGTCAACAACCCGGGTCGGGCGTGGATGTCGCGTCTGATCAAGTCCAGCCGTAAAACTCGACACCGAAAAAGCAAAAAAGCGCTGCTCCGCTTTCGCGTGCAACGCTTCTTCAGCCCGGCATCGATGTTTCTGACGCCATAATGCAAAAAGCCCATCAATCGAAACTGATGGGCTTTTTGACGAATTCTGGTGGGAAGTGCAAGTTTCGAACTTGCGACCCCTGCAGTGTGAATGCAGTGCTCTACCCCTGAGCTAACCTCCCTGACAACGAGGCGTATTATGCCAAAAACTTTCTCATCCGTCAAACATTCGCCGAATAATTTCTCCATACGCATTCACCTTTGACGCCTTTGTCGAGTCCTGCGAGCACCTGATCGTGCACGGCCAGTTCATCCGCGCTGGCAGCCAGGACGATGATCTCGCCCAGCGGTACGGCCTCAAACTCGATGCCGTCGGCGGAGGTTTCCACCTCATGCTCCATCGACAGCGAATTCTGGCCGCGCGTCATCGACAGGTAGACGTCGGCCAGCAGTTCCGCGTCCAGCAATGCGCCGTGAAGTTTACGGTGCGCGTTCGAGACGCCATAGCGGTCGCACAGCGCGTCGAGCGAATTGCGCTTGCCCGGATGCATTTCCTTGGCGTTGACCAGAGTGTCGATCACGCCGCTGCAATGCGAGACGAAGCTCGGCAGGCCAAGGCGGCTGAATTCGTGGTTCAGGAAGCCCAGGTCGAACGGGGCGTTGTGGATGATGACTTCGGCGCCCCGGATGTAGGCGCGCAGTTCCTCGGCGATCTCGTGGAACTTCGGTTTGTCAGTGAGGAACTCGGTGGTCAGGCCGTGGACCGCGAGCGCGCCCTCGTCCGACTCGCGCTCGGGGTTGATATAGCGGTGAAAGTTGCTGCCGGTGAGCGTACGATTGAACAGTTCGACGCAGCCGATTTCGATGACGCGGTCACCGGTTCGTGGGTTCAGGCCGGTGGTTTCGGTATCGAGGACAATCTGGCGCATGAAAGCTTAATAGTGAGTTGAGGCAAGCCGCCAGTATAGCGCAAGCAGACTCGTCCTAGCGCCGCACCGTCGCCGCGCCTCGGTTCGCCAGCACGTCGGCGCGCTCGTTGCCCGGGTGGCCATTATGGCCGCGCACCCAGCGCCATTCGACGGTGTGCTGCTGCTGGGCCAGGTCGAGCGCCTTCCACAGGTCGTCATTTTTTACTGGCTCTTTCGCCGCGGTTTTCCAGCCGCGCGCCTTCCAGCCGTGAATCCATTCCGAGATGCCCTTTTGCACGTACTGGCTGTCGGTGTGCAGCACGACGTCGCAGGGACGGTTCAAGACGCCCAGGGCCTCGATCACGGCTTTCAGTTCCATCCGGTTGTTGGTGGTGTTCGGTTCGCCACCGAAGATTTCTTTCTCATGACCATCGGCAACCAGCAGCGCGCCCCATCCGCCCGCGCCGGGATTGCCCTTGCAGGCGCCATCGGTAAAAATTTCCACTTTCGTCATGCAGCCTGGTCTTTCCTTGATTATTCTCTGTTGGTTGCCGGCACCGCTTGCGGCGCACGACTTGATTTCTTGTTCCACGCCGGACCGATCAGGTGCATGCCCTTGACGCGCTTGATCGCGTGCACGATGTAGACCGCGCCAAGGTAGGGCCAGTATTTCTGCCCTGCCGTTTCCATCATGTCGAAGCGGTTGATCCACTGGGCGGTGCGAAACGGTGGCGCATAACAGCCGAAGTGGCTGCGCGTGACGCCAAGATTCAACAATTTTAACCAGTCTTTCATGCGGGGCATAGAGATGAATTCGCCTGCCGCCGGCAGGTAGCCGCTGCGCGTGACCTTGCCGATCCCCTGGCGCACGCCCCACAGGCTGGCCGGATTGAAGCCGCAGATGATCACCTGGCCCTCGGGAATGAGCACCCGTTCCACCTCGCGCAGCACCTGATGCGGCTCGGCCGCGAACTCGAGCACGTGCGGCAGCACGACCAGGTCCAGGCTCTGCGAGGCGAAGGGCAGCTCGGCGAAGTCGAGCGCGACGGCGATCTGCTTGCCGTTTGCGGCGAACTCGAGCTCGTCGAAGGTCGAAGTGCGCGTTGCTGCCTGCCACTTGTTCGGCATGCGGTTGGCGGACAGCGCATCGATTTGCGGCACGCCGATCTGCACCGCGTTGTAGCCGAAGATGTCGGCAGTCAGCTCGTCGAGACTGGATTGCTCGAAGGCGCGCACGTAGGCACCCGCCGGCGAAAGCAGCCATTCGTCGAGCGCTATAATGGATTTTTCGGATACAGCGCTATCCATGACTACCTCTTATGCAAACCAGACCTGATTCCAACGGCGAAAACGCCGCGCCTAATGATTTGAGTGTGTTAACCGTGCCTGCGTTCAAGGATAATTATCTTTGGCTGATCCACGACGGTGCAAACGCGGCCGTCGTCGACCCCGGCGACAGCGTCCCCATCCTGGCGGCGCTCGACGCACACGGCCTCACTCTTACCGCCATTCTACTCACCCATCACCATGCTGACCACATTGGTGGCGTGCCGGCGCTGCTGGCGCATACCCCGGTGCCGGTGTTCGGGCCGCGCAATGACGGCATCGACGCCGTCACCCACCCTCTGAGCGAGGGCGAGCGCGTCACCGTGCCGGGACTCGATCTCGCGCTGGAAGTGGTTGATGTGCCCGGTCACACGCTCGGCCACATCGCGTATGTGCGCACCACGCCCGGCCTGCACTGGCTGTTCTGCGGCGACACGCTCTTCGCAGGCGGTTGCGGCCGCCTGTTCGAAGGCACGCCCGCGCAGATGGCGGCGTCGCTCGAGAAACTGGCGGCCCTGCCCGAGGACACGGAAGTGTATTGCGCGCACGAGTACACGCTGTCGAACCTGCGCTTCGCGCTGGCGGTCGAACCCGGCAACGAGGCCTTGGTGCTGCGCATGCGCGACGAGAGCGCCAAGCGCGCGGCCGAGTTGCCGACGGTGCCATCGAGCATCGGCCTGGAGCGGCGCACGAATCCCTTCCTCCGCTATCGCGCGCCGGAGATCGTGGGCTCGCTCGTAGCCGCCGGCAAATTGCAGAATGGCGCCGCGCCCCTGCAGGCCTTTGCCGCGCTGCGGGAATGGAAGAACGTGTTTTAACCAAGCACTGGTCGGGCGAAGTGTGAAACTTTCCGGAACGGCTGAGGTTCCGCCTCGGCGGTATTCGCATCCGGAGGCGTCCATGCTTGCCCGCTTGTTCAAGAATTCGCCCCCTGCCCTGCTGACCGGGCGCCAGCGTGTGCCTGGCCCGGAGCGACGCATCTGGAACTTTAGAAGTGTTGGTTAGTTACTTTTTTTGCAGCTTGCTTTATCCCTTGACTACACCCTGGTGTCGTGCAAGTGAACGTGCACCGCGCCTTTGCAAAAAAACCGGCGCCGTCTCGATGACGGCGCCAATTGCTGATTGCCTGGGGCTTAGATTTCTTCGTACAGCGGCAGCGTCAGGAATTCCGCGAACTCTTCCGAGGTCGACATCTCTTCGAAGATGACGGCGGCGCGGGCATAGCTCGGGTTGTCGCCGTTGGGCGCGGCCTGCTTCGCCTTGGCCAGTTCCTCCGGGATCATCGCGCGCACCATCTTGGCGGTGACCTTGCGGCCGTCGTCCAGCACACCCTTCGGCGAGCGGATCCACTGCCACACCTGCGAGCGGCTGATCTCGGCCGTGGCCGCATCTTCCATCAGGTTGTGGATCGGCACGCAACCGTTGCCCGCCAGCCAGGCGCCCAGGTAGTGGATACCGACGTTGATGTTGTAGCGCAAGCCCGCCTCGGTGATCGGCGCTTCCGGCTTGAAGTCGAGCAGCTGCTCGGCGGTCACTTCGACATCAGGGCGCTGTTTCTCGATCTGGTTCGGCTTGTCGCCCAGCACCTTGGTGAATTCCGTCATCGCCAGCTCGACCAGGCCCGGGTGGGCGACCCAGCCGCCGTCGTAGCCGTCGGTCGCATCGCGCGCCTTGTCGGTACGCACCCCGCCCATGGCGATCTCGTTCTTTTCCGGATCGTTCTTGATCGGGATCAGGGCCGCCATGCCGCCGATCGCCGGTGCGCCGCGCTTGTGGCAAGTCTTCAGCAAGAGCAGCGCATAGGCCCGCATGAAGGGCGAGGTCATCGTCACCTTCGGGCGGTCGGCCAGGCAGAAGTCCTTGTCCAGCTTGAACTTCTTGATGCACGAGAAGATGTAATCCCAGCGGCCCGCGTTCAGGCCGGCGCTGTGTTCGCGCAGTTCGTACAGGATCTCGTCCATCTCGAAGGCGGCCAGGATGGTCTCGATCAGCACCGTCGCCTTGACCGTGCCGCGCGGCAGGCCGAGCGCTTCTTGCGTGGCGATGAAGATGTCGTTCCAGAGGCGCGCTTCCAGGTGCGATTCCATCTTCGGCAGGTAGAAATACGGGCCGGCGCCACGCGCGATCTGTTCCTTGGCGTTATGGAACATGAACAGGGCAAAGTCGAAGATGCCGCCCGAGATGCGCTTGCCGTCGACCAGCACGTGCTTTTCGTCGAGGTGCCAGCCGCGCGGACGCACGACCAGGGTCGCGACCTTCTCGTTCAACTTGTAGGTCTTGCCGTTTTGCTCGAGCGAGATGCTGCGACGCACGGCGTCGCGCATGTTGACCTGGCCGGTGATCTGGTTGTCCCAGTTCGGGGCGTTGGAATCCTCGAAGTCGGTCATATAGCTGTCGGCGCCCGAGTTCAGGGCGTTGATGACCATCTTGCGCTCGACGGGACCGGTGATCTCGACGCGGCGGCATTCGAGTGCCGGCGGGATGGGGGCGATCTTCCAGTCGCTGTCGCGGATGTGCTTCGTCTCGGGCAGGAAGTCGGGGCGCTCCCCGGCGTCGAGGCGCTTGGCGCGTTCGACGCGGGCGGCCAGCAATTCCTGGCGGCGCGGCTCGAATTTGCGGGTCAGCATCGCGACCAGGTCGAGTGCCTCGGGCGTCAGGATGGTGTCGAAGCCGGGCTTGATCTCGCCCGAAATTTCCAGGCCTTGCGGGGTGGCGATGGTCATGTAGTGCTCCTTCTTGGAAGTAGATGATCGTGCGTTCAGACGTCAAGTATATGCCAGCTTGGCGTTTGTCTTATCATCAAGTATATTCAACTCAAAGTACTTAAACGATACATTTATGCACTTCATTTGTGCGTATTTGTCATAGGTCCGCGCTAGCGGCGCTGTTGCGTGATACGTGCGCGGGCTTGCACGATCCGCGTGGGCACAGAGTACTCATCCTACGGACGAGGTTCGTGGCAAGATCATGTGAAACCCGTTAGAAAACATGGAGCGGCATGGGCAAGTTCAGGGAAATAGCGACCTTTGTCGAAGTGGTGGCGCGGGGAAGCTTGTCGGCGGCGGCGCGGGCGGAGGGGATTGCGCCGGCGATGATCGGGCGCCGGCTCGATGCGCTGGAAAGCCGGCTCGGCGTCAAGCTGCTGCAGCGGACCACGCGCCGGCTGGCCCTGACCGACGAGGGCGCGGCCTTTCTCGAGGACTGCCAGCGCATCCTGGCCGACATGGACGAGGCGGAGACGGCCGTCTCCGAGCGCAGTGCGCACGCGAAGGGCCACCTGCTGGTGTCGGCCCCGGCCGGCTTTGGGCGCCAGCACGTCGCGCCCCTGCTGCCCTCTTTCCTCGCCGAACACCGCGACGTGACGATCAACCTGAACCTGAACGACCGCGTGGTCGACGTGGTCGGCGAAGGAGTCGACGTCGCGATTCGCATCGCCAGCCTGGCCGACTCGAATTTGGTCGGCATGAAACTGGCCGACAATGCGCGCGTGGTGGTGGCCAGCCCGGGCTACCTGAAGCGCCACGGCACGCCGCGCACGCTGGCCGACCTGGCGCGCCACAATTGCCTGGCGATCAGCAGCGAAGGCAGCCAGCGCGGCTGGACCTTTCGCGATCACCACAAGACGGTGACACTGAAAGTGGCGGGCAATATGGTCTGCAACGACGGCGAAGTCTTGCACGACTGGGCGCTGGACGGGAAAGGATTGGCCTGGCGCTCGATGTGGGAAGTGGGCACGCAGATCGAGGCGGGACGATTGGTGACGGTGCTCGACGATTATGCGGCACCCGGCAACGATATCTACGCCGTGTTTGCCCAGCGGCGCCATCTGCCATTGCGGATCCGCGCCTTTGTCGATTTCCTGCGGCGTGCGTATGCGCAGCCGGATTATTGGCGAGCAGAAATTAAGGCGGCTGTAGAGACCTGATCAGGCAGCAATACTGCAGCGCGATCGCGGCCGCGCACGTGTCGCGCGGGCGAAGTTCCGAATCGACAGACGAAAAAAATCCCCGGCAGAACCGGGGATTTTTTCATCGGTAATTCAGACGATTAGATCGGCTGGATGTTCGATGCTTGTTTGCCCTTAGGACCCGAGGTCACGTCGAACGAGACGCGCTGGTTCTCTTGCAGGGACTTGAAGCCTTGGCTCTGGATAGCCGAGAAGTGCGCGAACAGATCTTCGCCGCCTTCATCAGGGGTGATGAAGCCGAAGCCCTTCGAGTCATTGAACCATTTAACGATGCCAGTTGCCATTACAATTTCCTATTTCAGTTAAGTGGGCTTGCGCCCGTTTATGATCGTTTGAAGAAGCAAGAAAGAAATGACAGACAGACTGCACTACTAGCTCGAACCCAACGATCCCGTATTATACCGAATAAAACCGCTCGCATGCGATTTTCGTAAAATAAAAAAACAGGCTGCATAACAATGCCTAACATCAACTTTACGCAGCCTTTATTCGTCATCGGCAGTAGGGACAATATAGGTCATCGACCGGCTTCATGTTTGCGCTGTATCAAACGGCTCGACGCTAGACTTTTGGCTCAAGGCAACAGCGAGAATGCGGCGCTATGATAAGACGGCGCCGGACTGGCCAGGCCGCTGCGGACAAATTCGTCCAGTGCCGACAGCCAGGCTTGCCAGTCGTCTTCGCCGACGAGCTCGAAGGCAGTCAACACGCGCAGGCGCTGCTCGAGCGCGCGCGCGCCCTGCCCCAGTTCGCGAAAGCCGAAAGTCACCGCGGCGCCCGCCAGCGTATGCAGCAGCGCCTGCAGCTCGGCTGCAAGCTGCGGGACGGGCGCGGCCGGGTCGAAGTTGGCGCCGGCCTGGCCGAGACGCTGCAGGGTCGCCGGCAAGCCGGCACGAAAGCCTTCGTTCGCCTGCTTCAAGCGGACAAAAAAGTCCGCATCGACGGGTGCAGGCACCGCTTACTTGGTGCCGAAGATGCGGTCGCCGGCGTCGCCCAGGCCCGGCACGATGTAGGCGTGTTCGTCCAGGTGCGAGTCGAGCGAGGCGACGTACAGCTTCACGTTCGGGTGGGCATCCTGGAAGACCTTGACGCCTTCGGGCGCGGCCACCAGTGCCAGGAAGATGATGTGATCGTCCGGCACGCCGCGCTTTTTCAGGACGTCGATCGCGTGCACGGCCGAGTTGCCGGTGGCGACCATCGGGTCGCACAGGATGAAGGTACGCTCCGAGGTGTCGGGCAGGCGCACCAGGTATTCGACCGGTTCGTGGGTCTCGGGATCGCGGAACACGCCGATGTGGCCGACGCGTGCCGACGGGACGAGCTCCAGCAGGCCGTCGCTCATGCCGATGCCGGCGCGCAGGATCGGCACGATGGCCAGCTTCTTGCCGGCGATGACAGGCGCGTCGATGGTGACCAGCGGGGTCTGGATCGAACGCGTGGTCAGCGGCAGGTCGCGCGTGATTTCGTAGCCCATCAGGAGCGTGATTTCCTTGAGCAGCTCGCGGAAGGTACGCGTCGAGGTATCGTGCTCGCGCATGTGCGACAGCTTGTGCTGGATCAGCGGGTGGCTCAGGATGTAAAGGCTGGGAAAGCGCGGGTCTTGTTTCATGATGGACATATGTCGTGTTCTGTGATTGAAGCGTGTAGCCGGCCATTATCCCAGTCGCGCGCGGTTTTGTCGCGCTCCCGGTTAGAAATTTCACCCTAAACGGCCAGCGCCCGCCCCAGGATTGCCGCGAAATCCGACTCCGGCGGCAAGCGTCCGAAGGCGCCGCCGACATCCTGCGCGATGCGCGAGGCGACAAACGCCTCGGCGACAAACGGCGGCGCATGGCGCAGCAGCAGCGCGCCCTGCACCGCGATCACCAGCCGCTCGGCCAGGCGGCGCGCGCCCGCCTCTTCGGTGTTCCCGAGGTCCTGGTCGAGCTGTTCGACATAGCGTGCGAAGCGCGCGTCGAGCGCTGCCGCGGACGCCAGCTCGGCCGCCAAAGCCGCGCGCGCCGCGCCCAAGCCCTTGCCCAGGGCGCGCAGCAGGTCCAGGCACATCACGTTGCCGGAGCCTTCCCAGATCGAATTGACCGGGAATTCGCGGTACAGGCGCGCCAGCGGGCCGTCCTCGACGTAGCCGTTGCCGCCCATGACCTCCATCGCCTCGGCGCCGAACGCGGGCCCGCGTTTACAAAGCCAGTACTTGCCGGCCGGGGTCAGGATGCGCGCCAGCGCGGCCTCGATCGGATCATCGGGATGGTCGAAGCAGCGCGCCAGGCGCAGGGCAAAGGCGGTGGCCGCTTCCGATTCGAGCGCGAGGTCGGCCAGCACGTTCTGCATCAGCGGCTGCTGCGCGAGCGCCTTGCCGAAGGCGGCGCGGCCACGCGCATGGTGCAGCGCATGGCACAAGGCCGCGCGCATGATGCCGGCGGTGCCGACCACGCAATCGAGCCGCGTGTGGCTGCCCATCTCGAGGATGGTCGGGATGCCGCGCCCGACCGCGCCGACCAGCCAGCCGACGGCGCCGGCGAATTCGACTTCGGACGAGGCGTTCGAGCGGTTGCCGAGTTTGTCCTTCAGGCGCTGCACGCGGATCGCATTGCGGCTGTCGTCGGGCAGGTAGCGCGGCACAAAGAAACATGACAGGCCGGCGCTGCCGCCGTCATCGGTCTGGGCCAGGATCAGGTGCGCGTCCGACTGCGGCGCCGAGAAGAACCATTTATGGCCGACGATCCGCCAGGCGCCCTCGCCTTCCTCGCCGAAACGCGCCCGTGCTTCGGCCGCCAGGATTTCGGCGGCCCGCGTGGTATTCGCACGCACGTCGGTGCCGCCCTGCTTTTCGGTCATGCCCATGCCGATCAGGGCGCCGCGTTTCCGGTCGATCGGCAGCGAGCGCGGGTCGTACTCGTTCGAGAGGATCTTCGGCAGCCAGCGCTCGCCGAGCTTTCCCGCGCAGCGCAGCGCCGGCACGCTGGCATAGGTCATCGTCACAGGGCACTGGGCACCGTTTTCGACCTGGCCGAAGAGTAAATAGGCGCCGGCGCGCGCGACCTGGGCGCCCGGACGCGGGTCCAGCCATGGCGCCGAATGGGCGCCGGCTTCGATCATCATGCCCATCAGTTCATGCCAGGCCGGGTGGAATTCGACTTCGTCGACGCGGCGCCCGGAACGGTCGAAAGCGACCAGGCGCGGGCCGTTCACGTTGGCCAGGCGCGCCAGGTCCTGCACCTCGAAGCGACCCAGGCGCGCGCCGAGCGCGTCGAGCTGGTCGCTGGCCCAGGCCGCCCCCTCGCGCGCCATACCCTCCTGCAGCGCCGGGTCGCAGCGCAGCAGGTTGACGTCGCCGAAAGGCGGCGCCTGGTTGAAGACTTCGTGCGTATCGAACTGGTTCATGGCGGCTCCTCGCCCGGCAGGCGCATCCTGATCTATAATGTTGCAAAAAGGCATCGTTTTAAGCCCATTTCAGCGCTTAACGCTTTCCCCGCTGCAACTCTTCGGCGACAATAGCAGTCTGGTATTGACGACGCGTATTAGCGATCCGTCAAGAGGCTAGCGCAAAAGGGCCCCATCAGGCAAGACACCACTGCGGTAACGCAAATGTTTCGTGAGGAGACATGAGTGCAGATGTTTTTTAATGCCCCTTGGAATTTTTCAGTGATAAAGTGCCCCGTCGTTTGTTAAACTCGTGGAGCGTCTGAAAAGATCGTCAGGGCAAGGCGCATCGTCGAAGACAGTACGCGAGTACGGCGAGACAAATGCAACGCTGCCATGGCGATTTTTTCAGACGCTCGTAGGGTTCCACCTGCTCCGGGTGCCAGCAATAAGGCAAATAGTTCAACGATGCGCTCAACTTCCGCCGCCGTGCCGTCCGACCAGTCGCGTCCAGCGGCTGTGCATGGCCCAGACAGCCTGATGGAAGCAGCTGGCGATTGTGCTTTCCGGATCGCGCCGAGCGGCGAAATCCGCAGCGCCAGCCGCCGCGCCGAGCGCCTGCTCGGCTCGCAGATGCCGCTCGTGGGCATGCTACTCTGCGCCCTCGTGCCGGACGCCGACGGCGCCGCCCTGCGCAGCGCAATTGCCGATGCCCACGCCAGCGCCGAACCGGTGCTGGTCCGGGTGCGCCTGCGCTGCGCCGCGCAAGCGGTCGCCTTCGAACTGCGGATCGCCTTGCTGGCCGGAGGCGAATCCCTGCTCGTCGTCGGGCGCGACATGAGCGTGCAGCAGGCCACCGAAGAACGGCTGCGCCACATGGCGACCCACGATGCGCTGACGGAACTGCCGAACCGCCTGCTGCTGTCGGACCGGATCCGCATGGTGGTGGCCAATGCACGCCGCTCGGGCCAGGGCTTTGCCGTCGCTACCGTCGGCATCGACGGCTTCAAGAAGGTCAACGATGGGCTCGGCCACACGATCGGCGACGCCGTCCTGCGCCAGGCCGCCACGCGCCTGCGCAAGGCGATGCGCGACAGCGACACGCTGGCGCGCGTGGGCGGCGACGAATTCGTCGTCATCCTGCCGGGCACCGCCAGCGAATCGCAGATCAAGCTCGTGACCGGACGCCTGCTGGCGACCCTGCAATCGCCTTTCGAGCTCGAGGGCCACACGATCTACCTCGGCGCCTCGGTGGGCGTGGCGCTGTATCCGCAGCATGCCGAGGACGACCACGGCCTGCTGGCCCTGGCCGACGCGGCCCTGTCGCGCGCCAAGGAAACCGGCAAGGGCCGCGCGATCGTCTACAGCGTGCGCGAACAGGGCCTGCCGCAACACGACATCTCGCTCGAGGCGGCCATGTTCGCCGCCGTGCGCGAAGGCGAATTCCTGCTCTACTACCAGCCGATCGTCGACGCCCGCACGCGCCTGATCGAAGGCTTCGAGACGCTGATGCGCTGGAAGCACCCGACGCTGGGGATGGTGCCGCCGGTGCGCTTCATCCCGATCGCCGAAACGAATGGCCTCATCAACATGCTCGGCGCCTGGGCCCTGAAGGCGGCCTGCGTCCAGCTGCTGCAGTTCGAGGAAGCGGCCGGGCGCGAACTCTACGTCGCGGTCAACATCAGCCCGCGCCAGTTCCGCAGCGATAAATTCCTCGGCGTGCTGGACGAGGCGCTCGCCTTGTCCGGCATGGCGGGCAAGAAGCTGGTGCTGGAAATTACCGAAGGCACGCTGATGGTCGACCCGGAGCATGCCGAGGCCATCCTGACCAAAATGGCCGAGCGCCAGGCCCGCATTGCGATCGACGATTTCGGCACCGGCTACTCCTCGCTGGCCTACCTGAAGCGCTTCCCGATTTCGGTGCTGAAGATCGACCGCGCGTTCGTGAAAGACCTGCCGGGCGCGCCCAAGGAAGCGGCCATCTGCAGCGCCGTGCTCGACATGGCGCGCCACCTCGGCCTGGCGGTCGTGGCCGAAGGCGTCGAGACCGAAGAGCAGATGGGCTGGCTGCAAGAACGCGACTGCCGCTATATCCAGGGGTACCTGACCGGCAAACCGATGCCCGCCCACGTAGCCCTCGCCGCCCTGCAGGACAACCACTACACGGCATTGCTGCCGCCAGACCGCCAGGCAAGTACACCATGACGCCTCCAGCCACCAACGACCGCGCGCCCAGGGCCAGCGCCACCCTCGACCTGCTGTGGGAACGCATCCGGCGCCAGGGCGACATGCCCGGCTTCACGCGCGCCATCAACGCCATCCTGGCCTCGATGCGCGGCGAAGACGAGCGCGAATTCTCGATGACGCAAACCGTGCTGTCGGACCCGGTCCTGACCCAGAAGGTGCTGCGCCTGGCCAACAGCGGCATGTATTCGGCCTTCGGGCAGCGCATCAACACGGTCTCGAAGGCGGTGCTGGTGCTCGGCACCGAGGCGATCGGGCACCTGGCGCTGGGCCTGAAACTGATCGAGGAACTCTCGAAAAGCACACCCGACTCGGCGCACGCCCACGTCGAAATGGAAAAGGCCGTGCTGGCCGGGATGGTGGCCCAGCAAGTAGCGGCCCGCGCCGTCACGCGCGACCCGGAGGAAGCCGTGGTCTGCTCGATCCTGCATTCGTTGGGCCGGATGATGGTCACCTTCTACATGCCCGAGCGCTGGAGCCAGATGCGGGTCCAGGCCGGCGAAGGCTTCGAGGGCGCCGCCGCGCAGGACGTGCTCGGGCTCTCGCTCGAAGCACTGGGCCGCGCCACGGCCGAGCACTGGGGCCTGCCGCGCAACCTGGTGGCGGGCATGCACACCCTGGAGCCGGGCGAGCGCCCGGAAAGTTTCGGGCACGACGACTGGCTGGCCGCGCTCGGCACCATGTCGACGCGCTGCGCCAACGCGATGTGGAACGACGACGAAGCGGGCGCCCTCGAGGTGGCGGCACTGGCCGGGGCCTTCGCGCCGATGCTGGGGGTGACGCCGGAACAGGTGATGGCCGCGATCGACAAGGCGAAAACCAACGCGGCGGCCGACCTGACGATCGCGCCGCTGGCCAGGCCGCAGGAAAAGCATACCCAGGTCGAGATTGTGGCGCGCAAACGCGAGGCCGGCAACCGCATCCTGATGAGCGGCGTGGCCGACATGCGCGACGCCGGGGTGGCGGTCAATCCGGGCCAGATGATGTCGATGGCGCTGGAAACCATCTACCAGGGCCTGTCGTTCACGCGCGCTTTCGCTTTCCTGCGCAACCGGCGCGAGGGCAAATACGTGGCGCGCATGGGCTTCGGCGAAGGCGCCAAGGCCATGATGCCGAACCTGAGCTTCGGCGACCCCTACGAAGCCGACGTGTTCCATGCGGCGCTCACCAGCGACCGCGTGATATTCATCGAGAATGCGCGCGATCCGAAGTTTGCCGCCAAGCTGCCCGGCTGGTGGTGCGGCACGCTGTCCGAAGCGCGCTGCTTCGTCGTGATCCCGATGTGCATGAACGGCCAGCCGGTCGGCTTCATCTATGGCGACTGGGACGATACCTTCCCGTCGAACCACCTCAGCCAGACCGAATTCTCGCTGCTGAACGACGTGCGTTCGCTGGTGGTGGGGGCGCTCGAGCGGCGCACCCAGGTAGAGCTCGCCGCTTCGGCCAAACCTTGATCAGATGCGCGGCGTGTCCACGTGCACGTCGCCGCACTGTGCCCGCTGCATCAGGGCGTGATCGATCAGCACCAGCGCCAGCATCGCTTCGGCGATCGGCGTGGCGCGGATGCCGACGCAGGGGTCGTGGCGGCCAAACGTCTCCACCATCGCCGGCTGTCCCGCCTTGTCGATCGAGCGGCGCGGAACGCGGATCGAGGACGTCGGCTTGATCGCCAGCGACACCGTGATGTCCTGCCCGGTCGAGATCCCGCCCAGCACGCCGCCGGCGTGGTTGCCCACAAAACCTTCGGGCGTCAGTTCGTCGCCATGTTGCGACCCTTTTTGCGCGACCGAGCCGAAACCGGCGCCGATCTCGACGCCCTTCACCGCATTAATCCCCATCATCGCGTAGGCGATGTCGGCATCGAGCTTGTCGTAGATCGGCTGGCCGAGCCCGACCGGGACGCCGGTGGCCACGACGTCGATACGCGCGCCGATCGAGTCGCCGGCACGGCGCAGCTCGTCCATGTAACTTTCCAGACGCGCCAGCAGCGCCGCGTCGCCGGTGGCGGCGAAAAAGGGATTGTTCGCCACGTGCTCCCAGCCCTGGAAGGGGATGGCGATCTCGCCCAGCTGGCGCATGCAGCCCATGAAGCCAATGCCGTAGCGCTCGCGCAGCCATTTCCTGGCCACGGCGCCTGCGCCGACCACGGGCGCGGTCAGGCGCGCCGAAGAGCGGCCGCCACCGCGCGGATCGCGCACGCCGTACTTGTGCCAGTAGGTATAGTCGGCGTGGCCCGGGCGAAAGGTGTCGGCGATATTGCCGTAGTCCTTGCTGCGCTGGTCTTCGTTCTGGATCAGCAGCGCGATCGGGGTGCCGGTGGTCACGCCCTCGTAGACGCCCGACAGTATCTGCACCCGGTCGCCTTCCTGGCGCTGGGTCACGTGGCGCGAGGTACCGGGTTTGCGGCGGTCGAGGTCGAACTGGATGTCTGCTTCCGACAGGGCCATGCCCGGCGGGCAGCCGTCGATGACGCAGCCGATCGCGGGACCGTGCGATTCGCCGAAGGTGGTGACTGAGAACAGCTTGCCGAAAGAATTACCAGACATATGCGTAGACGTCGAAAATGCGAAAAGGCCATTCTACCAGCCCGCGCAATCCTCGGCCGGCGATGGGATGTTCGTCGCAGCAAGCCTTAATTGTTTCCTACTGGATATAAATTTTCCTTAGGCTGCACGATTTCCGGCTGTGCGTGCAGCAATGTCCGCTATACTCCGTGGGTATGAAATGCCGAGCCTGATCATGGAGACGCAACAATAATGCCCGCATCGATTACGCCCCCGTCGATTGGGCCCCACTTCGCGCCCGACGCGCACGACGACCTGGTTTTCCTGGATGAGGCGCCGCTCCATCCACGCACCAGCCAGCCCGGCTGGCGCATCCTGATCGTCGACGACGACGCCGATGTCCATTCGACGACGACCTTCGCGCTCGCCGGCCTGGAAGTGCAGGACCGCCCGCTCGAATTCCTGCACGCCTATTCGGCGCATGCGGCGCGCGCCCTGCTTGCCCGGGACGCCGGCATCGCCGTGATCCTGCTCGACGTCGTCATGGAGCAGCCCGACGCCGGCCTGCACCTGGTGCGGTACATCCGCGAGACGCTCGGCATGCTCGATGTGCGCATCATCCTGCGTACCGGCCAGCCGGGCTACACGCCCGAGATGGAAGCGATCCGCGACCTCGACATCAACGACTACCGCACCAAGTCCGAACTCACCCGTACCAAGCTGTACACGACGGTGGCCGCCGCCGTGCGCGCCTACCAGCAGCTGCACGCCCTGGGCGTCGGCCGCGCCGGGCTGGAACGCATCGTCCATGCCGGAACCGAACTCATGCGCCTGCACGGGGCGCGCGACGTGGCGCGTTCGGTCCTGCGGCAGGCCGCCGCCCTGCTGGTCCAGGAAGCCTGCGGCGTGCTGTGCGCGCGCGACCCGGCCGGCCTGCGCGTGCTCGGCGCCGCCGGCAGTGCGCTGCACCTCGAAGGGCAACTGCTCGACCCCAACCAGGAAGCCCTGCTGGCCGGCGCCGCCGGGCGCGCGCTGGCCGAGCGCCGCCCAGAATTCAGCCCGACCTGCCTCGCGCTCTACTTCTCCGGCAAATCGGGGCGCGATTTTGCCGCCGCCATCCCGCTCGCGCAGCCGGTCAGCGAAGGCGCCCAGCGCCTGCTGTACGTGTTCGCCAGTGTCGTCGCCGTGGGCCTGGACAACGTCGAACTGGTCGGCCGCCTGAACCGCGCCGCCTTTTTCGACCAGCTCACGGGCCTGCCGAACCGCACCCAGCTGGTCGAGGACCTCGACAGCGCCGTCCTCGACGGCTGCACGGTGCATGCCACGCTGACCCTGATCGACGTCGACCATTTTGCCGAAACCAACGACGCCCTCGGCCACCAGTTCGGCGACCAGCTGCTCGTCACGGTGGCGCAGCGCCTGCAGCGCCAGCTCGACCCGCGCCTGACGGTGGCGCGCATCGGCGGCGACATCTTCGCCGTGCTCGGCACCGACGACCTCAATACCCCGGCCGTGATCCAGGCGCTGTTCGCCGCGCCCTTCTCGATCGACGGCCAGGACATGCAGGTCTCGGCCACGCTCGGCCTGGTGCGCTTGTTCGAACACGACGGCAGCGGCGCGGACGTCCTGAAGGACGCCGACATTGCGCTCAAGCGCGCCAAAACCCAGCAGCGCGGCGGCCACTTCTACTTCTCGCGCAGCATGGGCGTCGAGATCCGCGAGCGCGTGCGCCTGATGCACGCGCTGCGCAGCGGCATGTCCCGCGGCGAACTGTTCCTTGCCTACCAGCCGCAGGTCGACCTCGCCACGCACCGTCCCTTCGGGGCCGAAGCGCTGCTGCGCTGGCGCATGGAAGACGGCACCATGATTCCGCCGGACCGCTTCATCCCGATCGCCGAGTACTCGGGCCTGATCGTCGAGATCGGCGCCTGGGTGCTGCGCGAAGCCTGCGCCGAACTGATGCGCCTGCGCGCTGCCGGGCATGTCGATTTCACGATGTCGGTGAACGTCTCGCAGGCCCAGTTCCGCCATCCGCAGTTCGTCGACGTTCTGCGCCGCGCGCTGCTCGAAAGCGGCGCGCCGGCCGCATACATCGAACTGGAAATCACGGAATCGATGGCGATGGAAGAACCCCAGCAGCTGGTCGAGATGCTGGCCGAGGTCAAGCGCACCGGCGTGTCGATCGCGATCGACGACTTCGGCACCGGCTTCTCGTCGCTGTCGCACCTGCAGCGCCTGAAGGTCGACCGCCTGAAAATCGACCGCGCGTTCGTGACCGAAATTACGGGTTCGGCGCGCGGCAGCAGCATCGCCGGGATGGTGATCCAGCTGGGGCGCAACCTGGGATTGTCGGTGATCGCCGAAGGCGTCGAGGACGAACGCCAGGCGCAGATCCTGCACGCCCTGGGCTGCCCGCTGGCGCAGGGCTATCTGTTCTCGCGCCCGTTGGCGCCGCAAGCGCTGCTGGAATGGCTGGCGGCGCAGCCGTCGAATACCGCCTGACCACAGGGGGCATGGTGGCCAATGGCCGCCATGACGGGTTCGACGGGCCCTCCGTGCCCACGCGGATGCCGGCACGGTGATATGGGTGCGGGTATGGCAAACGATGGCTACGCTGCGGACTCGATCCGGGTGACACCGCGGTATGACAAGGCCGCCGAACGAACATCGGCAAGCATGGCACGTACTTCCGCGTGGGCACGGAGTGCCCACGCCCTACGCGAATTGCGCCGTTACAGGCGAATCCGCCTCAATCCTCCGCCGCCTGCTCCGCCGGCCAATCCCGGATATACGCCTTGAGCATCCGGTTCTCGAAACTCTGCGCCTCGAGCACCGCGCGCGCGACGTCGTAGAACGAGATCACGCCCAGCAACGTCTTGGCATTCATCACCGGCAGGTAGCGCGCATGCTTTTCCAGCATCATGCGCCGCACTTCGTTCACTTCGGTGTCCGGCGTGACCGTGATCGGGCTGTCGTCCATGTGCTTGCGCACGGCGCCGGCGCCGAGTGCGCCGCCGTTGGAATGCAGCACCTTGATCACTTCACGGAAAGTCAGCATCCCGACAAGGTCGCCGTACTCCATGACGACCAGGGAACCGATGTCTTTTTCCGACATCGTCTCGACCGCGTCGGCGAGCAGTGTTTCGGGGGTCACCGTATAGAGGATATGACCCTTCACCTGCAGGATTTCTGAAACTTTCATATTAGCCACCCCGGCTTCTGTTGGAATATTCACTAATCGATTTCTTTGTCTAAGGCATAACACGAATGTAGCGTAAGCCTAGCAGAAAATCCAGTTACACAGGGCGCAAAGCCGTTCTCGGCTTGCAAGGCCATGAAAGAATGCTACGATGCCGCCCATAATTATTCACGATTTGCAAAAGCGGAGACAACCATGAGCCGTCCACATTACCCGGGTTTCGACACCCTGGCGCTGCACGCGGGCGCTGCGCCCGACCCGACGACAGGCGCGCGCGCCACGCCCATCCACTTCACGTCCTCGTTCGCCTTCCGCGACTCCGACCACGCCGCTTCGCTGTTCAACATGGAACGCAGCGGCCACGTGTACTCGCGCATCTCGAACCCGACCAATGCGGTGCTGGAAGAGCGCATCGCCGCGCTCGAGGGCGGCGTGGCCGGCATCGCGACCGCCAGCGGCCAGGCCGCGATGTTCCTGGGCCTGTCGACGATTGCCGGCGCCGGCTCGCACATCGTCGCCTCGCGCGCGCTGTACGGCGGCTCGCACAACCTGCTGGCCTACACCCTGAAACGCTTCGGCGTCGAGACGACGTTTGTCGACCCGCGCGACATCGACGCCTGGCGCGCCGCGATCCGCCCTGAAACGAAAGTCCTGTTTGGCGAAACCCTCGGCAACCCGGGCCTCGACGTGCTCGACATCCCGCGCATCGGGGCGCTGGCCCACGAGCACGACTTGCCGCTGATGGTCGATGCCACCTTCACCACGCCTTACCTGCAGCGCCCCTTCGACCTGGGCGCCGACCTGGTCTTCCATTCGGCCACCAAATTCCTGTGCGGGCACGGCACCGCAATCGGCGGCCTGCTGGTCGACGGCGGCACTTTCGACTGGCAGCGCGCCTACGAGCGCAGCGGGCGTTTCGCCGAGCTGTGCGAACCCTACGAGGGCTTCCACGGCATGGTGTTCGCGGAAGAGTCGACCGTCGGCGCTTTCGCCCTGCGCGCCCGCCGCGAAGGCTTGCGCGACTTCGGCGCCGTCATGAGTCCGCACAACGCGTTCGCCGTGCTGCAGGGGATCGAAACGCTCGGCCTGCGCATGGACCGGCACGTGGCCAATACGCGCCGCGTGATCGATTTCCTCCTGTCGAATCCGGCGGTAGCCTCGGTATCGTATCCCGAGCTGGACACCCACCCTGACCATGCGCTGGCCAAGTCCATGATGCCGAAAGGCTGCGGCGCCGTGTTCACCTTCAACCTCAAGGGAGACCGCGCCGCCGGCCGCCGTTTCGTCGACGCCCTGAAAGTGTTCTCGCACCTGGCCAACGTCGGCGACGCCAAGTCGCTCGTGATCCACCCGGCCTCGACCACCCACTTCCGCGTACCGCCAGGGCAGCTTGCAGCTTCCGGCATCACCGAAGGCACGATGCGGCTCTCGGTCGGGCTGGAAGACGCGGACGACCTGATCGAAGACCTGGCGCGCGCCCTCAAAGCCGCGCAGAAGGGAGCCTGAGCATGATCCTCGATATCCAGGGCGCGAACGCCTACTGCTACACCGGCGGCAAGCCGTTCAATGCGATGCTGCCGAGCGTCGTCTTCATCCACGGCGCCCAGAACGACCATTCGGTGTGGGGCCTGCAAGCGCGCTGGTTCGCCCACCACGGCTACGGCGTGCTCGCCGTCGACCTGCCGGGCCATGGCCGCAGCAGCGCCCCGGCGCTGGCCAGCGTCGAGGAGATGGCCGACTGGCTGCTCGCCGTGCTGGAAGCGCTTGGGGTGCGCAAGGCCCTGCTGGTGGGCCACAGCATGGGCTCGCTCATCGCACTGGAAGCCTCGCAACGCGCGCCAGGCAAGGTGCGGGCGCTCGCCATGCTCGGCACCACCTACCCGATGAAGGTCTCAAGCGACCTGCTCGCCACTGCGCGCGACGACGAAGCCACGGCGATCGACATGGTCAACATCTGGTCGCACTCGACGATCGCGCACAAGCCCTCGAGCCCGGGGCCGGGCTTCTCGGTCATGGGCGGTGCACGCCGGCTGATGCAGCGCATGTCGGCCATCAATCCGGACCAGCTTTTCCACACGGATTTCTCGGCCTGTAACGCCTATGCCAACGGCGAGGCGGCCGCGCAGGCGGTGCGCTGCCCGGTCCTCTTCATCTTTGGCCGCAAGGACATGATGACGCCGGCGCGCTCGACCAGGCTGCTGACCGGTGCGATCGCGCACGGCAAGGTGGTGCAGGTCGACGCCGGCCATTCGCTCATGAGCGAGCAGCCCGACGCCGTGCTCGACGCGCTGGATGCGTTTGCGCTCTCGCTCGAGAATACGTCGGGATGATGTCGCAGGGTGGGCACTCCCGGAAGTGACCCCGCCCTAGGTCGTGAAATAAGTACTGATCGGCTGCTCCAGGCCCTGCGCCACGGCGGTCTCGACCTGGCGCGCCAGCGCACCCGCGTCGAGCGACAAGGTCGAACCCGCTACCTGCTGCGCATTCGGCGCCAGGGCCGCGCGGGCGCCGCCGAACACGAACAGGCGGTACACGTCCGCCACGCGCAACGCTTCCGGGTCAGCCAGCAGGACCCAGTCGTCCGCGCCGGCGCGCGCCGCGCCGCCCCAGCGTGCCTGCGCCGGCACGTCGGCCTGCACCCGCCCGACCCAGCCCGCCGCCACCATCTGCTCGAGCAGCAAACCGATTTCGTCATAGCCGATCCGGGTATGCGCCCGGATCGCGCTCGACGGGACCAGCGCCGAACCGGTGGCGTGGGCGCCGCCGTGCAGGACCTTGAGCACCGCCATCGCATCGACGAAGGCGCCGCCGGGCGCCGGCACATGCCACCAGCGCTCGTATTTCACGACCGGCAAGGCGGCGGCCACGACCGCGCCGAGCAGCGTGATCAGCCACGACAAATACATCCAGAGCAGGAACAGCGGCAGCGCGGCCAGGGCGCCGTAGATGATCGCGTAGGCCGGGAACTGGCGGATGAACAGGGCGAACAGGCGCTTGGCCAGCTCGAAGGCGATCGCCGCGGCCAGCGCGCCCCAGAGCGCGTCGCGCCAGTTGACGTAGCGGTTGGGCACGGCCACGTAGAGCAAGGTGTAGGCGCCGGTGGTCAGTGCGATCGAGGCCAGCGTCGACAGGAGCGTGCCCAGCAGCGGCACGGATTTCGTCATGCCGCCGGTGGCCGTAAACAATTGGGCGGTGAGCGAAATCGACAGGCCGAACAGCAGGGGGCCGAGCGTGATCAGGGCCCAGTAGGTCAGCATGCGCTGCATCAGGGGGCGCGGCTGGCGCACCCGCCAGATCTGGTTGAAGACGCGCTCGATCATGCCCATCATCGCGGTCGTGGTGAACAGCAGCACCACCGCGCCGAGGGCGGACAGGCCCTTGGCCTTGTCGGCAAACTGGGTCAGGTTGGCGATGATCGTGTTCGAAATCGCCTTGGGCATCAGGGCCTGGGCGAAATACGTTTCGAGGGCCGTGCGGAGCTGACCGAAAATCGGAAACGTGGTAAAAATCGCTAGCACAATCGTCAGCAGCGGGACCAGGGCCAGCGTCGTGGTAAAGGTGAGGCTGCCTGCCACCTGCGGCAGCATTTCCTCGCGCAGGCGGCGCCGTGCGAAGCGCACCAGGTCGCGCACCTGGTGCAGGCTCAGGCCCTGCATGCGCTCGACGTCGTCGCTGAAGATCTTGTTCGTGGAGCGCGAAATCGCGTGAACCGTTTTGGAAAGCATGTTATCGGATTAGTTTCGCCCAGAGGCAAAGGCGGGCGCAAAGCATTCTATAATACCAACGATGAACCCCACCTCCCTGACTATTCTTGTTTTGTATTACTCGCGCCATGGCGCTACCCGCAAGCTGGCCGAGCTGATCGCCCAGGGCATCGAAAGCGTCCCGGGCCTGGAGGCACGCCTGCGCACGGTTCCGGCGGTCTCGACGGTGGCCGAATCGACGGCGCCCAGCATCCCGACCGATGGCGCGCCGTATGTCGAATTATCCGACCTGGCCGAGTGCGCGGGACTGGCGATGGGCTCGCCCACGCGCTTCGGCAACATGGCATCGGCAATGAAATACTTCCTCGACGGCACCGCGGCCGAATGGCTGGCCGGCACCCTGTCGGGCAAACCGGCGGTCGTGTTCGCTTCCACCGGCAGCCTGCACGGCGGCCAGGAAGCGACCTTGCTGTCGATGATGATTCCATTGCTGCACCACGGCATGCTCGTCATGGGCCTGCCCTACACCCACCCCGAACTGATGACCACGTCCAGCGGCGGCAGCCCTTACGGCGCCACCCATTGGGCGGGGATCGACGGCGACAAGCAGGTCACCGAGGATGAAAAACGCCTGGCCGTGGCGCTCGGGCGCCGCCTGGCCGAAACCGCCGCGAAGTTGCACCTACCCCTGCACGGACTACGCTGATGCAAACCCATAAGATTTTTCATGCCGGAGCGATCGCCAGCCTGATCCTGCTGATCGGCTGGCTGGTGGCCTGGGAAACCTGGGTCGCGCCGCTGCACGCGGGCGCCTGGCTGCTCGCGCTCAAGGCACTGCCGCTGCTCGCTCCCCTGCGCGGCGTCATCAAGCGCGACCTGTACACGCTGCAGTGGTCGTCGATGGTGATCCTGATTTATTTCACCGAAGGCGCGGTGCGTGCCTGGAGCGACACGAGCGAACTCTCGCGCATGATGGCACTGGGCGAAGTGGCGCTGGTCTGCGTGTATTTCGCCTGCGCCCTGCTCTACCTGCGGCCGTACAAGAAGGCGGCGCAGCGCATGGCCAAGGAATTGCTCGACAAGGTAAAAGTACCGCATGACTGAGGATTTCCTCGGACGCTGCCGCGGGATCGTCGGCGCGTCCTGGGTGCTCGCGGCGCAGGCCGACATGGCGCCCTACCTCACCGACTGGCGCGGCCGCTTCACCGGCCGCGCCCGCGCCGTGCTGCTGCCCGCCAGCACCGACGAGGTGGCGCAACTGGTCGCCGCCTGCGCGGCAAGCCGGGTGCCGATCGTGCCGCAGGGCGGGCGCACCGGCCTGGTGCTGGGCAGCGTGCCCGACGCCAGCGGCGCGGCCGTCGTGCTGTCGCTGCGCCGCATGAACCGCATCCTCGAACTCGACGCGACCAATCGCACGATCACCGTGCAAGCCGGCGCCATCCTGCAGCAGATCCAGGATGCAGCCAGCAACGCGGGCCTGCTGTTCCCGCTGTCGCTGGCGGCCGAAGGCAGCTGCACCATCGGCGGCAACCTGTCGACGAATGCCGGCGGTACCGCGGTGCTGCGCTACGGGAACACGCGCGACCTGTGCCTCGGGCTGCAGGTGGTCACGCCCGCCGGCGAAGTCTGGGACGGCCTGCGCGGCCTGCGCAAGGACAACACCGGCTACGCGCTGCGCGAGCTGTTCGTCGGCGCCGAAGGCACGCTCGGCGTCATCACGGCCGCCGTACTGAAACTCTACCCGCAGCCGAAAGCCTCGACCACGGCGCTGGTAGCGATGGATTCGCCCGAGCGCGCCTTATCCCTGCTCTCCCTGATGCAGGACCAGTGCGCGTCAAACCTGACCGCCTACGAGCTGATGTCGGACTTCTGCCTGCGCCTGGTGGGCGAACACTTCCCGCACCTGCCGCGGCCCTTCGCGCGCAGCCATGCGCACTACGCGCTGCTCGAAGTGTCGAGCAGCGAGTCGGAAGAGCATGCGCTGAGCCTGCTCGAGGGCGCGATCGAAGCCGCGCTCGAGGGTGGCCTGGCCGACGACGCCGTGGTGGCGACCTCGATGGCGCAGTCGAGCGGCCTGTGGCAGCTGCGCGAACACATCCCGCTGGCCCAGGCGAGCGCCGGCAAGAACATCAAGCACGACGTCTCGCTGCCGATCTCGCAGATCGCCGCTTTCATCGCCACCACCGACGCCCAGCTGGCGGACGCCTTTCCCGGCTGCCAGGTGGTCTGCTTCGGCCACCTCGGCGACGGCAACCTCCACTACAACGTCGCTCCCTCCGAAGGCATGTCGCACGATGCCTTCCTCGGCAACCAGGCGGCCATCAACCGCATCGTGCACGACAGCGTGGCCGCTTTCCAGGGCTCGATCTCGGCCGAACACGGCATCGGCGCGCTCAAGCGCGACGACCTGAAACGCTACAAGGATCCTGTCGAACTGAATATGATGCGTGCCATCAAAGGCGCCCTCGACCCGCTCGGCATTATGAACCCTGGCAAAATTTTGTGAAGCAGGGAGAGCATCGATGAAGACCATGATGGCGGGTTTGATGGTGTGCGCGCTGGCGCAAGGCGCGGCGGCGCAGACGATCTACAAATGCACCAGCGGCGGCAAGGTCAGTTATGGCGAGCAGCCCTGCGCCGACGGCAAGGCGAGCGCGCTCGCGGTGCCGCCTGCGCCCGATAGCGCCGCAGCGGTGGCCAGCCTCGAGCGCGGCAAGGCGCGCCTGGCAGCCCTGCAACAGGAGCGCGGCGTAGCGCAAGCACGCGAGGCGCGCGAGGGCGAGCGCGCCGCACGGGCCGCCGCCGTGACGCGCCAGAAGTGCGAGCGCCTGCGCCTGCAGCACAAGTGGGCGCAAGAAGACGCGGCGCGCGCGGACAAGGCGACGGTGGCGAGTGCGCGCTTGAAGGCGAAGCGGCAGGCGGAGGCGATGGCGGTTCAATGTCCGGCCTGAACGTCCTGTCACGCTGGCTGCTGGTGGGCGAATGGCGCGCCCATCCGGTGCGCGCCGTGCTGGCCGTGGCCGCGATCGCGGTCGGCGTCGCCATGGGTTTTGCGATCCACCTGATCAACGCCGCCGCCTTCAACGAGTTCTCGGCGGCGATCAAAAGCCTGTCGGGCCAGGCCGATATCCAGGTCGCCGGGCGCGAACCCCTGTTCGACGAAGCGATCTATCCGGTGCTCGCGCAATACGAGGGCGTGGCGCTCGCCTCGCCCGTGCTCGAGGTGCAGGCCGCGATCCCGGGGGCGCGCGGCTCGCTGCGGCTGGTCGGTATTGACCCGCTGCGCGCCGGCTATATCGCGCCCGACCTGCTGGGGGTGCCGGCCGAAGGACGCGGCACCGACGTCCTGGCCGACGACACCGTCTTCCTCTCGCCCGCCGCCCAGGGCTGGCTGAACCTGCGCGCCAACGCGCCGCTGACGGCGCGCACCGGCACCCGCGATGTCACACTACGCGTGGCTGGTCCGGTGCAGCGCGCGCGGCCCGGCCAACGTTTCGGCGTGATGGACATCGGCGCCCTGCAGTGGCGCTTTGGCCAGCTCGGCAAACTCTCGCGCGTCGACCTCAAGCTGCGCGACGGCGTAAATCGCGCCGAGTTCGAAACGCGCTTGGCTGCCGACCTCGAACGCCGCTTTCCGGGGCGCTTCCGCATTGGGCAGCCGAACGACAGCGACCAGGAAAGCCGCAACAATAACCTCAGCCGCGCCTACCGCGTGAACCTCACCGTGCTGGCCCTGGTCGCCTTGTTCACCGGCGCCTTCCTCGTGTTCTCGACCCAGGCCCTGTCGGTGATGCGCCGCCGCAGCCAGTTCGCGCTGCTACGCGTGCTCGGCGTCGAACGCGGCCAGCTGCTGCGCCAGGTCCTGATCGAAGGCGCCGGCCTGGGCGTGCTCGGCGCGGTGCTGGGCGTGGCCGGCGGCTACGCGCTGGCGGCCGTCGCCCTGCGCTTTTTCGGCGGCGACCTCGGCGCCGGCTACTTCCCGGGCATCAAGCCGCAGGCCGTGTTCACGCCGGTGGCCGCGCTGGTATTCTTTGCGCTGGGCCTTGGCGTGGCCCTGCTCGGCTGCCTGGCGCCGGCCCTGGAAGCGGCGCGCGCCAGGCCGGCGGTGGCCCTGAAAGCAGGCAACGACGAAGCGGCGCTGGCGCACCTGTCGCGCGTCTGGCCGTCAGTGCTCTGCCTGGCGCTGGCGGGCCTGTTCGCGTTTGCCCCGCCGGTGTTCGAGCTGCCGCTGTTCGGGTATGCCGCGATTGCCCTCTTGCTGATCGGCGGCATCGGCCTGATGCCGCGCCTGGCAGCCACCAGCTTCCGCCTCTTGTGCCGTCCGCTGCTGCGCATTGCGAAGCCGCCGCCGGTGCTGGCCCTGACGCTCTCGCGCCTGGCCAACGCGCCGGGCCAGGCCTCGATCGCGCTGGGCGGCATTCTCGCCAGCTTAAGCCTGATGGTGGCGATGGGGATCATGGTGGCCAGCTTCCGGATCTCGGTCGACGACTGGATGCGCCACATCCTGCCCGCCGACCTGTATGTGCGCAGCAGCGCCAGCGGCAGCTCGGCCTTCTTCGGCAAACCCGAGCAGGATGCGATCGCGCGCGCGGCCGGCGGCGGCCAGGTCCAGTTCCTGCGTACCCGCCCCCTGTCGCTGGCCGCCGACCGGCCCGACGTGATCCTGATCGCGCGCGACATCGACACAAGCGACCCCGGCCGCCTGCTGTTCCTGGTCGGCGCCTCGCGCCCGGTGCCGCCTGGCGCGCGCCCGGCCTGGGTCTCGGAAGCGATGCTCGATTTATATGGCGCCCGGGTCGGCCAGGCGCTGGCCCTGCCCCTGGGCGGCAAGCCGGTCCCGTTCTTTGTCGCCGGCGTCTGGCGCGACTACGCCAACCAGTCCGGTTCGATCGTCGTGCGCCTGGCCGACTACCGCGCCCTCACCAACGCCTGGGAAGTGACCGATGCCGCGATTTACGCCGGCGGCGAAAAAAACACCGACAGGATCGAACGCGCCCTGCGCCAGCTGCCCTTCGGCCCGGCGCTGCAGCTGGCGCGCCCCGGCGAGATCCGCGCCATGAGCCTGCAGATTTTCGACCGCAGCTTTGCCGTGACGTATTTGCTCGAAGCGATCGCCATCGTGATCGGCCTGTCGGGCGTGGCCGCGACCTTCTCGGCGCAGACGCTGGCGCGCGCGCGCGAGTTCGGCATGCTGCGCCACGTCGGGGTCACGCGCGGCCAGGTGCTCGGCATCCTCGCCGTCGAGGGCGGCCTCTTGACCACGCTCGGCGTGGCCTGCGGCTTCGCGCTGGGCCTGGTGATCAGCCTGATCCTCGTCTTCGTCGTCAACCCGCAATCCTTCCACTGGACCATGGGACTGCACCTTCCCTGGGGATTATTGGGAACGGTGGCGGCGGTGCTGGTCGCCGCCTCGGTCGGCACCGCACTCGTGTCGGGCCGCTATGCATTGTCCGGCGGGCCGGTGCGCGCCGTGAGGGAGGACTGGTAATGCGTTATTTGATGTTCCTGTTGCTGTTCGTGGCCGGCCTGGCGCAGGCTGCGCCGCCGACGTTTGCGCCCGTGATACCGGGCCAGCCGCTGGTCTTCCCGCGCGATTACGGCGCCCATCCCGAATTTCGTACCGAGTGGTGGTATGTGACCGGCTGGCTGAAAACCGCCGCCGGTAAACCGCTGGGTTTTCAAGTGACTTTCTTCAGGAGCCGCACCGGACACGATCCGGCCAACCCGAGCGCCTTCGCGCCGCACCAGGTGGTGATCGGCCACGCGGCGCTGTCCGACCCGAGCCTCGGTCGCCTCGTACACGACCAGCGGAGCAGCCGCGAAGGCTTTGGGCTTGCCTGGACCAAATCGGGCGACCTCGATTTGAAACTCGACGACTGGCGCATGGTCCGCGCGCCCGACGGGACCTACCGCGTGACCCTGAAGTCGTCCGAGATGACGCTGGAACTCACGCTCGCCCCCACCCAGCCGACGCTGCCGCAGGGCGACGGCGGCTATTCGCGCAAGGGGCCGGCTGCACGACACGCGAGCTATTACTACAGCCTGCCGCATTTGCGCGTCAGCGGCGTGGCCGGCCGCGCCGGCGCCGTCGGGCCAGTCACGGGCAGCGCCTGGTTCGACCATGAATGGTCGAGCGAAGCCCTGCAGCCCGAGGCCACCGGCTGGGACTGGGTGGGTGCGAATCTCGACGACGGCTCGGCGCTGATGGCTTTCCAGGTCCGCGCCAAGGACGGTGGTAAATTATGGGCGCACGCCACCGTGCGCGGGCGCGATGGAAAAGTCACCCGCTACGCGCCCGAACAGGTGGGGTTTTCTCCGCAAGCGCGGTGGAAGTCGCCGCGTACCAATGCCGACTACCCGGTCGCCACGACGATTACGACCGGGGCCACGCGCTGGCAGATCGCGCCGCTGCAGCAGGACCAGGAACTCGACTCGCGCCGCTCGACGGGCGCCGTCTATTGGGAGGGCGCGGTCACGGTTGCGCGCGACGGCGTGCCGGCGGGACGCGGCTACCTCGAGATGACGGGCTATGTGCGGGCGATGAAACTTTGAATGACAGAACAACAAGCAGAACAACAACAAGCGACACGATGACCAAGCGTTCCTCCAGCAGTACCGACGCGGCTTCCAACAGCGCAGCTTCCAACAGCGCCGCGTCCGGCAAAGGCAGCCTCGCCGCATTCAAGGGCCTGCTGCCCTACCTGGCGCCCTACCGCCGCCAGTTCGTCCTGGCCGGCATTGCCCTGCTGTTCGCGGCCGGGGCCACGCTGGCGATCCCCGCCGCCTTCAAGCAAATGATCGATCTCGGCTTCGGCGCGAAAGCCGGCGCCCACAGCATCCGCCATGTCGACGCCACCTTCCTGGCGCTGTTCGGCGTGGCCGCGGTGCTGGGCGTGGCCACGGCCGCGCGCTTCTACATGGTGTCCTGGCTGGGCGAGCGCGTTACGGCCGACATCCGCAGCGCCGTGTACCGCCACGTCGTGCACCAGAGCCCCGAATTCTTCGAGACCACCCAGACCGGCGAAGTGCTGTCGCGCCTGACCACCGACACCACGCTGATTCAAACCGTGGTCGGCACCAGTATCTCGCTCGCCCTGAGAAATACCCTGCTGTTCCTGGGCGGCCTGGCGATGCTGTTCGTGACCAGCGCCAAGCTCACCGCGATCATCCTGGCTTTACTCGTGGCCGTGATCGTGCCGATCGTGCTGTTCGGACGGCGCGTGCGCAAGCTCTCGCGCGATTCGCAGGACCGCATCGCCGACGCCTCGGCAATGGCCGGCGAAATCCTGAACGCCATGCCGACGGTGCAGGCCTACACGCACGAGAAGATCGAGGCCGCGCGCTTCGGCACCAGCGTCGAAGGCGCATTCAACGCTGCCATGCAGCGCATCCGCGCCCGCTCGGCGCTTACCATGCTGGCCATCGTGCTGGTGTTCGGCACCATCGTCTTCGTGCTGTGGCTGGGCGCGCACGCGGTGCTGGAAGGCACAATGACCGGGGGCGACCTTGGCCAGTTCATCCTGTACGCCTCGATCGTGGCCGGCTCGATCGGCGCACTGGCCGAAGTGATGGGCGAAGCGCAGCGCGCCGCCGGCGCCACCGAGCGCCTGCTCGAACTGCTCGCTGCCCGCTCCGACATCCGCAACCCGACGCATCCGCGGCCACTACCGAGCCGCTCCTCGAACGGCGCCGCCCTGGCCCTGCACGACCTGACCTTCGCCTACCCGTCGCGCCAGGATACGGCCGCCCTGTCCCACGTGACGCTGTCGATCCGCCCCGGCGAAACCGTGGCCGTGGTCGGCCCGTCCGGCGCAGGCAAGACCACGCTGTTCCAGCTGCTGCTGCGCTATTACGATCCGCAGTCGGGTTCCATCACGCTCGATGGCGTCGACATCCGCGACCTCGACCTGCATACGCTGCGCGGCGCGATCGGCATCGTCCCGCAGGACACGGTGATCTTCTCGGCCGACGCGATGGAGAACATCCGCTACGGCCGTCCCGATGCAACCGACGACGAGGTCATCGCCTGCGCCAAACTGGCCGCCGCCCACGAATTCATCGAGCGCCTGCCGCAGGGATACCGCTCCTTCCTCGGCGAGCGCGGCGTGCGCCTGTCGGGCGGACAGCGCCAGCGCATCGCGATCGCGCGCGCGCTGCTGAAAAATCCCCCGCTGCTGTTGCTCGACGAAGCCACCAGCGCGCTCGACGCCGAATCCGAACGCCTGGTGCAGGGCGCACTCGAAGCGGCGATGGTCGGCCGCACCACCGTCATCATCGCGCACCGCCTGGCCACCGTGCAGCGGGCCGACCGCATCATCGTCATGGAAGACGGGCGCGTGGTCGAAACCGGCACCCATGCCTCGCTGGTAGCGATGAAAGGCATCTATGCCAACCTGGCGGCGCTGCAGTTCCACAACGTCCACGTTGAACATTAACTGTTGAACATGAATGGTTGAACAGGGTGTTGTTTCTCGGCAAAAGATTGCTGGATTTGCCGATATTTAGTCTTGGCCTAAGGCAATTAAAGGTATGCTCCGCAATATCAGCCATTGCCCCCCCCCTTAGCCATGACCACCAAATATCACCCTGCCAACTGGAACGTCGGCACCAAGATCAGCGCCTTCAGCTTCGCGCTGGTCGGCGCCATCATCGCCGCACTGGTCGTGACGATCACGGTCACGACCGCGTCCATGCTGGAGGAACGCGCCAATCAGAACTTGCAAAATGAACTGAAAGGCGTCGTCAACACCGTCGAGCTGTTCAACCGCACCGTCTCGAGCGAGGCGGTCAGCTTCGGCCGCATCTTCGGCGCCGACTTCGGCGGCACGTTCGAGAACGATGCGGCGGCTGCTGTCGACATCGGCGGCAAGCAGGTGCCGGCCCTGAAACACGACGGCAAGGTCCTGAACCTCGACTTCAGCGCGCCCGACCGCTTCAGTGCCAACACCGGCGGCAACGCCACCATCTTTGTCGCCGACGGCGACGACTTCGTGCGCGTCACGACCTCGGTCAAGAAGGAAAACGGCGAACGCGCCGTCGGCACCCAGCTCGATCGCGCCAGCCCGGCCTACGCCGCGCTGAAAGACGGCAAGGTCTACGTCGGTCTCGCCAAGCTGTTCGGCAAGCAGTTCATCACCCAGTACGCGCCCGTGCGCGACGCCGGCGGCAAGGTCGTCGGCGCCCTGTACGTCGGCGTCGACATCAGCGGCGACGTCGCCGCGCTCAAGGAACGTATCCGTTCGATCAAGGTCGGCGAGACCGGCTACTTCTATGTGCTCAATGGCGCAGCCGGCAAGAACTACGGCGAGCTGCTGGTGCACCCGAAGCGCGAAGGCGACAATCTCCTCGACAGCCGCGGGGCAGACGGCCGCGAGTTCATCAAGGAGATCCTCGAGAAGAAGACCGGCACCATTACGTATGACTGGAAAAATCCGGGCGAGACCACGGCACGCGAAAAGGTCGTCGCGTTTGCCAATTTCAAGGACTGGAACTGGGTCATCGCCGGCGGCACCTACCGCGACGAGATCACGCAGGAAGCCTCGCGCCAGCGCGACCAATATATCGTCTTCGGCCTGATCGCGCTGTCGGTGTTCGCCGCCAGCCTGTATGCATTCGTGCGCGCCACCGTCACCCGGCCGCTGGCCACGGTGCGCGACGCCGCGGTGCGCATCGCCGACGGCGACCTGACGGTGAGCATCGCACGCCGCCACGCCGACGAGATCGGCCTGCTGACGGACGCCATGAACGGCATCAGCCGCAAGCTCTCCTCGGTGGTGGGCAAGGTGCGCGACGGCGCCGAGCAGATCGCCAACGCGTCCAACGAAATCTCGACCGGCAACCTGGACCTGTGCACCCGCACCGAGCAGCAGGCCAGCAGCCTGGCCACGACCTCCTCGTCGATGGGCGAACTGACCGAGACCGTGCGTCAGAACGCCGAACACGCACGCCAGGCCAACACGCTGGCCGTCTCCGCCTCGGCCATCGCCCAGAAGGGCGGCAGCATGGTGGCGCAGGTGGTCGACACGATGGAGTCGATCAACCAGTCCTCGCGCAAGATCTCGGACATCACCGGCGTCATCGACGGCATCGCCTTCCAGACCAACATCCTGGCGCTGAACGCGGCCGTCGAAGCGGCGCGCGCCGGCGAACAGGGACGCGGCTTTGCCGTCGTCGCCAACGAAGTGCGCAACCTGGCCCAGCGCAGCGCCGCCGCGGCCAAGGAAATCAAGACCCTGATCTCCGCGTCCTCCAGCGAAGTCGACGCGGGCCGCGAGCTGGTCTCGAAAGCCGGCGCCACGATGAACGAGGTACTCGCCAGCGTCGGCCGCGTGACCGACATCATGGCCGACATCACGGCCGCCAGCGCCGAGCAGAGCAACGGCATCGAGCAGGTCAACCGCGCGATCGGCGAGATGGACGACACGACCCAGCACAATGCGGCGCTGGTCGAAGAAGCGAGCGCGGCGGCGCAGGCGCTGCACGACCAGGCGGACGAACTGGCGCGCGCGGTGCGTTTGTTCAGGCTCGATGAAAGTGCCGGTGCGCTGGCAGCGCCAGTGCGGCGCGTGGCATTGACGCACGGCTGATCTCGCGTTTCAACGACCGGCCAACGACGACGTGCGCCGGTCATTTCCATACGCTCTACGTATTTCGCCTCCGCTTCCAGCTTCGGTCCTGACGGTGTAAAGTTGTGCCCCACTCCCGGAGCCCATCTTGACCGACGCTGAACTCATCCGCCGCTGCGACACCGTCTTCCCCGGCCACAGCGCCCGCACACCCGCCGAGACCTACGCGGCCATGGCCGCCTGGTGCGAGGCGAACAAGGTCGAGCACGACGTCTACGGCGGCGGCGCGCTGATCGAAGCTTTCGAGGACAAGATCGCCGCCCTGCTCGGCTTTCCGGCCGCCGTCTTCTGCATCAGCGGTACCATGGCGCAGGCGACCGCCCTGCGCCTGGCCTGCGCCGATCGCGGCAAGGCCCCGGCCGCGCTGCACCCGACCTCGCACATTGTTGTCCACGAAGGCTCCAACTACCAGCTTCTGGACCACTTCGACGCCCTGCACGTGGGCGAGCGCACCCGCCCCTGGCTCGCTGCCGACCTCGAAGCCGTGCCGGACAAGCTCGGCGCCGTCGGCCTGGAAATTCCGATGCGCGAGATCGGCGGCCAGCTGTCGCCGTGGGACGAACTCGAGGCGATCAAGGCCCACTGCAAAAAGCGCGGCGCCCACCTGCACATGGACGGCGCGCGCTTGTGGGAAGCGCAAGCCGGCTACGGCCGCAGCGCCCGGGAAATCGCGGCCGGCTTCGATTCCGTGTACGTCTCGCTGTACAAGGGCATCGGCGGCCTGGGTGGCGCGATGCTGCTGGGCAGCCGCAGCTTTGTCGACCGCGCCGCCGAATGGTCCCGGCGCCAGGGCGGCAACCTGGTCCACCGCTCGCCCTACGTCGTGTCGGCCGCCATGCAATTCGATGCACGTCTGGCCGCCATGCCAAATTACTTCCGCCGCACCGAACTGCTGTACGAACTCCTGCGCGCGCACCCGGAGATTCGCGTCAACCCGGCCAGGCCGGGCGCCAACATGCTGCACCTGCACCTGGACGTGGACCGCGAGCGCGCGCTGGCGATCCGCACCGAACTCGCCGGGCGCCACGGCATCTGGCTGTTCAACCGCATCTCCCACGGTGTCTTGCCGGGCACGAGCTATTTCGAGCTGTACGTCGGCGACAATCTGCTCGCCGTTCCGGAAGCGCGCCTGCGCGAGGCGCTGGCGATTTTCTCGGCTGCCTTGCGCATCAGTTAAAATAGCGCGTTTCCCCGGAAGGACAGCAATGCGCCAATACCTCGACTTCATGCGCCATGTGAAAGAGCATGGCGCGCTCAAGACCGACCGCACCGGTACCGGCACCCTGTCCGTGTTCGGCCACCAGATGCGCTTCAACCTGGCCGACGGCTTTCCGCTGGTGACCACCAAGAAGGTGCACCTCAAATCCATCGTGCATGAACTGATCTGGTTCCTGCAGGGCTCGACCAACATCGCCTACCTGAAGGAAAACGGCGTCTCGATCTGGGACGAATGGGCCGACGCCAACGGCGACCTCGGTCCCATCTACGGCTACCAGTGGCGCAACTGGCCGACCCCCACCGGCGAACACATCGACCAGGTCGCGCAGGTGCTGGAACAGATCCGCAGCACGCCTGACTCGCGCCGCATGATCGTCTCGGCCTGGAACGTGGCCGACATCCCGCAAATGAAACTCCCGCCCTGCCACGCCTTTTTCCAGTTCTACGTCGCCGGCGGCAAGCTGTCCTGCCAGCTCTACCAGCGCAGCGCCGACATCTTCCTGGGCGTGCCCTTCAATATCGCGTCCTACGCGCTCCTGACCCACATGATGGCGCAGCAGGCGGGCCTGGAAGTGGGCGACTTCGTCTGGACCGGCGGCGACTGCCACCTGTATTCGAACCACCTCGAGCAAACCGACCTGCAGCTCTCGCGCGAACCCTTCCCGCTGCCGAGACTCGTCATCAAGCGCAAGCCGGAGTCGCTCTTCGACTACCGCTTCGAGGATTTCGAGATTCTCGACTACCAGTCGCATCCCGGGATCAAGGCGCCGGTGGCGGTATAAAAACGCCTGCGCGATCGAAGCACGCGCGGCCTGTGTGCGCGCCAGCGGTACACGATTGACAAGGCAGGACTCATCCTTTAGATTGAAGCATTGCCCGCCTCGCGCACGCCTGGCGGGTTTTCCTTTTCTCAGGATCGCATCATGACCATGGACCAGCTCGCGGAGCCAGTCTTGCCCCACCCCACCGCCGCATCACCTCGCCCAGCCACCCTGCATATCGAGATCCACGCCGACCCCACCACGGGTTACGCGGCGATCCAGAACAATCTCCCGGTACTGCGCGCGCTGACGCTGACGAACGCCGGCGAGACGCCCCTGGACGACGTCGAAGTGCTGGTCACCTGCGCGCCTGCCTTCGCCCTCGGCGAACGCCTGCATTTCGAGCGCCTGGCGCCCGGGGAAGCAAGGCGCGTCGCGCCGCTCGACCTGAAGCCGGATCACCGCTACCTGGCCGCGCTCGACGAGTCCGAACGCGGCGCGGTCAGCGTCGATGTCACCGTCGGCGGCGTCGCGGCGGCGCAAGCAGTGCACCCGATCGAGGTACTGGCCTACGACCAGTGGGCCGGAACCCGCGCCCTGCCCGAATTGCTGGCGGCGTTTTGCATGCCCAATTCGCCGGTCGTCGACCGCTTGCTGGCCAGGGCCTCGGCGCTGCTGCGCGCAAACGCGCCCGGCCTGGCGATGAGCGGCTACCAGTCGAAGAACCGCGAGCACGTGTGGAAGCAGATGTCGGCGATTTACAGCACGATTGTGGCCGAAGACCTGCAGTATTCGAATCCGCCGGCTTCGTTCGGCAGCGACGGGCAAAAGATCCGCACCCCAGAGCGTATCCAGGGCACCAGGGTCGCCACCTGCCTCGACCTGGTGATGCTGTTCGCCTCCTGCCTCGAACAGGCCGGCCTGAATCCGGTCCTGCTGATCAAGGAGGGCCACGCCTGGGTTGGCGCCTGGCTGGTCGAAACGACTTTCCCGAGCCCGCTGGTGGACGACGTGCAGTCGGTGCGCAAGCGCGTCAAGTCGGGCGAACTGATGGTATTCGAGACCACCAGCGTCACCGGCGGCGCCGGCACGCTGCTGCGCGCCGCCTGCAGGCAAGGCGAAGACCAGCTGGCCGACGACAGCACCTTCACCTGCGCCATCGACGTGCGGCGCGCGCGCGAAGCCCAGATTCGTCCGCTGCCCTCGGGTTCGGCCTCGATTGAGCCGGCCGTGCCGGTGCTGGAAAGCGGCGCCCCGGCGATCGAGGCGATGCCCTCCCTGCCGCCGCTCGACCCAAGCGCGCTGCCGCAGCGCGAGCTGGCTGCCAACACGCCGGAAGGCCGCCTGGCGAAGTGGAAAAGCCGCCTGCTCGACCTGACGCTGCGTAACCGCCTGCTCAACTTCAAGCCCTCGAAGACAACGCTGCGCGTGGTCTGCCCGGACCTGGGCGCTTTCGAGGACAGCCTGGCCGACGGCAGGGAGTTCAGGATACGCGCGCTGCCGCCCCTGATGACCGGCGCCGATAACCGCGACGCCGCTACCTACCACGCACGCAATGGCGCGACACCGCTCGATGCGCTCGCACTCGATGCGCTGGGCCACGGCGAGATCGTGGTCGACAGCACGCTTGAAGCGCTGGACGCACGCCTGCTCGAAGTGTTCCGGGCCGCCTCGACAGGCCTGGAGGAAGGCGGCGCGAACACCCTGTTCCTCGCCTTCGGCTTCCTGGAATGGCAGGAAAGCGCGGACGCCGAGGCGACCCACCTGGCGCCGATCCTGCTGATTCCCGTGACGCTGTCGCGCCAGTCGGTGCGCAGCGGCTTTCGCCTGACGCGCCACGACGACGAGGCGCTGGTCAACCCGACCCTGCGCCAGAAGCTGGCCCAGGATTTCCATCTGAAGCTGCCCGCCTTCGAGGTGCTGCCGGGCGACGACAAAGGCATCGACGTCGGCGCTGTCCTGCAAAGCTTCCGCCTGAACGTGGGCGAACTGAAGGGATGGGAGGTCAAGGAAACGGTCGAACTGGGGATCTTCTCGTTCACCAAATACCTGATGTGGAAAGACCTGCAGGACCGCCACCGGCAGCTGCAGGAAAACAGCGTCGTCGCCCACCTGATCAACAATCCCGGCAAGGCCTTTGCCAGCGAGGCGCTCGGGTTCGAGCCGCGCACGCTCGACGAGACGCACCGGCCGCACGACCTGTTCGCGCCGATGCTGTCGGACTCCTCGCAGCTACGCGCGATTTGCGTGGCCAGCGGCGGCAAGAACCTGGTGATCGAGGGCCCGCCCGGCACCGGCAAGAGCCAGACCATTACCAACCTGATCACCCACTTGGTGGCGACCGGGCGCACGGTGCTGTTCGTGTCCGAAAAAATGGCGGCGCTCGACGTCGTGCACCGGCGCCTGAGTTCACTCGGCCTGGGCGCCTTCTGCCTCGAGCTGCATTCGGCCAAGGCGCGCAAGGCGGACGTCCTCAAGCAGCTCGGCACGGCGCTCGACGCGGCCTCCACGCGCACCGTGCGCGACTGGGAGCTGGAAGCGGAGCGCCTGTGGGCCTTGCGCCAGGACCTGAACGGTGTGGCCGGCGCCCTGCACCGCGTGCACGCTAACGAGCTGACCATCTACGACGCGATCGGCACCACGGTCGCGCATCCCGGCTGGCGCCCGGCGCAGATGCATTTCGCCTCGCTCGATGCCCATACGCGGACCGAGCTCGATGCGCTGCGCGCCAGCTGCCGACAGATGGCGGCGCTGGCCGGCCAGTTGACATCGCTGTCCGGCCACCCGCTGCAGCAGATCGCACGGCGCGACTGGACGCCGGCCTGGGAACAAACGCTGCTGCAGGGCGCGGCTGGCCTGGAAGCGAAGGCGAACGCCTTGCAGGAAGCGGCCGGGCGCTTCTTCGGTTTGCTGGGGCTGGACCACGGCGGCCTGTCGATGCTGGAGCTGGGCGTGCTCGACGAGCTGGCCGGCATCCTGCTGGCCGCACCAGGCGTACCGGCCGGGGTGGCGCGCGCCGCCCACGACGCATCCGCGCGCACCCGCCTGTCGGTATTGCGCCGCCACGGCCTGGCGCGCGCGGCTGCCTGGGAAGCGCTCAAGAGCGCCTGGCGCGAAGACGTGGCCACGCTCGACGCGCAGGCGCTGCGCGCCGAATGGAGCGCGGCCGCGCACAGCTGGTGGCCGAAAAGCTGGTTCGCGAAACGCGCCGTGCTGCAGCGCCTCGGAGGCTATCGCAACGATGGACAGCGTGCGCCCGAAGCAGGCATGTCCGGCCTCCTCGACACCCTCGCCACGCTCAATACCGAGGACCGGGCGATCGGCGCGATGGCGCCGGAATCGGCAGTCCTGCTCGAACACGATTTCGCCCGGCATAAAACCGATTGGGCCAGGGTCGAGGCAGCCGAAGAGTGGGCGGCGCGCTTCGCCCGGGCCACGCTGCGCCTGGGCGGCGGCGACCCTGAACTGACGGCGCTCCTGCGCGACAAGCTCGGCGCCCTGGTCGACAGCCAGCGCGCGCTGCTTGGCAGCGAGCTGGCGCACGGACGCCTGCTGCTGGCCTACCGCGAGGCCTGGCGCCTGTGCGTCGACGGCATCGACGCCGTGCAAACCCTGGCCGGCAGCGCCCACCTGCAGGGAGAGGATGTGTCCGCGCCGGCGGCCCTGGACCGCCTGCTTGCCATGCTCCGGGGCTGGCGCCAGGCGGCGCGCCAGCTGCAGCCGTGGAGCCTGTGGCAGCGCGCACGGCATGAGGCCATCGGCAGCGGCCTGCAAGGCATCGTCGACGCGCTCGAAGCGGGCAACACGCCGTTGGCAAGCGTCGCCGACTATTTCGAGTTCAGCTACCGCAACTGGTGGGTACGCGAAGCGATCGGCGCCGAGCCGGTCCTGTGCGCCTTCTCGAGCGCCGACCACGAACGCAAGATCGCCGAATTCCGCCAGGCCGACGCGCGCTTCCAGACCCTGACCGAACAATACGTGGTGGCAAAACTCGCCGGCCAGATTCCGGCCAGCGGCGGTACCGCGCCCGGCGCCGACTCCGAGATGGGCAAGCTGCGCCGCGAACTGCAAAAGCAGCGCAAGCACATGCCGGTGCGCCAGCTGGTGCAGAACCTGCCGACCCTGATGCCGCGCCTGAAGCCTTGCTTGCTGATGTCGCCGCTGTCGGTGGCGCAGTACCTCGACGCCGGCCATGCCCAGTTCGACGTGGTGATCTTCGACGAAGCCTCGCAGATCCCGGTGTGGGACGCCGTCGGCGCCATCGCGCGCGGGCGCCAGCTGGTCTGCGTGGGCGACCCCAAGCAGCTGCCACCGACGAGCTTCTTCAATAAACTCGATGACGGCGAGGACGACTTTGATGCCGAGCTGCAGGACCTGGAGAGCATCCTCGACGAATGCCTCGGCATCGGCATGCCGCAGCTCACGCTCCACTGGCATTACCGCAGCCGCCACGAAAGCCTGATCACCTTCAGCAACGTCACCTATTACGACAATGCGCTGGTCACCTTCCCCTCGCCCCATACCGAAGACACGGGCGTGCGCTTCCAGCGCGTGCACGGCGTGTACGACCGCGGCGGCTCGCGCACCAACCGCGCCGAGGCCGAGGCCATCGTCAAGGCGATCGAAGCGCATTACCTGGACCCGGCACGCCGGCGCCAGAGCGTGGGCGTGGTCACCTTCAACCAGGCGCAGCAAACCCTGATCGAGCGCATGCTCGACGAACGCCGGCGCGCCGCGCCGCCGCTCGACGCGGCGCTGGCCCAGGCGAGCCAGGAGCCGCTCTTCATCAAGAACCTGGAAAACGTCCAGGGCGACGAGCGCGACATCATTTATTTCTCGATCACCTACGGCCCGGACGCGGCCGGCAAGGTGAGCCTGAACTTCGGCCCGCTGAACCTGGAAGGCGGCCACCGGCGCCTGAACGTGGCGGTCTCGCGCGCGCGCCAGCAGGTGGTTGTCTACAGCACGCTCATGCCGGAACAGATCGACCTGTCGCGCGTGCGCGCCAGCGGCGTGCGCGACCTGAAGCACTACCTGGAGTTCGCGATCCGCGGGCCGCGCGCCCTGGTCGAGCAGCGCATCCCGACCGGGCGCGAGCCGGACAGCCCCTTCGAGCGCCAGGTCGTCGCCCCTGCTGCGCGAGCGCGGCTGGGAGACCCATCCGCAAGTGGGCGTGTCGGGCTTCCGGATCGACATCGGCGTGGTCGATCCGCGCGCGCCGGGGCGCTACCTGCTCGGCGTCGAATGCGACGGCGCCAGCTACCATTCGGCCGCCACCGCGCGCGACCGCGACCGCCTGCGCCAGCACGTGCTCGAAGGCCTGGGCTGGGAGCTGCACCGGATCTGGTCGACCGACTGGTGGATCGATCCTGAAGGGCCGGGCACGCGCCTGATTGCGCGCCTGGAAGCGCTGGTCAACCAGCCGATCGAGAACATGGCGGAGGTGCTGCCCGCGCCCGAGCCCGAGCCGGCAGCGGAGCCCTTGGCGGCTTCCGCCGAGCCGGCGCCGTTTGAGGAGGCGCCGGCCTCCGGCCTGGCCGCCTATCGCGCCGCCGTGATCGACGGCGGCGCGGCCGAGCTGTTCTATGAGAAGGCCTCGACGATGCTGCTGCGGGCCCAGCTTGCAAACGTGATCCGCAGCGAAGGGCCGGTGCTGCAGGCTGTGTTGTTCAGGCGGGTGGCGCGTGCCTGGAGCGTGGCGCGTTTGACGCGGCGCGCGGAAGAGCATCTGGCGCGGCTGGTGCCGCACGCGCCGGTCGTTGGCGGCGACGGCGCCGCCGTGTACTGGCCGGAAGGCGTGTCGCCTGCCGCCTGGGATGGCTTGCGGGTCCCCGACGCGGATGCCGATTCGCGCCGCGCCATCGACGATATCCCGGCCGAGGAGCTGGGCAATGCCGCGCTCTACCTGCTGGCGCAGCAGGACGCGACCAGCAGCGAGGGCCTGGCGCGCGCGGTCTGCAGGCTGTTCGGCATCAGCCGCACCACCGCCGACGCCGAGGACCGCATCGGGCGCGCGCTGCTGGCCGAACCGGCCGCCAGCCGGATCGCCGTCGAGGACGGCCTCGTGTGCAGCCTGCGGCGCTAAGGAACGGCATGGAGATCGGCACCGTACTGGCGCTGGCGGCGCGGCCGGCACGCGGCGCGCCGCCGGCGTCCCGCGACAGCCTCGTGCTGCGCGCGGGCGTCGGCATCGAGGGCGACGTCCATGCGGACGCGCTCTCCCCGCGCCAGATGCTGCTGGCCGGCGCCGGCGCCTACGCCGCCTTCGCGCTGCCGCCGCAGACCTTGCGCGAGAACCTGCTGATCGATGTCGACACCGCGCAACTGGTCTCGGGCACGGTGCTGCAGGTCGGTGGCGAGGTGCGGCTGCGGATGATGTTCCAGTGCGAAGCCTGCGGCCAGCTGGACAGGCAGCAAAGCGGCCTGGCGCGCCGGCTCGGCCTGCGGCGCGGCATGCTGGCGCGGGTGCTCGCCGGCGGCACGATCCGGCGTGGCGACCGGGTGCGCGACCTCGGTGTTCTTGAACAGCCCTGGCTGGACGACTGGCGCGAGCGCGTGCGCCGCGTGCTCGACGCCGTGCCGCACGAAATGGCGATCGAATACCGCCATCTCGCGCGTTTGGCCGGTATCCAGTCGAGCTATTGCCGCGCGTTCCCGCGGCTGGTGGCCAAGCTGGGCGAGCGCTACGCGGCGAAGGCGGTGCCGGCGCAGTCGCCGCTGCCGCTCGCGCGCTGGGAGGGCGACGGGCTGTTCGATTTTTCTTGACGGCTGCCCCGCATGCGCGAACCGTTCCTCACTCCGTCGTCCTCTCCCGCAGTGCACAAGAAGCTTGACAGGCACGCCCAGTCGCGACAACATCTGCCCTCTCCACTTGGTCAATCGATAAGGACTACCGATATGCGCGCGTTCGCCCCTGCTTTCCCATGCCATACAGGGGATTCCCGATGACCCGCCTGACCCTGGTCGTGGCGATCGACGCGCAGCGCGGCATCGGCATCGACAACAAGCTGCCCTGGCACCTGCGGGAAGACCTGGCGCACTTCAAGCGCGTCACGCTCGGCCAGCCGATCATCATGGGCCGCAAGACCTTCGATTCGATCGGCCGTCCGCTGACGGGCCGGCGCAACATCGTCGTCACCCGCAACCCCGCGTGGGGCCACGCCGGTGTCGACGCCGTGACCTCGCTCAACGCGGCCATCGCCCTCGTCGGGGGCGAACCGGCCAGCATCATCGGCGGCGCCGAGATCTTCGCCACGGCGATGGACATCGCCGACCGCATGATCGTCACCGAGATCGGCCATACCTTCGACTGCGACACCTTCTTCCCGCCGATCGACCGCGCGGCATGGGTGGAAGCAGCGCGCGAAACCCACCGTTCGGACGCCAACGGCTACGACTACGCTTTCGTGACCTATGTGCGCAAGGGAGCCGCCGCGTGAACGCCGTGGCCTCGCGCGCAGGCGACGGCTTTGCCGGCAAGGTGGCGGTGCTGATCGCGATGCTGGCGACCATCGGCACGCTGTTCGGTTTCCTCGGCAGCAGCACGCACAACGAGGCCTCGCTCTTCAAGAGCAATGCCGCGATCGACAAGACCAGCGCGGCCAACGCGTGGAGCCATTACCAGGCCAAGTCGAACAAGCAGAACCTGGCCGAGCTGGCGTCCGGCATTCCCGGCGTGGACCATGCGCGCTACCGCCTCGAAGTGACCCGCTACCGCGCTGAAAAGGAAGAGATACGCAAGGAGGCCGAGCGCTGGGAAGCCTCGTCCAGGGAATGGAACGTCAAATCCGACCAGGCGTTGTTCCGCCACCGCCAGTGGATGCTGGCCTCGGTTGCCCAGCAGATCGCGGTCTCGCTGGCCGCCGTGGCGCTGCTGGCGCGCCGCACCTGGCTGCTCACCGCCACCTGCGCGGTCGCCACCTTCGGCCTCACGCTCGGCGTGTTCGCCGGCCTGCGCGCCGATCCGATGCCGATGATGATCGCGCCCTTTGCGGCGGCGATCGGGGCCGTGCTGCTGGTGGCGCTGCTGCAGCGCCTTGCGGCGCGGCCGCCGCGCTAGCAACCGGGGCCGATCCGGCGCTCATGTGCGCCATCGACGGGCGCATCCCGTTACTCTAGTAATAAGCTAGCAAAAAAACCTACACCGGGCAGCGGATTTTCTGCGAAAATCCGCTTCTTATTTTTCGGTGCCGTGCGTGGCGGACCGCCCAACCCGGGCGGGTCTGCTCCCACGGCGCTTCGCATTGGAGCTGTCAATGAAATTTCGTTTTCCCATCATCATTATTGACGAGGACTTCCGGTCCGAGAATTCCTCGGGACTGGGCATCCGCGCCCTCGCCGCCGCGATGGAAAAGGAAGGCATGGAGGTGCTCGGCCTGACCAGCTACGGCGACATGTCGCAGTTCGCGCAGCAGCAATCGCGCGCCTCGGCCTTCGTCCTGTCGATCGACGATGAGGAATTCGGCGGCGGCTCGCACGAGGAAACCGATCACGCCCTGACCCGCCTGCGCTCCTTCGTGCAGGAGATCCGCCACAAGAATTCGAACATCCCGATCTATATCTACGGCGAGACGCGCACTTCGCGCCACATCCCGAACGACATCCTGAAGGAGCTGCACGGCTTCATCCACATGTTCGAGGACACGCCGGAATTCGTCGCGCGCCACATCATCCGCGAAGCGAAGGCCTATCTCGATTCGCTGGCGCCGCCCTTCTTCCGCGCCCTGGTGAACTACGCCTACGACGGCTCCTACTCGTGGCACTGCCCCGGCCACTCGGGCGGCGTCGCCTTCCTGAAGTCGCCGGTCGGCCAGATGTTCCACCAGTTCTTCGGCGAGAACATGCTGCGCGCCGACGTCTGCAACGCGGTCGAGGAACTCGGCCAGCTGCTCGACCACACCGGCCCGGTCGCCAAGTCCGAGCGCAACGCCGCGCGCATCTACGGCGCCGACCACTGCTATTTCGTCACCAACGGCACCTCGACCTCGAACAAGATGGTCTGGCACTCGACGGTCGCGCCCGGCGACATCGTCGTCGTCGACCGCAACTGCCACAAGTCGATCCTGCACTCGATCATCATGTGCGGCGCGATCCCCGTGTTCCTGATGCCGACCCGGAATAACCTCGGCATCATCGGCCCGATCCCGCTGGAAGAGTTTACGGAAGAGTCGATCGCACGCAAGATCGAGGCCAATCCCTTCGCCCGCGAAGCCAAGGACAAGAAGCCGCGCATCCTGACGATTACCCAGTCGACCTACGATGGCGTGGTCTACAACGTCGAAACCCTGCGCGAAATGTTGGACGGGAAGATCGAGACCCTGCACTTCGACGAAGCCTGGCTGCCGCACGCGACCTTCCACGACTTCTACAAGAACATGCACGCGATCGGCCGCGACCGCCCGCGCGCCAAGAAGTCGATGATCTTCTCGACCCAGTCGACGCACAAGCTGCTGGCCGGCCTGTCGCAGGCCTCGCAGGTGCTGGTGCGCGAGTCGGAAACGGTGAAACTCGACCAGGACGCCTTCAACGAAGCCTTCCTGATGCACACCTCGACTTCGCCCCAGTATTCGATCATCGCCTCCTGCGACGTCGCCGCGGCCATGATGGAAGCGCCGGGCGGCACCGCCCTGGTCGAGGAATCGATCCTGGAAGCGCTCGACTTCCGCCGCGCCATGAAGAAGGTCGACGCCGAATTCGGCAACGACTGGTGGTTCAAGGTCTGGGGCCCGAACACCCTGTGCGAAGAAGGCATCGGCAGCCAGGAAGACTGGATGATCGGCGCCGAGGACGACTGGCACGGCTTCGGCAAGCTGGCGCCGGGCTTCAACATGCTCGACCCGATCAAGGCCACCGTCGTCACGCCCGGCCTGTCGCTCGACGGCCAGTTCGGCGAGAGCGGCATCCCGGCCTCGATCGTGACCAAGTACCTGGCCGAACACGGCGTGATCATCGAGAAGTGCGGGCTGTACTCGTTCTTCATCATGTTCACGATCGGCATCACCAAGGGCCGCTGGAATACCCTGGTGACCGCGCTGCAGCAGTTCAAGGACGACTACGACCGCAACCAGCCGATGTGGCGCGTGATGCCGAAGTTCGCCGCCGCCAATCCGCGCTACGAGTCGAGCGGCCTGCGCGACCTGTGCACGCAGATCCACACCTTCTACAAGCAGTACGACGTCGCGCGCCTGACGACCGAGATGTATTTGTCGGACATGGTCCCGGCCATGAAGCCGTCGGACGCCTTCGCCAAGATGGCGCGCCGCGACATCGAGCGCGTGGCCATCGAAGACCTCGAAGGCCGCACCACCGCGATCCTGCTGACGCCTTACCCGCCGGGCATTCCGCTGCTGATCCCGGGCGAGCGCTTCAACAAGATCATCGTCGACTACCTGCGCTTCGCGCGCGACTTCAACGAGCGCTTCCCTGGCTTCGAGACCGACGTGCACGGACTGGTCAAGCGCGAGGTGAACGGCAAGCGCGATTATTTTGTGGATTGCGTGAAGCAGGACTGATTGCTTTGGCGTTGACGTGAAAAGAGGAGCCGCCGGCTCCTCTTTTTTTTGTTTGCTTTCGTGCACCGGCAACGCCGACATGTGCCGCACATTCGTTGAACTACCGGCGCTTGAGTTCCACGATCGGTGCCGGCCCGGTGGCGGCATTCATCTCGCCGCGCGCCAGCAGGATCACGCTGCGCGCCGCCGTCAAGCCGAGCACCCCCATGACGCCAGCCACCAAGAGGTCGGGCCAGCCGCTGCCCACCTTGTAGACGCCGAGCGCCGCCAGCATGACGGCCACGTTCCCAATCGCGTCATTGCGCGTACACAGCCACACGGAGCGCATGTTCGAGTCGCCGTTGCGGTACGCGAACAGCAGTGCCGCCACCAGGCCGTTCGCGGCCAGTGCCGCGAAACCGATCGCGCCCATGGTCGACGCCTGCGGCACGGTGCCGGCCGCCAGGTGCCAGAGCGCGGTGCCGATCACGAAGACGCCGTACCCGCCCATCGTCGCGCCCTTGACCAGCGCGGTGCGCGAGCGCCAGATGGGCGCCATGCCGAGCACGAACAGGGAGATGCCGTAGTTGGCGGCGTCGCCGAAGAAATCGACCGCATCGGCCAGCAGCGAGACCGAACCCGATGCCCAGCCGCCGACCAGCTCGACGACGAACATCAGCGCGTTGACGACCAGCGCAATCCAGAGGATGCGCCGGTAGGCGGGATCGACCGGCGGCTTGTCGGAAGAACAGCCGCCGCTGCAGCAATCGGCCATGACGGCCTCCACCAGAAGTGATACAAAAATTAAGGCCTACCTTTAAAAACCGTATCAGGTTTTCGGCAGCGTCACGCCGACCTGGCCCTGGTATTTGCCGCCGCGGTCCTTGTACGAGGTTTCGCAGACCTCGTCGGATTCGAAGAACAGCACCTGGGCGCAGCCTTCGCCGGCGTAGATCTTGGCCGGCAGCGGGGTCGTGTTCGAGAACTCCAGCGTTACATAGCCTTCCCACTCGGGCTCGAAGGGCGTGACGTTGACGATGATGCCGCAGCGCGCATAGGTCGACTTGCCCAGGCAAATGGTCAGCACGTTGCGCGGGATGCGGAAGTATTCGATGGTGCGCGCCAGCGCGAACGAGTTCGGCGGGATGATGCAGACGTCGCTTTTCACGTCCACGAAGGAGTTCGAATCGAAGTTCTTCGGGTCGACGATGGTGCTGTTGATGTTCGTGAAAATCTTGAACTCGTCGGCGCAGCGGATATCGTAGCCGTACGACGAGGTGCCCCAGGAGATGATGCGGCGGCCTTCTTCTTCCCGGACCTGGTTGGGAGAAAAGGGCTCGATCATGCCGGTTTCTTGCGCCATGCGGCGGATCCATTTATCGCTCTTGATTGCCATGCTGGGTTCTTTCAGGATTGCTTGGGATCCCGCGATTTTACGCGAAAAGGCGGCAGCGGTCCGCCTCAGGCTTGTCCTTGTGGCAGCATTGCCTTCTTCTCAACCCGGTTGCCGATCAGGCGCTGGACCATCTCGTGCGTCAGCCGGGCGGCGCGCTTCGGGTGCTCCAGCGGGTACAGGTGCGATCCCTCGGTCATCACGAAATGC